>NZ_JBSFNE010000009.1:0-446915 GCF_053586935.1 Nonomuraea sp. NPDC003727
CGGGGCGCCCGGAGGACGGGCGCCCCGGCACCGCTCACACCAGGATGCGCCGGTGACCGGCCCGCTGGGGCGGGATGTGGACCTTGGCGAGCTCGCGCATGGCCCGCTGGGCGCCGGTCTGCCTGGCCAGGGCGCGGGCCCGACCGGCCAGCTCGGCCGACCGCTCCCGCTCGTGGGCCTCGGCGTACGCGTGGGCCATGCGAGCCAGGGCGAAGGCGGTGGCGAAGGTCGACACCGTCCGCGGCGGTTCCTTCTCCAGGATCTCGATCGCGCCGGTGGCCTGGCCGAGATCGACGAGGCAGCCGGCGCACAACGTGTTGTGCGCCTCCTGGGAGCAGTCGATCACGTACGGCGTGTCGTCGCCCGGCACCGCCAGCGACTCGGCCGACTCCTCCAGCCGGCGCCGGCACATGTCCAGGTCCCCGGCCAGCGCGTGCCCCTGCGCCTCGTGGTGCCGCGCCAGCGCGTCCACCCGCGGAGGGAGCGCGGCGCGTTCGCGGGCGGCGACGGCGATGGCGACCAGCTGGTCGGGATGATCGGTGGTGTCGGAGAGGCCGCCCCGCTGGGCGAGGGTGTAGGCCTCCAGCAGCACGTCGGCCGCCTCGTGGGCGTCGCTGATGGCCTCGTCCGACCACACCAGCGCCCCGTCCGGATCGCCGGCCTCGTGGTCCATGCGGCTGATCAGCTCCGCGTTCTCGGCGGCGAGCAGCAGGAACGCGCGTCTCGCCGATGAGCCGGCGTCGCGGCGGAACCCCTCGATGCCGGTGAAGACGCTCCGCAGGGCGTTGCCCAGGGCGGCGGGGCGGCGGTCGGCGCGGGTGTAGGCGCCCACCAGCGCCTTGAAGTACCGGACGGTTTCCTCGTCGGCCCGATCGGGCGTCTCGATCGCCCGGCCGGCGCGCTCTTCCTCCTCCGCCGCGAACATGCCCGGCAGCAGGGGGATGCCCGTGAGGTAGTGCCACAGCGTGGTGCCGGCCGCGTCCCCGACGAACAGCGTGGCCTCGTCCACGTCGAACGCGCGGCAGAGCAGTTCCGCGTACCGCTCGTCGGGCCGTCGCTCTCCTGCCTCCCAGCGCCGGAGTTCCTCGGTGAGCGCCTCCGGCGCGGGCAGCCGATCGCGTGATTCCTCGTCCGCCACGTCGGCAAGCCGCCGGCTGAGTTCCCGGCGGTTCCAGAGCTGCCCCTCGCGCAGAACGCGCAGGCGGGCGGCCCAGATCGGAACGTCGATCTCAATCATTGGCGTATCCCTACCTTGGGGAGTTTTGTCCCATACTGCCGCTTTCCTGGGCCTCTCGTTAGACCGAACCGGTAGATCGTCTTGAGTTGGTGGACGGGAGCGCACGCCGCCTCGCCGCCGGAGGGAGTACGGCACCGTGCTTCAGAACGGGCGCGGCCCTGCCAGGAGCTCGCCGACCTGGACGACCGCGAACTCGACCTGGCTCTGACCCTCCTCCCAGTTGGCGATCAGCGTGCAGCCCTCGTCGGTGAGCAGGTCGCCGCCCGGCCGCTCGGTCCGCAGGTACATCAGCCCCTCCTCGCCGTCGGTGCAGAAGAAACTCAGGTGGGCGAACAGCTCGGGCGGCGTGAGGGCGGCCAGCGCCTCCTGCCACTCCTCGGCCGCCTCCGCCTCGAGAGGGAGAAGGCTTTCGGGGCCCGTGCCGAGCGCCGTGGCGACCCGCATCGCGTCGAAGAGCGTGCCGTCCGAGACCAGCCGCGGGTAGCAGACGGTCCAGGTGTCGCGCAGATCGGACGCGGCGAGGTCGTACCGCGCCAGCAGGGGAGCCAGGTCGCCGCCCAGGACGAGCCGGCCCGCGAAGCACGCCGCCGCGAGATCCGCCTCGAACTCCGGCGGCAGCCCGGCCTTGTCGAACTCGAAGACCGACCGGCTCGCGTCGAACTCCAGCAGCGGCTCGTCCAGGTCGAAGATCGGGCAGTCCCGGACGACCGGCTCGACGCCGCGCAGGGCAGCCGGGTTCACCCAGACGGCGTCCCGCGCGAAGCCGAGCTCGTTGATGAGGTTGCCGCCGAAGAACGTCGCATAGACGGCGTCGGCGTCGAAACTCGCCAGCGGACGGCCGAGCAGGATCTCAAAGGCGCCGGTCAGCTGTTCCAACCACGGTCCCGACATGTTCGCGGAAGTGGAGTTCATGCCGGGACCGTATAGGCCGGGTCCGTCATTCCGGACCGGGTTCGTCGGAAGCGGGCGGAAGATCAACTCCCTGCCGATCTTTTCTGCGCTCAGCCTCCTCGAAGCCCGGCCCGGGTGAGGGGAAGGTCAGCTCGCCTGGCGGAAGACGACGGCGACGCCGAGCGCGGCGGCGGCCGGGACGAAGATCTCGCCCCTGGCCGTCCTGCCGAGCGGCACTCCCCTGCCGTGCAGCAGCCGCTCGGTCGCGCCGAGGTCGCGGGTGGCCACCGTGTACGCCGCGAACCCCGGCAGGGCGGCAGGCCGCTCCCCCGGCAGCAGCTCTCCCAGAGCCGACGCGCCCACCAGCGTGATGTCGGCGTCGCGCAGGCCGAACACCCTGGCCCCGCCCTCGCCGCGCGCGGGCAGCCCGAGGTAACGCGCGTACCGTTCCTCGGCCTGCGGCAGCTCGGCGTCGGCCACGCACAGCACGCACTCGACCAGGCCCACCGCGCCGTTCGGGTGCGGTCCGTGGTCGGAGCCGCCGTTCTCGGCCAGCCCCACCCTGCCCTCGGCCACCAGCCCCGGCGTGGCTCCGTCGAGTTCCAGGAAGCGCACCGGCTCCATCCTGGTGCCGTGCTCGGTCTCGACCGGGCGCTGTACGGCGTGCACGCCGCCGTGCTCCACGCCCTGCTCCTCCAGCCGCACGGCCTCACGCCCGACGTCGTCGGTGTCGAACATGAGGATGTGCACGCCCTCGAACCGGTCGAGGCAGGCGGTGAGGTTCGCGGTGGTGTTGCGGATCGCCGCCACGATCCCGGGCAGCCGGTCGTCGGGAACGCGCAGCGGGATCGGCCGGGCGTCGTCCGGCATCGCGCCCGTGGCCGCGCTGCCCGCCAGCGTCACCAGCTCGACGAAGTCGCCGGGGAAGTAGGCGTGGGTGTTGGCCACGCCGAACGGCTCGGCGGGCGCGCCGGGCGCAGGGGGCAGGACGGGGTAGGCCGCCGGCGGGAGGGTGAAGCCGAGCGTGCCGTACCGCTCGACCGCCTGCCGCATGTCCCTGACGATGTGGCCGACGTGGTGCAGGCCCAGCACGGTCATGCGTCGCCTCCGTACGCCGCTTGCTCGAAGTCGCGGCCGAGCCGCTCGAAGATCCCGATCACCTTGTCCGCGGCCGGCGCGCAGTCGGCTCCGGTGGGCGTCCGCTCCGGGCCGAACGTCCTGTGCAGGGTGACGGCCAGCTGGTCGGCCTTGTCCTGCAGCCCGAGCGTGAGCTGCGGCGGCAGCAGCGGCTCGATCGCGAAGAATCCGTAGGCGATCGTGGGCAGCGCGTAGTCCAGGTCCTCCTGGCGCACGCCCTCGCGCAGCAGCCCGTGCTCGGCCAGCACGCCGAGGTAGTCGCGCGAGGCCAGCAGCTTGGCACCCTCCAGCGGCCCGCGGGCGGGGCTGTCGAGGAAGGCGCCCATGGTGTCGGCGTCCCTGGTGAAGATGGCCCGCAGCACCGGCCGCTCCATCGCCGTCACGAAGAACCTGCGCATGTACCGGTGCAGCGCGACCTCGGCGGCGTCGGCACGCATCGCGGCCACCACTTCGTTGATCATCGCCACCGCCTCGCGCGCCCCGACGGCCAGGAACACCTGCTCGCGGGAGCGCCAGTGCAGGTAGACCGTGCCCTTGCCGACTCCTGCGCGTTTGGCGATCTCGTCGATCGTCACCCGGCGGTATCCCCAGCGCAGGAGCAGGTCCTTGGCGGCGTCGAGGATGCGGTCGGCGCGCGCCCGCCGTTCGGCGGCGCCCGGTGGTGCGGTCATGAATCCTCCTTATGACCAGTGACTCATGACCACATTAGCAAACTGGTCACGACGGTGTGGTCCGCGACGGGGCCGTGGCGGCGACGGCATGGCAGGCGCCCCTGCCCTCCGCGCGCGCGACCACGCGTCCCGCCTCCACGCGGACGGCCACCTCGGTCCCGTCGCCGGCCCCCTGCGCGCCGGCCCCCTGCACACCGGCCGCCGCGGCCGGCGCGCCCGACTCGTCGCAGACGACGGCCAGCGGCGGCTGGGCCGCGGCGGGAAACGCCTGGCGCAGGCAGCCGGTCACCTCGGCCACGGCCAGCCTCGCCAGGGGCAGGAGCTCCGCCGGATCGCCGGTGACCACCACGGCGGTGACCCCCGTTCCCGGCGGCGCCGCCCGCACCGCCTCCTCAGCGGCCTCGAGCCGGTGCAGGCCGAGCACCGCCACCACGCCGTCGTCGGCCAGCGGTACGGGCCGGCCCGTCACGGCGTCGAGCGCCGGCGGAGGCGCCCACGGCTCGTCGGCCGGTCGCGCCTCGGGAGCCCAGGCCAGGTGCGGTGGCGGCCATCGGTCGTCGAGGTCGAGGCCGGCCAGCCGCTCGCAGGCGGTGACGACGTTGAAGGGCTCCACGAAGCCGGGCGCGGCGGCGGCCAGCTGGCTCGCGCCGTGGAGGGTGGTCAGGACGGCCTCGGCCGCGCGCACCCGGCGCCGGCCCTCCCCCAGGTTCAGCCGTTCGAGCGCGAGCCCGAGCAGGATCGCGTCGAGCCGCATCAGCTGCGCGAACGCGGTCCTGGTCCGCTCGTCGGCGAGCACCTCCGGCAGCACGTCCATGCCGAGCCTGGCCTGGCCGCGCGGGTCGTCGGTGGCCAGGGGCAGCCGGGCGAGCCAGGCGCGCGCGAAGGCGCGCAGCGCCTCGCCTGCCGTACGGCCGGGCTCCTGGTACGGCGGGTCCGGTGGCCGCTCGGCCAGCTCGGCCATGACCGCGAAGTAGAGCGCGCGCTTGCCGGGGAAGTTGGAGTAGACCGCGCCGCGGGTCAGCTCGGCCCGCTCGGCGATGCCGTCGACCTTGGCGTCGCGGAAGCCGCGCTCGGCGAACTCCTCCCTGGCCGCGGCCAGCACCTTGGCGCGGTTGCGTTCCTGCGTCTCTGCCCTGCTGAGCCGGCCCATCGTCCTCCTCGTCGGCGGTTGCCGTCCTGGGAGATCCACGATAGTGCCGCCATCCAAATGACATCATCATCTGAATGTTCAGAACATCCGCCAACCGGGACCCGCGCGTGTTCGCCGACCCCGACACGCTCGACGTCACTCCCGGCGGCGCCCGGGCACCTCGGCTACGCTCACGGCCCCCACTTCTGCCTCGGGGCCGGGCTGGCGCGCGTCGAGGCCGAGGTCGCGCTCGGCGCGCTGCTGCGCCGCTTCCCCGGGCTGGCGTCGGCCCCCGGCGAGCACGGCGGGCGCTTGCCCGACCCCGGCACCTGGCGCCTGGCCGCGCTGCCGGTGACCGTCTGACCCGCGACGGCCCGTGGCGGCCGGGACACGGCACAGGGTGGCCGGCACACTCGCTCCGCCACCCCGCCCAGACGGCGCCTGATCAGGCGGAAAGGACCAAGGTCCCGGCGCGCAGGGTCGGCCGGCCCTACGCCCGCACCAGGCGCGACCTCGACGCTGTCAGGCATGGATGTCCTTGATCTGTCGCGATGGCAGTTCGGTATCACCACCGTCTACCACTTCCTGTTCGTCCCCCTGACCATCGGCCTGTCGATCCTCGTGGCCGGGTTGCAGACCGCCTGGCACCGCACCGGCAAGGAGAAGTACCTCAAGCTGACGAAGTTCTGGGGCAAGCTGTTCCTGATCAACTTCGCGATGGGGGTGGTCACCGGCATCGTGCAGGAGTTCCAGTTCGGGATGAACTGGAGTGACTACTCCCGCTTCGTCGGTGACGTGTTCGGCGCGCCGCTGGCCATGGAAGGGCTCATGGCCTTCTTCCTGGAATCGACCTTCCTCGGCCTGTGGATCTTCGGGTGGGACCGGCTGTCGCCACGGCTGCACCTGGCGACCATCTGGGTGGCCGCGATCGGCACGAACATCTCCGCCTACTTCATCCTGGCGGCCAACTCCTGGATGCAGCACCCGGTCGGCTACCGCATCAACAACGGCCGCGCCGAGCTGACCGACATCTGGGCGGTGCTGACCAACTCCACCACCCTGGTCACCTTCCCGCACGTCATCTTCGGCGCGTTCGTCACCGCCGGCGCCTTCGTCCTCGGCGTGAGCGCCTGGTTCCTGATGCGCGGGCGAGACGTCGACCTGTTCCGCACCTCCGCCAGGTTCGCCATGGTCGTCACCATGATCTCCTCGATCGGGGTGGCCTTCTCCGGCCACTGGCAGGCGCAGATCATGACCGAGCAGCAGCCGATGAAGATGGCGGCCGCCGAGGCGCTGTGGGAGGACGAGCGCGCCGCCGGCTTCTCGCTGTTCGCCGTGGGCGACGTGGAGAACGGCCGCAACCACATCAACATCCAGATCCCGTACGGCCTGAGCCTGCTGGCCACCGACACCCTCGACGGCGAGGTCGAGGGCATCAACGACATCCAGGCCCGCTACGAGCGGCAGTACGGCCCCGGCGACTACCGGCCGGTGGTGGGCATCGCGTACTGGACCTTCCGGCTGATGATCGGCTTCGGCGCGCTGTCGGCGCTGCTGGCGCTGGCCGGGTTGTGGCTGACGCGGCGCGGACGGCTGCCGGAGTCGCGCTGGTTCTACCGGGTCGCGCTCGCCGGGATCGCGCTGCCGTTCGCGGCCAACACGATGGGGTGGATCTTCACCGAGGTGGGCCGCCAGCCGTGGACGGTCTTCGGGATCATGCGCACCGCCGCCGCCGTCTCGCCCGGCGTGGACGTGGCCGAGGTGGCCATCACGCTGGTCGGCTTCACCCTGGCCTACGCCATCCTCGCGGTGATCGAGATCAGGCTGCTGCTCAAGTTCATCAGGATCGGCCCGCACGAGCAGCCCGCGCCCGAGTCCGACCCCGACGCCGTCCCCGCCCCGAGCTACTGAGGAACACCATGGAACTCACCACCGTCTGGTTCCTGCTCATCGCCGTGCTGTGGACCGGCTACTTCGTCTTGGAAGGCTTCGACTTCGGCGTCGGCATGCTCATGCCGGTGCTGGGACGGAGCGCGGCCGACCGCAGGACCATGGTCGCCACCATCGGACCGGTGTGGGACGGCAACGAGGTGTGGGTGCTGGTGGCCGGCGGCGCCACCTTCGCCGCCTTCCCCGAGTGGTACGCCACCCTGTTCAGCGGCTTCTACCTGCCGCTGTTCCTCATCCTGCTGGCGCTGATCGTGCGCGGCGTGGCGCTGGAGTACCGCAACAAGTCCACCTCGACCAAGGGCTGGGACCGCGCGTTCTTCTGGGGCTCCCTCGGCCCGGCCGTGCTGTGGGGCGTGGCGCTGGCCAACGTCGTGCGCGGCGTGCCGCTGGACGCCGACCACGAGTACACCGGCACCCTCCTCACGCTGCTCAACCCCTACGCCCTGCTCGGCGGTATCGCCACGGCGGCGCTGTTCGCCCTTCACGGGGCCACGTTCCTGGCCCTGCGGACGACCGGCGAGCTGCGGCAGCGGGCCACGCGGGTGACCCGGCTGCTCGGCCCGGTGGCCGCCGTCCTGGCGGGGCTGTTCCTGGTCCTCACCGTGGACAACCCGCTGACCTGGATCGCCGTGGTGGTCGCGGCGGGCGGCCTGGTGACCGCGGTCGGCGCGACCCTGCGCGGCCGGGACGGCTGGGCCTTCACCGGCACCGCGCTCGCCATCGTCGCCCTGGTGGTCACGCTGTTCGGCAACCTGTTCCCCGACGTGATGCCCGCGCTGGACCCGGCCAACAGCCTGACCGTGACCAATGCCGCCTCCAGCCCCTACACCCTGACGGTGATGACGTGGGTCGCGGCCGTCTTCACCCCTGTCGTGCTGGCCTACCAGGCCTGGACGTACTGGGTCTTCCGCCGGCGCCTGACCGGAGCCGTCACCTCCTGACGCGTCTGGAGCAGCCGGCGCCGGTCCATCAGCGCCGCCGCGAGAGCCTGGCCGCCTGGCCCGGCTGACGTCTGGGCCGCCCCCACCCGGGGCGGCCCTGCGCGTTGCCGGGGCCTGGCGTTCCGGCTGGAGAGGAGCGGGGTGCGGCGGAAGTCCCGGACCGAACGGGCCGAAGGTCCTTCCGCAGCGAGTCCTTCCGGCACTGCCCCGCGGAGCGCGCAGGCGGTGTGCTGGAAGCACCCCAAAACAAGGAGTGCAGCGATGACCGCCATCCACGCACAGCGCATCACCGCCCCCGCCCCCGCGACGCCGAAGAAACGCCCGGTGGACTACGTGTGGGCCGTCGCCCGCATCGCGCTCGGCTGGGTGTTCCTGTGGGCGTTCCTGGACAAGACCTTCGGCTTCGGGTTCGCCACCCCCGCCGCCAAGGCCTGGATCAACGGCGGCAGCCCCACCACCGGCTTTCTGAAGGGCACGGGCGAGAACGCGCTCGGCGGGCTCTTCGCCGGCCTCGCCGGACAGGCCTGGGTCGACTGGCTCTTCATGGCCGGCCTGCTCGGCATCGGCCTGGCGCTCGTCCTGGGGATCGGCACCCGTGTCGCGGCGGCCGCCGGCGGCCTGATGCTGATGCTGATGTGGGCCGCGCAACTGCCGCTGGCCACCAACCCCTTCATGGACGACCACATCGTCTACACCATCGTGCTGATCGGCCTGGCCATGGCCGGCGCCGGCAACACCCTCGGCCTCGGCACGTGGTGGGGCGGCCTGGACATCGTCCGCCGCAATCCCTACCTGAAGTAGCGACCGCCGCGCCGTCGGGCCCGCCCCTGGAACCGGGGGCGGGCCCGCGCCGTCTGCTTCCCCGCCCGCAGATCGACCACCCGGCGGCCGTGGTGGCAGACCGCTGACGTTCTCGGATCCCCTCGAATCCCCCGGCCGCCGTGCCGTGGACCAGGCAGACCATGCTGACCGGCGTGGCCGGTCGTCAGCGTTGGATCATCCGCATCTGCTCCTCGCTGTGGTCCGCGCCGGCGGCCGGGGGCAGGCTGTCGAGCCTCGCGAGCTGTTCGGCGGTCAGCTCGATGCCGTCGGCGGCGATGTTCTCCTCCACGCGCGAGACCCGCTTGGTGCCGGGGATCGGGGCGATGTGCTCGCCCTTGGCCAGCAGCCAGGCCAGCGCGACCTGCGCCGGGGTGGCCCCGGCCGCGGCCGCGACGGCCCGCACCTCGTCGGCGAGAGCGAGGTTGCGCCGGAAGTTCTCGCCCATGAAGCGCGGACTGGTCCTGCGCCAGTCGCCCTCGTCGAACTCCTCGGGCGAGCGGATCGCGCCGGTGAGGAAGCCGTGCCCGAGCGGCGAGTAGGGCACGAAGCCGATGCCCAGCTCGCGCACCACCGGCAGCACCCGCTCCTCGACGTCACGGGTCCACAGCGAGTACTCCGACTGCACCGCGGTGACGGGGTGGACGGCATGGGCGCGGCGGATGGTCTCCGGCCCGGCCTCCGACAGGCCGATGTGGCGGATCTTGCCTTGCCGGACGAATTCGGCAAGGACACCGACGGTGTCCTCGATCGGGGTGTCCGGGTCGACGCGGTGCTGGTAGTACAGGTCGATGTGGTCCGTGCCCAGGCGCTTGAGCGAGCCGTCGACGGCGGTGCGGATGCTCGCCGGGCTGCTGTCGAGGCGGCCGGGGCCGCGGCCGGTGTGCGAGATCATGCCGAACTTGGTCGCCACGGCGACCTGGTCGCGACGGCCTTTCAGGGCCTTGCCGACGAGGTCCTCGTTGACGTACGGGCCGTAGACCTCGGCGGTGTCGAGAAAGGTGACGCCCAGCTCCAGCGCGCGGTGGATGGTGCGGATCGACTCGGCGTCGTCGCTGCCGGCGCCGGTGTAGCCGAAGGACATGCCCATCGTGCCCAGGCCGATGCGGGAGACGTCCAGGTCTCTCAGCGTGGTGTGTTTCATGATCGCCTCTCGGGACGAGTTCGATCGTCGCGGCTCGCGACGTGGGGTCGACGCCGCCGCCGATGATGTCGGCGCCGTAGGGCGGCACTCGCGGCGGCCATCGTGCTCCTTCGGTCAGGGCTGGATGAGGACCTTCAGCGCGGTGCGGTCGTTCATCGCGCGGTAGCCGTCGGGCACCTGCTCCAGGCCGATGGTCCGGTCGAACACCCGGCCCGGCTCGACCGCGCCGCTCAGCACGTCGGGCAGCAGGTCCTCGATGTAGGCGCGCACCGGGGCGGGGCCGCCGGTCAGCGTGATGTTGGGGCCGAACAGGCTGCCGAACCCGATCGGCGCGTCCTCGTACTGCGGCACGCCGACGCGGCTGATGACACCGCCGGGACGGACGATGCCGAATGCCGTCTCGTAGGCGTTCATGTAGCCGACCGCCTCCAGCACCGCGTGGACGCCCTGGCCGCCGGTCAGCTCGCGCACCTTCTCGACGCCTTCGGCGCCGCGCTCGGGCACGACGTCGGTGGCGCCGAAGTCGATGCCGAGCTTGGTGCGCTCGCCGTGGCGGCCCATCAGGATGATCCGCTCGGCGCCGAGCCGCCGGGCCGACAGCACCGCCATCAGCCCGACCGCGCCGTCCCCGATGACCGCCACCGTGGTGCGCGGGGTGACGTGGGCCCGCTTGGCGGCGTGGTAGCCGGTGCCGTACACATCCGCCAGCGTCAGCAGCGACGGCAGCAGCTCGCTGTCCTCGCCGACGGGCAGCTTGACCAGGGTGCCCTGCGCCTGCGGGACGCGGATCGCCTCGGCCTGGCCGCCACCGACGCCGCCGGAAGCCCAGAAGCCGCCGTTGAGGCAGGAGGTGTGCAGGCCCTCGCGGCAGAAGGCGCACGTGTTGTCGGAGTAGGCGAACGGCGCCACCACCAGATCACCACGCCTGAGCCCGGACACTTCGGCGCCGAGATCCTCGACCACGCCGAGGAACTCGTGCCCCATCGGGGTGCCCTGCTCGGAGGCCGGCAGGTTGTGGTACGGGTGCAGGTCGCTGCCGCAGACGCACGAGCGCACGATGCGCACGAGGGCGTCGGTGGGCTGCTGGATCGCCGGATCGGGCGCGGTCTCCACGCGCACGTCACCGGCACCGTACAGGAAGGTAGCTCGCATCGGGGTTTCCGTCTCTTGTCTTCGTCGTCGGGCCTGCCCGGGGCCGATCGTCCGGCCGTCCCAGGCCAGGTCCGTTACAGGTGAATCCGTGCCGCCGCAGAGATCGGGCGGCGGAAGTCGCGGGTGTCGTCCGCCTGCACGGGCGGCGCCACCCTCAGACCGGGCTGCGCACCAGGACGCGTCGGCACCGATCGGACCGGCAGCCAGGGGAACTCGTGGCCGATCCGGCCGATGTGAAGCCGGCGCGGCTTCGGGCTTCCCTGGTCAGCTCCATCAAACAGGCCCGCCATGACATGCGGCAGGGCCTGCTGTTACAGGTAATGGCAGAACCCCCCAGCCAAGGGTGACGGGCCCACTGCGCGGTGCGGGGATGGATTCGCGCAGCGGATCGCGCGCTCGGGGGATGTGGAGTCAGAATGCCGGTGGCGTGGTCAGCTCTGGTCCGGGGCCGACGGCTGTGCCTCGGCGAGGTCCTGGGTGGCCGCCCAGCTGGCGAGCATCTTCAGGCCGTCGGCGGCGGGGCTGCCCGGGGCGGCGGTGTAGACGTTGAGGGTCAGGCCGGGCTCGGACGGCAGCTCCATCGATTCGAAGTTCAGGTCGAGCTGCCCGACCACCGGGTGGCGCAGCCGCTTCTGGCCGCTGCGGTGGAACCGCACGTCGTGGGAGGCCCAGCGCTGCCGGAAGACCTCGCTCCGCGTCGACAGCTCACCGACGAGCTCGATCAGCGCCCGGTCGTACGGGTTGCGGCCCACCTCCAGCCGGAGCATGGCGGCGGCGTCGTTGGCGATCCGGTCCCAGTCGACGAAGAACTCCCGCGCGGCCGGATCGAGATAGACGAACCGGGCGGTGTTCGCCGGGCGGCGCGGGTCGGCCAGGACGGGGGCGTAGAGGGCGCGGGCCAGGCGGTTCGTGGCGACGATGTCGTGGCGGCCGTTGCGCACCCAGGCCGGGGCGTCGGTGATGGCATCCAGCACCTGCTGGATCACCGGCCGCACCGTGGCCGGGGGCGTACGGCGGCGGCGAGAGCCTGGGCCGGCGGTCCGGGCGAGAGAGAACAGATGCTCACGCTCGGCCTCGTCCAGCTGCAGGGCGCGGGCCAGAGCGTCCAGCACGCTGTCGGAGGCGCCGGAGAGGTTCCCGCGCTCCATGCGGACGTAGTAGTCGATGGAGACGCCCGCGAGCATCGCGACCTCCTCCCGCCGCAGCCCCTGGACGCGACGGTTGCCGCCGTAGGCGGGCAGCCCCGCCTGCTCCGGAGTGATGCGCGCCCGGCGTGAGCTGAGAAACTCGCGGACCTCGGCGCGGTGGTCGATCTGGCCCATAACCCCAGGGTAGGCAGGGTGACGACGGTGAAGGAGGTAAGGCCAGTACCCCGGACGAGCGGCACTCCCAGGAACACCGCCTCCTCCTTGCCCAGGCGAGCCGGCAGGTCGGCAACGGCGCGGAACTTGGGGTGCCGTTAGGGATCGACGCACCAGGGGCGAGGTGGCTGAGGACGCGGGTCAGCTGAGGATTGCACGGCCTCCGGAGAGCTGACAGTGGTCGCCCTGGTCCGTAAGCGGGTTTCGCGGAAGCTCCACGGCCGGACGCCAGGGGGCCACTCGCCTCAAGGCGAAGACCGTGTAGGTGCGGGGAGTGCCTCGCACGCGACAGCGATGTGGTCGTTGGTGGAGCGGAACGCCGCGGTCTCGTGGGTCTCGTGGCGGGCAGGCGCGTGCAGGACCTGCTGTTAGGAAGGCCACACTTCTCCGTACGCGATACAATGTACGTCGTACAGTATTGGAGAGGTGAGTGATGGAAGCAGAGCGGGAGTTGCCCACGGTGGTCGCGCGGATGTGGGGGCGGGAACCGGCGTCGCGCCGCGGTCCCCGCCCCGGTCTGACGCTCGGCCGGATCGCCGACGCCGCGATCGTGATCGCGGACGCGGAAGGCCTGGCCGGCGTGCGGATGAGCAGCGTGGCCGCCCGGCTGGGCGTGTCCACGATGGCGCTGTACGGCTACGTCGAGAGCAAGGACGACCTGCTCGCCGCGATGGTGGACACGGCGGCCCCGGATCCGCCCGAGCCGGGCGACCTCTCCTGGCGCGCGTACCTGGCCGCGTGGACCCGCGCCCACCGCGACTTCCTGGCGAGCCACCCGTGGCTGCTGGAGGTCGCGCCGCTCACCCCGCCCGTCGGCCCGCGCGCCCTGCGCTGGCTGGACCGGTCGCTGACGGTGCTGACCGGTGCCGGGCTGGCGGCGGCGGAGGCCGTCAACATCACCACCACCCTGTCGGCCTACGCCGTCAGCGCCGCCACGCTCGCCGTCGCCATGAGCGGGACGGTCGACGAGGCGGGACCCGAGGGCCCGGCCGGCTACGCCGCGATGCTCTCCCAGCTGGTCGACGCCGACGGGTATCCGGGGCTGGCGGCGGCGCTGGAGTCCGGCGCGTTCGGCGCCGCGCCTGAGTGGGTCGAGGACGCCGACTTCGTCTTCGGCCTCACTCTGCTCCTCGACGGCGTCGAGGCGCTCATCACCCGGCGGAAGGAAGGCTGAACCATGATCGAGGTCAAGCGGGCCGCGGACCTGGGCGAGAGTTACCGCAAGGCGATCACGAGGATCTTCGTTGACGGCTTCGGTCCAGATCTGTCGTATTTCTCCAAGGATCCGGAGAAGCTCACCGACGCCCTGGCGCACATGCTGGTGCTCGACCTGTTCTACGTCGGGCTGGTCGACGGGGAGCCGGCGGGCATCGTCGCGTGCACCGACGGGCGGCAGCGGGCGGTCCGGCACGACCGGCGGGAGCTGCGCAGGCATTTAGGTTGGTTGAAGGGGACGATCGCCGACATCTCGTTCAAGCGGGAATTCGAGAAGGCCCTGCCGTACGCCAGGGAGGGGATGGCCTCGCTGGAGTTCGTCGCGACCGGCCTGAACTTCCGCGGCCAGGGCGTGGCGA
Organism: Nonomuraea sp. NPDC003727; assembly: GCF_053586935.1. NCBI lineage: Bacteria > Bacillati > Actinomycetota > Actinomycetes > Streptosporangiales > Streptosporangiaceae > Nonomuraea > Nonomuraea sp. NPDC003727. Next base: position 14,007 of record NZ_JBSFNE010000009.1, read on the forward strand.
CGGCCGTCATCCGTCACCTGCTCACCCTGCCGCAGTACGACGAGTACGTGCTCGACCCCGTCGCCGACAACAACCGCCCGGCCCTGCGCCTGTACGAGAAGTTGGGCTTCGCCGAGTTCAGGCGGGTCAGGACGCATCACGCGATGATCACCGGGATCGGGGCCTACGTGGGCATGCGTCTGGCCACGAGCGGGCCGAGGCCTCCCGCGGTCTGAGCGAGCGCGCGGATCGGGTCGCTCTCCTCAGGTCTCATCGATCAGCGCGTGCTCGGCCGGTCGTCTGGCGAACCGGTCGGGCGATCGTCGGTGCCGGCCGTACCGGGCCTGCGTGGGCGGGCACGGAGGTGGACGCGTTCGCCCACGCGGTCGGACAGGCTGTGAGGACATCGGCGGGCGCGGGGCCGGGAGCGAGGGGGCGTGGAGGATCCGCCCTGGAGAGGCCCAGGCCCCTCCATGGGAAGGTTCCGATCAGGTCAGGGAGGGGACACCGGCGCTCAGGCCGGTGGTCCGCGCCGGAAGGAAGGCCAGGCACAGCGCCCATCCGCTCCAGGCGACATAGCCCGCGAAGTTGGCCAGGTCGGCGCCGGGAAGACCGAGCGGCACGAACACCCCCGCCGCGATGGCCAAGGCCGAGCCCATCCCCAGGACACCGAACCAGCGCGGCGACCCCGGCAGCGCGACCAGCAGGAGGACGGTCCACGCTGCCGTGAACAGGTAGCCGAGAGTCTCGCCGATCCCGGTGCCGAGGTAGCCGTGGAGCGCGGAGAAAACGGTCTCCGCCACCTGTGGCTGCTCCGCATGGGCCAGCCCTGGTACGGCGAACGGCCAGCGGAGCAGGCCGAGTACCTGGACCAGCCCGGCCAGCACGCCCGCGTGCACCGACAGGGTGGCGGCCGCGCTGGGCGGCAGCCTCCTGCCGAGCAGGACCGTCGCGGGGATGAGCGCGCCCGCCCCCAGCGCCAGCAGCAGGAACCAGGCGGAGATCGTCGCCTGGTCGGCGGCGAACCTGGCGAGGATCTCCGCCGGCGGTTCGGCCAGGACGTCCGGATAGCCGAACGCGACTCCCAGACCGACGAAGGCGGTGTTGGCCGCGAGCACACCCGCGGTGAGGAACCATCTCATGGCGCCACTCCTAACTCTGAACGATGTTCAGTATTAAACACCGTTTAGAGTTAGCTTGTGAAGAGAGGACCGCAACGTTCGGCGAACCCCGAGGCTCTGCTGGACGCCGCCCTGGAGTTGATCGACGCCGGCCGGCTGACGATGCGGGCGCTGGCCGCCCAGGTGAACCTGACACCCGGCGCGCTCTACACCTACTTCCCCGACCGTGCGGCGATCGTGACGGCGCTGACCGACCGGCTGCTCGGCGCCGCCGACCTCGGCCTGCTGGAGGACACGACCAGGACGAGGGACGAGCGAATCGTCACGTTCGCGCTGAACCTGCGCGAGGTGCTGATGCGCCATCCCAGGGCGGTGCCCTCGATCCTCGGCGCCGCGTTCACCGGCCCCGTCGCGCTGCGGGTCGGCGAAAGCCTGCTCGGGGCGCTGCCGGATCCGCGCGCCGCCTACACCGTCATGGTCTACGTGCTGGGCGCGATCGCGCTGGAAGCCGCCGAGATCGAGGAAGCGGGCCCCGACGCCGTCGCACCGGAGGCCCAGCGGATCGCCGCCCGCAGGTCCGCCTTCGTCGTCGATCCCGAGGCCTTCCCGCGTACGCACGCGGCGGCGGACGTCATCGCCGCGTACGTCTCCACCGAACAGTTCCGCTGGGGCCTCGAGCGGGTCCTGTCCGCGCTCTAGGCATCCCCGCCCTGGGGGAGGCCAGGCCGTGAAGGACGCACGATCCAGCCGGGCCTTCAGGTGGCGAACCGCCAGGGGCGCCGGCGCCCGGCGCCGGCTCAGTTCGTCGGCGGGCTCTCGTCGTCATGGCCGCGCATCCGGTCCGCCGCCCGGCTCACCCCCAGGATGAGCCGTTCCACCGCCTTGTCGATCCGGTAGTACAGCCGTGGCGGGACGTGCGGGAGCAGCCGGGAGTGGCGCTGGCTGAGCAGCGTGAACATGTGCGCGGGCGGAAGGCCGATATAGCGCGGAAGGTTCTCGTACCACTGGGCGCTGTAGCGGGCCGATCTCTGGGTGGGCCGGATCGCGGACTTGCGTACCCGCTCGTAGCGGGCGAGGGCTGTCTCGAGATCCGGCTTCTCGTGCAGCGCGGCGGTCAGGATCGCGGCGTCCCCGAGCGCGAGGGCGGTGCCCGCGCCGATGGAGAAGTGCGTGGTGTGCGCGGCGTCGCCCACCAGCACGAGGTTGCCGCGGGACCACGTCCGGTTGGTCAGGGTGCGGAAGTTCAGCCAGCGCGCGCTGCCGCCGGAGTGCGCCCGGCCGATCAGCGGGTGGCCGTCCAGGACGTCGGCGAAGAGCTTCTCCAGCATGGTCAGGCAGTCGGCCTCGCTCGCCTCGTCGAACCCGAGCCCCTTCCACGTCTCGGGTGAGCACTCGATGACACAGGTGCTGTTGGCCTTGCCGTACCCGTAGCCGTAGCACCAGATCCAGCCATGCGCGGTCTCGGTGAAGGCGAAGGTGAAAGGGCCGAACACCCTGGTCGTGCCGAGCCAGATGTACATGTTCCGCCCGACTGCGACCTCGGTGCCGAAGTGGTCGCTGTGGCGTTCGCGCAGCATGCTGTTGATGCCGTCGCCGGCCACGACGAGGTCGGCGCCGGCCAGCTCGGCCTCGTCGGTGATCTCGCGCTCGAACTCGATGTGCACGCCGAGGGAGCGGGCCCGGTCGGAGAGGATGCCCATCAGCTCACGCCTGCCGATGCCGAAGCCCTCGTCCCAGTGATCCACCGTCACGGGCTCGCTGTCGCGGACGTGGGCGACCCAGCTGTCCCAGCGGACCGAGTTGGCGATGATGGCCTCCGCGGACTCGGCGTCGGCCCGGTGGAGGTCGTAGAGCAGGTCGTCCCAGTAGGTCACGCCCCAGCCGTCCGTCGCCCCGGCCGGGTTCCGCTCGTAGACGGTGATGTCATGGGACGGGTCCACCCGCTTCATCAGGATCGAGAAGTACAGGCTGGCGGGCCCGCCGCCGACGCAGGCGACCTTCACACGAACTCCCATTGTAGCTCAAAGTAAATGATCTGTTGCATTGAGTAACAATGCTATGTGCCTGGACGGTTTTCTGTCTCTGAGCCGCCGGTCAGAAGATGACCAAGGATCGAGACGGCGCGCCGCTGCGATGTCCGGCCGCGTGACACGCTGATCGTCCAGTCCTTCTGACATGGAGATCCGCCGTGGCCGCCGAAACTCCGGACGTGCCGTCCGGGCTCGGCAGGGAACGGGTGGCCGCCTTCACCGACGCGATCCTCGCGATCGCGATCACGCTGCTCGTCCTGGAGATACCGCGCCCTGGAGCGAGCGACCTCCCCGACCTGGCAGGGTTCCTCGCCGAGCAGGTCAGCTCGTTCTTCGCCTTCGTGGTCACCTTCCTCGTCCTGTGGCAGGTGTGGCGGGCCCATCACCGGCTCTTCGACCAGATCGAGCGCCTGTCCGGTCCGCTGGTGGCGGCGCACGTCCCGCTGCTGATCTTCGCCGTGCTCCTGCCGTACGGCACGACGGTCTTCGGGCTGGCGGACGAAGCCACCGGGCAGGACGCGGGAACCGCCCTCGCGGTCGGCCTGCTCGCCGGCAACGTGACCGCCGTGCTGGTGAGCCAGGCCCTGCTGGTCAGCCTCGTCCTCCGCCAGGGGTTGCACCGCCCCGGCACCGACCTGGCCCGCCTGCGCTCGGACGCCTGGGTGGGGTGGACGATCGGTCTCTACTGGGCCGCGACCACCGTCGCCTGCGTCTGGATCGCCGGCGTCGTCCCCTACCTGTGGCTCGCCTCCCCGGTGGCCGGCCACGTCGCCCACACCCTCACCGGACGCCGCCACTGACCGGCGCGTGCGGCGTCACGTCCGCGGCCCGGGTCCGTCCGGCCCCCGCCCGCCTTCCGGCGGCAGGCCGTCGCGCGTGCCGGGAGTGATCAACCCGGTCTCGTAGGCCAGGACGACCGCCTGGACCCGGTCGCGGAGGCCGAGCCTGGAACAGGATGCGCGCGACATGAGTCTTCACCGTCGTCGGGCTGAGGGTCAGGCGGTCGGCGAGTTCGTGTGCGCCGTCGAGACGGGGACATGCGGGCATCCGAGGAGGACGAGTGCGGAAATTAGCGCTGGCGATCTTCTGATGATCTGAGGCCCCGCAGGGCTTGCATCCGGTACCCAGGTACAGGTTTACGGTCGGTTCATGACACAGCACATCGCCCTGGAGGCGGGATGGGTCCCGCCGTCGTGCACCCTGCCGAGCGCCGAGCGGCCGCTGCGAGTGGCGGAGTTCGACGCCTTGTTCGCCGACGCCGTCCAGCGGGTCGAGCGGCCCGGCCGTGAGCGCCTGCTGCTGGAGCTCGCCTTCACCTCCGGGAACGCCGCCCGCGCCGCCGAACTGGCTACGCGGGAGAACGGCTGCTGCTCCTTCTTCACCTTCACCCTCACCATCGCCGGCGGTGGCCTGGCCCTGGAGGTGACGGTTCCCGCCGAGCACGCCGACGTCCTGGACGCGCTGCAGGCGCGCGCGAGCACCTCCGCCGGTGCCGCGTCCGAGAACGCGGGTACGGCGGTTATCTTGGGTGACTCTCTGCGGTTAGGCGTGTCCGGTAAGTAGCATTAGATGTACTTGCCAGACTGATATCCGCGGGTAGTAAGGCATTTGGTGATGCCTGGTGCACTCGCGCAGCCGTACCGAGCTGAACGGGCCGAGACCGCCGACGGGACGATGTGGTGGGTCGTGGTCGACGAGGACTTCGCCCTGCAGATCGAGGCGTCGGCGTATCTGGCGGGATTACGGGCGGCGGGCCGGACGCTCAACACCAAGAAGACCTCCTCGGGCCGGATCGCGCTCTACCTGTTGTACTGCCAGGGCCACGTACCGATGACGGGTGGGGGTTCCTGCGCCTCACCACGACCTTCGGCCGGCCCCCGATGCGCGTCACGGTTCCGCGTGGCGGTCGATGCCGAGGGTGGCGATCAGGTCTTCGTGGAGCTCGAACCAGACCCGGTGGCAGGAGTCCACGTCGGTGCGATCGACCCAGGCGACCTCCCCAGCCCGAGCGCGCGCCAGGGCGGAGGCGAACCGCGCGTCGTAGCCACGGAACCGGGCGAGAACCCTCGCGAGCCGATCAGAGAGCGGCAAGAGCCCACGCCCGACCACCGCGAGGTCGTCCAGAACTCTGGCGTCCCAGGAGGGGTCGGAGTGGTCGTTGCCGGCGAGCCGATCACCGTCGGTGGGCCGGATCTGCCAGTCGGTGCAGGCTCGCTGCAGCAACGCGTTGAGCGGCAGGAACTCGCGGTAGACGTCACGGACCTCGCCACCGCCCCCGGCGCCGGCGAGTTCGGCCGCGAGCAGGCGCTCGTTCTCGGTGCGCCCTCGCTCGGTCAGCGACCAGCCCCCGGTGCCGGCGAACGCGGAGTGCTGGACCCAGCCGCGCGCCTCCGCGTCGTACAGCATCTCCTTCGTCTCGGCCGCATCGAGCCCGTACCGCCGGGCGATCACCGGCGTGTCGGCGAACCCGGTGATGCGTACGGCATGCAGCACCAGCAGGTCAGGGGCGGAATCGTGCGTCATGTGTCGGCGTCCTGTCGTGCCGTGAGGCGGTTGTAGTACTGCTGGCAGGCCTGCGGGGAGTTGAACCCCATGGCCTGCGCCATCTGCGCCCAGGTCAGTCCCGCGCTGCGGGCGATGAACAGCAGGGCGGATTCGAGCCCGTCGACCTCGGCCCGCGCGGCGGGAAGAAGGGCGAGCGCGCTCAGGGTGTCCTCCGGGCTCAGCTCGGCCTGCCGCCAGACGGCGAACTGGACGAGGTCGATCGCCGAAGGCGGGACGGGCGGCGGCCGCCACGGGCGAGGGTCGAGCGCGTCCGCGCCCCGGTCGAGCAGGCGCTCACGCGCCTCCTTCTCACGGTCCGCCTGGGCGCTGTCGGCTTGAGCCGTGTGGGCGATGTCCTGCTTGCGCGGCATGGACCCATCGTGCACAATCAACAAAAAGTTGTCAACAAAACATTGAAAGGCGGAACGGGTGACCATAGCCTTGGCGGAGGCCGTCTCCAGCACTTGCGGTGGCAAGGCCGGGGCGCTCGGCGCCCTGCTCCGCGCGGGACTACCGGTCCCCGACGGCTTCGTCGTCCCGTTCGCCACCTACCTCACCGCCGCCCGCGGCCTGGACCTCGGCGCGCCGGACGACCTGGACGCGGTACGGCAGGCGCTCAAGGCCCACCCGCTCGACACCGCCGAGCTCAGGCACGCGCTCGCCGGGCTCGGCGATCCACCCGTCGCGGTGCGATCCTCGGCCGCGAACGAGGACACCGGCCAGTCCTCGGCGGCCGGCCAGCACGAGAGCTTCCTGGCCGTGCGCGGAGCCGTCGAGGTCGCCGATGCCGTACGCGCCTGCTGGGCCTCGCTCTTCACCTCCCGAGCCGTCGGCTACCGGGGCCACCATGATCTCGCGATGGGCGTCATCGTCCAGCGCCATCTGGACGCCGAGGTCTCCGGAGTCATGTTCACGCCCTCAAGCCCCGACGGCCCGACCGAGATCGAGGCGTCCTGGGGCCTCGGCCCCAGCGTCGTCGAGGGCAAGGTCACCCCGGACTCCTACCGCGTCACCGGCGACGGGACGATCCACCGCACCATCGCCGACAAACACACCCGCCTCGACCGGCACGGCGACCGGCTCGTGCTCGGCGACGTACCGGCCTCCGCGCGTCAACACCCCACGATCGACGACGCGACCGCCACCCGGCTCGCCGAACTGGGCGAGGAGATCGCCGCACTCCGGGGCGGACCGCAGGACATCGAATGGGCCATCGCCGACGGCCGCCTCTGGGTCCTCCAAGCCCGCCCGATCACCGCCGCCCTTCCCCAACGAACCGAGCCTTCCCGGCAGTCCGGCGCTCCGGTCGGCACGCTCATCGGAACCCCGGGCAGTCAAGGGACGGCGACCGGCACCGCCAGGATCGTCCGCGGCCCCGGAGACTTCTCCCGCGTGCGCCCCGGCGACATCCTCATCTGCCCTTTCACCGACCCCGCCTGGACACTGCTGCTGCGCATAGCCGCCGGCGTCGTCACCGAAACCGGCGGCATGCTCTCCCACGCCGCCATCGTGGCCCGCGAACACGGCATCCCCGCCGTCCTCGGAACCCCGGCCGCGACGACCAAGCTCCGCGACGGCACCACCATCACCATCAACGGCTCCACCGGCACCATCACCTACCCCTGATCGCCGACCGAACGGAAAGGAGACGGTCCGCCCGATGCCGACTCGCCACCTCTACCTGACCCGCCACGGCGCGTCCGACCCCTTCGGGAACCTCACCGACACCGGCCGCCGGCAATCGGCCCTACTCGGCGAGCGCCTGGCCCACCTACCGATCGACGCCGTATGGCACTCCCCACTCCCCCGCGCCACCGCGAGCGCCCACGAACTCGCCCGCCACCTCCCGACCGCGTCAGTCGCCGAGGCCCCCGAACTCATCGACCACGTGCCCTACGTCCCCCGCCCCGCCGAGACGCCCCCGTCGTGGACCGGCTTCTTCGACGGCTACGACGCCACCGAAGCGGCCCACGGCCACCGCCTCGCCGACGCACTCGTCGCCCGCTTCACACAGCTCCCCGACACCGACACCCACGAGGTCCTGATCACCCACGCCTACCCGATCGCGTGGCTCGTACGGCACGCGCTGGAGGCTCCGCCGTACCGCTGGCTCGGTCTGAACAGCGCCAACACCGCCCTCACGATCATCGAATACCGCTCCGGCCTGCCCCCCACCCTGGTGATGTTCAACGACCTGAGCCACCTCCCACCCGATCTACGCTGGACCGGCTTCCCCACCAGCACCAGACCGTGACACCCAGTACGGCGAGCCGGACCACCGCTTCGGCGAGCAGGCCGGCGTTCCATCCATCCGAACGTGGTACTGGAACCTATGGGCGCACCCGCAGGCCGAACACCAGGTCGGAGTAGGCGGCGGTGTCGGTGACCACCATCTCCGGCTTCGGGCCGCCGTCGAGGTTGAACATGGCGTCCAGGATGAACAGCGAGTCGCGCAGCGTGCCGGGCACCACCAACCCGCCGACGCCCATCACCTGGTCGTTGACGACGTTCAGCCAGGTGGCGCCGTGCTGGCGGCCGAAGTAGAGCGGGTTGTGGCCGGTGTGCAGGTTCTGCACCGGCACGACGAAGCGCAACCCGTCGGCCGAGGCGATATGCCCCGACCCCCACGCCTTGACCACTTCCAGGCCGGACTGCGCGGCGATCAGCCGGCCGTTGGCCGCCGCGATCGTCTCGCCACGCACATACCCCTGGTCGACCTGCTACAGCCGGGCCCGGGTCAGCGCCGGCACATTCGGCTTCTCGATCGGCACTAGGCCGACGTTGCACGCCTCGGCCACCAGCAGGCCGCACAGGCTGACCGCGAAGTCGTCCATCCGGGCGTCGGCTCCGGAGACGTGGGTGAAGTCGGCCGCCGGCCCGGTGCGGTCGAACACCTCCAGCAGCAGCTCGGGGAAGTCGACACGCGGCAGCATGCCGTCGACCAGGGAGCGTAGTTCCTTCATCAGCGGCGGCTCGGCGAGCGGGCCGAGCTTCTCCAGACGGAGCCGGCCGTCGACGAACTGCACCGCGGTGTTGGTGTCCGTCCAGCACCTGCGCGTATGCGCCCTCCAGCGCGCCGGCGAGCTCGGCCAGATGCCCGGCCGGTTCGGCCTCCAGCTCCAGCGCCGCCTCACACGCGCCGAAGTCGCGATATCCCAGCAGTTCCCGGATCTCCCAGGCGTGCTCGTACACCGTCTGCTGCCGGTGACCGTACTCGGTCAGGCACTCCGCTTCGAGGCCGAGTTGCTCGGCGACGAACGCCACCACGCCCGGCGGGACGGCCGCGGGGTTCTCGGTCAGGAACACCCCGAGCATGCGCACTGTGCCCCACCGCACGGCCCAGCCCAGCCGGGTCGCCGCGCGGCGTTTGCCGGCCAGTGCACTCTATCTAGCGCTAATTCCTGCACTCATCCTCCTCGGAGGCATGCGTGTAGGCCGCTGGCTTCCCGCCTTCCGGGCGACCGTACCCGGCGGTCCCGACGAAGTCCCGACGGCGGCCGGGCCGGTTCACCCGCGGCGGCATGAGACGGACGTTCAGGCTGGCGCCTCCAGCAGGCGGTCGAGTCCCAGCGGGACGAGCACCCGATGCACCCGTGGAGGCATGTGGGTCAGGCAGAGAGAGCCGCCCGCGTCCATGAGACGCCACCGGAACGGCACGAGCACGCGTAGTCCGGAGCAGTCCATGAAGGTCACCTGGCTCATGTCGATCTCGATGACAGGCGCCGCTCCACGCCTCACCAGGTCGACCTCAGCCTCCACCAGTTCGGTCCGCAGGCAGCCCGCGGTCGCCATGTCGATCTCCCCGCACGGAGAGATGACCACGCGGTCGCCCTGATCAGCGGACGTCACTTTCAGCCGTTCCATCACGAACCTCCATCAACCCGCCTAACGGGGTGCCCGAAATGTCACGTGTGTGGTGGAAGCTGACCACATCTCGCCGCGCCGCGTCCCCTCCGCAAGGCAAATCCCCGGCAACAACCTCTCCAACCGGCCGAACCCACACTGGAAGGTCCCGCTCAGGCCGGCTGCGGCACTCGGCCGTCTCCGGGCGGAGCAGGCAGGAAGGCGAGGTAGGCGCTGGAGATCAGCCACGCCGCGAGCCCCCGGCAGGCCCTCACCGCGCTCCACGACTACCTCGCGGCCCATGTGGACGCGGACCTGCTCCCCTGCGCCGCGGAAACCCTCGACCGTCTGCTCGGCGCCGACGACCGGTGGGCCAACCCCGCCACGATGATGGACCCGTCCCGGTCCGTGGGGCAGTCGGCCGAGGCCAGGGAGCTGCTGCTGCTCGCCGACGATCTCGTGGCGCTGCTCGACGCGGAGACACCGCGCCTGATCGCGGCGTCCTCGCGGGACGGCTGGGACCGGGCCCGCCTGTACGGGCGCGCCGCCACGGGCCTGCTGCGCTACCACTTCTGGATGGCCGACACCTCGCCGGGCCGCGTGACGCGGCTGCTGGGCCTGCGGAGTTCGATGATCGCGCTGGCTACTTCCCGCTGGACCCGGCCCACCTGGCCGGGAACGACGGGATCGTGTTCGTCAAGGACGTCCGGCGGAGCTAGGTTCCCTCTGCCTTCAGTGCGGCGATCGTCGGCGGGTTATTCCTCCAGGGCTACCGCTATGCGGTCGAGGTCGGTGAGGAGCGCTGCCATCCGTTGGGGCGGGATCGCTTCGACCATGCGCTGCTCGATGGCGTAGACGGCGGCCTGGACCGCCGCCAGGTGTGCGTGGCCCTCTTCGGTGAGGTGGGCGGGCCGGGCGCGGCCGTGGTCGGCGGTGGCGGGCCGGGTGATCAGTCCCGCCTCCTGCAGACCCCGCAGGACGACGTTTCCGGACTGCCGGGTGACGAAGGTCGCACGGGCGAGGTCGGCGTTGGACATGCCGGGGTGCAGGGCCAGGAGCTCGAGGGTGGCGTACTGCGGCACGGTCAGCCCGTGCTCCCGCAGGGCCCTGTCCATGGCGCCGCGCAAGGCGGCCTGGGCGCGCTTGAGCAGGTACCCCACGTGTCCGGTGACGTCCTTCGCCGGCTCGGTCGGCAAGCTCTCCTTCATGTCAGCATTTTGACATAGGAATCCCCCGGTCCTAGCCTTGGCTATGTCAAAGTTCTGACATACAGGATCGAGGAAGACCATGTCCATCACCGTCAACGGCCCCGACTTCGTCGCCCTGCAAGTTCGCGACGTGGCCGCGGCAGCCGCCTTCTGCGAGCAGCACCTGGGCCTGCGCCGGGCCGCCGTCTCGCCGCCCCATGCGGTCGTCTTCGACACCGAGCCGACCCCGTTCGCCGTCCGCGAGCTCCTCCCGGGCGTCGACCTCGACGACACCGCGCGGCCCGGCCTCGGCGTCGCGCTCTGGTTCCAGACCTCGGACGCCCACATGCTGCGCGACCAGCTCACCGCCGCCGGGATCAAGATCCTCACCCCGATGGCGGACAGCCCCTTCGGCCCGATGTTCTCCTTCGAGGGCCCCGAGGGCTACACGCTCACCGCGCACGGAGACAGCGGTCACGGTCAGGTTCGGTGACCTTCGCGTCCTCTTGAGCCCACGGAACGCGGTGTGCTGCCGCTTCGTGAGGAGGTGATCCGTCCACAACAAAAAAGGGAAAGGGGGGTACCCGCTCCTTTCCACTCTCAACATATAGCGCACCGGGGGACTTGCGGCAAGACCCTGGGTATGCCGCAGAATCGTCGGCCGAAGGCAGAAGCTGCGGAAACGGGGGACGCGAAAGTGCGCGTGGTGTTGTCGACGTATGGGTCGCGCGGGGATGTCGAACCGCTGGCGGGACTCGCGGTGCGGTTGCGGGAACTCGGTGCGGAGGTGCGGGTGTGCGCGCCGCCGGACGAGGAGTTCGCGCAGCGGCTGGCCGGTGTCGGCGTGCCGTTGGTGCCGGTCGGCCGGTCGGCGCGCGCGCTGATGACCGCGGCGCCGCCGCCGTCGTCCCTGCCCGAGCGTGCGGCCGAGTTGATCGCCGGCCAGTTCGACGCGGTCACCGCGGCGGCCGAGGGATGTGACGTGCTGGTGGCCACCGGCATGATCCCGGCCGCGGCCGGCGCGCTGTCGGTGGCCGAGAAACTGGGCATCCGCTCCGTTTCCGTGACCTTCCAGCAGCTCACCCTGCCGTCGCCGCGCCACCGGCCGCTGGCGTATCCGGGCCGGCCGTTCCCGCCGGAGGTGACCGACAACCGGGCGCTGTGGGAGCTGGACGCCCAGAGCATCAACGCGTTGTTCGGGGCGGCGCTCAACACGAACCGGGCGTCGAACGGCCTGCCGCCGGTGGACAACGTCCGCGACTACGTCATCGGCGACCAGCCGTGGCTGGCGACGGACCCGATCCTGGACCCGTGGCAGGAGACGCCGGATTTCGACGTCGTCCAGACCGGCGCGTGGATCGTGCCCGACGTCCGCCCCCTCCCGGCCGAGCTGGTGGCGTTCCTGGACGCCGGCACACCACCGGTGTACGTGGGCTTCGGCAGCATGCCCATGCGCGCCTCGACGGACGTCGCCCAGGCGGCCATCGAGGCGGTCCGCGCGCAGGGCCGTCGCGCGGTCGTGGCCCGCGGCTGGGCCGACCTGGCCCTGATCGACGACCGGGACGACTGCTTCGTCGTGGGCGATGTCAACCAGCAGGCCCTGTTCGGCCGGGTGGCCGCCGTCGTGCACCACGGCGGCGCGGGCACCACGACGACGGCCACCCGGGCCGGCGCGCCTCAGGTGGTCGTGCCCCAGGCGGCGGACCAGCCGTACTGGGCGGGCCGGGTGGCCGAGCTCGGCATCGGGGTGGCACACGACGGTCCGGCTCCGACCTTCGACTCCCTGTCAGCCGCGCTCAGGACGGCCCTGGCCCACGAGACCCGCGCCCGAGCCACCGCCGTGGCCGGCGCGATCCGCACCGACGGGGCGACGGTGGCCGCGAAGCTCCTGCTCGACGTGGTCAGCGGAGAAAAAGCCACCCGTGTCCGCGTGAACCACGCGTGATCGCCGAGCCAGGACCCCAGATCGGAGCTGATGACGTGAACCCCTTGACCACCAGCGCGTTCGACCTTCCCGACCACCTTGCCCCCAAGGCCGACCCGGCGCTGATCGCCGACGACGAAAAGCACTTCGCGGCCATCGCGGAGAGCCTCGAGCAGTCGATCGCCGAGCTGTCCGACCGCCTCGACGCCGCGCGCAAGGCGCCCGGCGGCAAAGGGCGGCAGGCGATGGACAGGGACCTTGAGGTCCACCGGCTGAGCGCTCGCCTGCGCGCCTTGCGCCGCTTCGGTCTGGACCTGTGCCTCGGACGCGTGGTCAGCGCGGACAACCCCGAGCCCGTGTACATCGGACGGCTTGGCCTCACGGACAGCGAGGGTCGCCGGCTGCTGCTCGACTGGCGCTCCCCCGCGGCTGAGCCGTTCTTCGGAGCCACCCACGGCAACCCGATGGGACTGGCAAGCCGCCGCAGGTATCGCTGGACCCGTGGCCGGATCAGCGACTACTGGGACGAGGTGTTCACCTCGGACGGGTTCGAAGGGCACGCCGCGCTCGACGACCAGTCCGCCTTCATCGCCAGCCTGGGCAGCAGCCGGTCGCCACGCATGCGGGACGTGCTCGGCACCATCCAGGCCGACCAGGACGCCATCATCCGCGCGGGATCGCGCGGCGCTCTCGTCGTCGACGGCGGTCCGGGTACGGGCAAGACCGTCGTCGCTCTGCACCGCTCCGCCTACCTGCTCTACTCCGACCCTCGCCTCGGTCACCGCCGGGGCGGCGTGCTGTTCGTCGGTCCGCACCAGCCGTACCTGGCCTACGTCGCCGACGTCCTGCCCAGCCTCGGCGAGGAGGGCGTGCAGACCTGCACCCTGCGGGACCTGGTCGCCGAGGGAGCCGCGGCAGCGATCGAGACCGACCCGGACGTGACCCGCCTGAAGTCGTCCGCGGACCTGGTGAAGGCGATCGAACCGGCCGTCAGGTTCTACGAGAACCCGCCCACCAAGGGCATGACGGTCACGACCCACTGGTCCGACATCTGGCTGAGCGCCGACGACTGGGCCGAGGCGTTCGAAGCGGCGGAACCCGGCACTCCGCACAACGAGGCGCGCGACCAGATCTGGGAGGAGCTGCTCACGATCCTGGCGGACAAGCACGACGACGACGAAGTCCCGGCTGACCTGCTCCGCAAGTCGCTGCTGCGGAACAGGGAGCTGCTCACGACCTTCAACCGCGCGTGGCCGCTGCTCGAAGCGGCCGACCTCGTCGGAGACCTGTGGTCGGTGCCCGCCTACCTGCGGATGTGCGCTCCCTGGCTCAGCCCCGACGAGGTTCGGAAGCTGCAGCGCGAGAACGCCCAGGCCTGGACGGTGTCCGACCTGCCGTTCCTGGACGCGGCACGGCAGCGGCTCGGCGACCCGGAGGCGTCGCGGCGTAAGCGTCGGCAAGATGCTTCTGTCGCCGCGCAGCGCGAGCGCATGGCGCAGGTCGTCGACAACCTGCTCGAGGCCGACGACGACGGTGAAGGGGTGGTGACGATGCTCCTCGGACGCGACATGCAGGACGCCCTGGTCGACGAGAGCGCGTCGCCCGGCATCGAGCCGGACCGGCTCGCCGGACCGTTCGCGCACATCGTCGTGGACGAGGCTCAGGAACTGACCGACGCGGAGTGGCAGATGTTGCTGCTCCGCTGCCCGTCCCGGAGCTTCACCATCGTCGGCGACCGCGCCCAGGCCAGGCACGGGTTCACCGAGTCGTGGCAGGAACGGCTCGAGCGGATCGGGCTCGACCGGATCGACCTGGCCTCGCTGAGCGTCAACTACCGCACGCCGGAAGAGGTCATGGCGGAGGCCGAGCCGGTCATCCGGGCCGTGCTCCCGGACGCCAACGTGCCGACCTCCATCCGTAGCAGCGGCGTCCCCGTCGTCCACGGACCCGCTTCGGATCTGGGCTCCATCCTCGACACCTGGCTCGCCGGGAACGCCGACGGCATCGCCTGCGTCATCGGCGATCCCACGTTCCGGTCGACGCCACGCGTCCGGTCGCTGACTCCGGAGCTGTCGAAGGGGCTCGAGTTCGACCTGGTCGTCCTCATCGACCCGGACAAGTTCGGCGAGGGCATCGAAGCAGCGGTCGACCGCTATGTCGCGATGACGCGAGCGACCCAGCGACTCGTCATCCTCACCAGCTCCTGACCCCGGCCGCCGAACGCGACCGCACATGGCCCGTCATCGCGCTCCCTGGAGACGGCCGCGCCTGTCTCATGGACGATCACCCATGAAACACGCGCGGGCGCCATGTGCGGTCCAGCGGCGCATGCCGTCGCCCTGGCAGGAGGTTCGCCGGAAGGAGCTTCCTGACCAACCTCGCTTCCTCCATCACCGGGCTCTTCGCGGTCGTGGTGCTGCACGAGGTGTCAGCCCATCAGGAGAAGAACCGGATGAAGCGCGAGCTGTCGGGCGGTGGCCGGCCACTGGGTGCCTCAGTCGGGCAGGGTGATGGTGACGCTCGCACCACCGTTGACCGGGTTGGCGAACTGGAGGGTCGCCCCGATGATGCGGGCGTGGCCGAGCACGATGGTCAGGCCGAGCCCGTGCCCGCGGCCGCGCTCGGTCCGTCCGGTGCGGAAGCGCTGCGCCTGTCCCTCGTTGAGGTTCGCGAGCAGGTCCGGCGGGAAACCCGGCCCGTGATCGCGGATGATGATCCGGCGGGAGCCCACGGTGATCGTGACCGGGCCGGCGCCGTGCGTGCGGGCGTTGAGGAGCAGGTTGGCGACGATGCGCTCCAGGCGGCGCGCATCGGTGACGGCTGTCGGGTCGCCCTGGTCGGGGACGACATGCAGTTCGGCGGGCACGTCGACACGGTGCAGCGACTCGCGGACCAGGTCGGCCAGCGGCACCGGCTGGCGGTCCGGTTGTTCGTCGGTGGCGTCCAGGCGGGAGATCTCCAGCAGGTCGTCAACCAGGCCGCGCAGGACGCCGATCCGGTCGCGGACCATGTCGGTGGCTTGCCCCTCGGGCAGCAACTGGCCGGCGGTCAGCAGCCCCATCAGCGGGGTGCGCAGATCGTGCGCCACATCGGCCGTGAAGCGCTGCTCGGCCAGCAGCCGCCGCTGCAGGCTGGCGGCCATGGAGTTGAGCCCGGCGCCGATCTCGGCGATCTCGTCCCTGCCGCCCGCGTCGGTGCGAGCGGCCAGGTTGCCGTCGGCGATCTCGCGGGCGGTACGGGCCATGCGCCGAAGCCGCCGGTTGGGGAGTTCGGCCGCCAGCACCGACAGCGGCACCACCCCGGACAGGGCCAGCAGGGCGGCCTTGACCATGTCTCGGTCCAGCGCGTACAGGTCGAGCAGTTCCGAGCCCATCGAGATCTGTACGCTCACCGCCTGGCTGCCGTCGCTGCCGTACGGCTGGGCGGCCCACATCCACGGCTCGTCCCGGTGATCGAGCCCGTACCAGATCACCGGCCGGCCCGGCCGCAGCTGGGCGGCCAGAGCGTCAGGGAGCTCCTCGACGGTCACCACGTCGTCGGGCGTGCCGCCGGGCCGCTCAGCGGGGGCCAGTGAGCTGTCGAGGGCGGTCCTGGCTCGAGCCGCGCCGATGTCCAGGGCACGCTGCCAGGTCGCCCGGTGAACCAGGAGCCCGACCACGGCGGCGACGACGGTGGAGGCGAGCGTGACGAGGGCGGCGATCTTCCATCGCAGCGAAGCCGGGTTCATGTGGCGCTCAACTTGTAGCCGAACCCGCGGACCGTCTCGATGCGCTCGGCGCCGACCTTCTTGCGCAGGCGCTGGACGCACAGGTCGACCACGCGGCTGTCGCCGTCCCACCCGTAGTCCCACACGGTGCGCAGCAGCGTCGCACGTTCCAGCACGATGCCGGGATGGGCGGCGAACTCCAGCAGCAGCCGCAACTCGGTCGGGCTCAGCTCGACGCGTCGCCCAGCCCGCCGTACCTCCAGCGAACCGGTGTCGATGCTCAGCTCGCCGAAGGTGAGCACCACACTCTCGGCGGCCCGCCCGGTCGTGGGCGGGGGCTGCGCGATGCTGGCCCGGCGCAGCAGCGAGCGGATCCTGGCCACCAGCACCGGCAGGTCGACCGGCTTGACCACATAGTCGTCGGCGCCGCCCTCCAGCCCGGCGACGATGTCCAGGCCGTCACCGCGGGCCGACATCATGAGGATCGGCACCTGGCTGGTCTCCCTGATCCTGCGGCACACGCTGATGCCGTCCAGGCCGGGCAGCATCACATCGAGCAGCAGGAGGTCGTGGCCGCCTGCCTGGGCCGCCTCCAGGCCGCTCAGTCCGTCAGCCGCGGTGGTCATGCGATAGCCGTAGCGTTCCAGGGCCAGGCTGACCGACGCGCGGATCACCGCGTCGTCCTCGACGAGCAGCAGGGATGTCATGAAGGTGCACCATATCTACCGAAGCGCGGCGACCGGTTCCATGCGGGCGGCCCGCAGGGCCGGGTACAGGCCCGCCAGCAGCCCGACGACGGCACCGGCGGCAGGAGCCATGACGGCCAGCCGTACGTCCAGGACCGGAGTCCACTGCTTGGCCGCGCAGACCACGACGATCACGACGATCCCCCCGGAAGCGCCGATGACGCCGCCGGTCAGCCCGGTGAGGGTGGACTCCAGCAGGAACTGCGCGGCGATGTGGCGGCGGGCGGCGCCGAGGGCGCGGCGCAGGCCGATCTCGGCGATACGCTCCATCACGGTCACCAGCGTGACGTTGGCGATGCCGACCGCGCCGACGACCAGGGAGACCAGCCCGAGGATCAGGAAGAGGGCGTCGACGTCGCCCTCCACCGCATCGCGCGCTCTGGTGGGACTGGGCGGCGAGATGACCTGGAGGCGGGCCTCGTTGCCGGGGCTGAGCGCGGTCGGCGCCTGATCGGCGATCAGTTCCGCGGCGCCGAGGCCGGTGTTGACCAGAACCCGGGTCACGGCGCTCAGGCCGTAGCGCTTGCCGACGGACGGCGGCAGCATGACCGCACCCGCGAGGCTCTTTTCGCGTTTCAGGTCGCCGAGCACGCCGATGACGGTGTACGCCTGGGCGCCGATGAAGACGGCCGGGGCACGGGTCAGCCCGGTGATGCCCAGCAGCTTGGCCGCGTGCTGGCCCAGCACGACGACCTTGTCCCCACGGGCGATGTGCCCGGCGTCGAAGTAGCGGCCCTCGATCATCCTGCCCTTGACCGCGGCGGGCAGGCCGGGGCTGCTGGAGACGACGGTCAGCGTCTGGTCGGTGACCCGGGTCGGGTCCACGATGTCGTTGGAGCGGACGCTGAGATTGGTGCTCTGTTCCGACTCGGCGAGCGCGGCGGCGGAGACCACCCCGCGCAGCCGGGTCACCCGGTCGACGCCGGCCCAGTCGACCAGGGGGACGGGGTTCTCCGGGACTTCGACCGTGACGGAGGTGGCGGTGAGCTCGTCGAAGCGGCCGACGATCTGGTTGCCCGCCGTCGCGGCGATGCCCAGGGTGACGACGAGCGTGGTGATGCCCAGCACGGTGCCCAGCGTGGTCAGCGCCGAACGCACCGGGCGGGCCAGCAGACCCGCCAGGGCCTCGTCCAGCAGGTCGCGAGGGTGCACATCTACTCCTCTGTGAGGACGCCGTCGGTGATGCGCACCCGGCGCCCGGCCCGGTCGCTCACCTCGGTCTCGTGAGTGATGACCACGATGGTCATCCCCTGGGCGCGCAGTTCGTCGAACAGGTCGAGCACGGCGTCGGTGTTCTTGCTGTCGAGGTTGCCGGTGGGTTCGTCGCACAGCAGCAGCGACGGTTCGCCCAGGAGCGCGCGGGCGATGGCGGCGCGCTGCCGCTCACCGCCGGACAGCCTGCCGGGCAGGAAGTCCACCCGGTGCGACAGCCGTACCCGCTCCAGGGCCCGCATCGCGCGCTCCCGCCGCCCCGCGCGCGGTGCCGCGCCGTAGACCTCGGCCAGCATGACGTTCTCCAGCACGCTGCGATGCGGCAACAGGTGGAAGGACTGGAAGACGAAGCCGATACGGCTGCCGCGGATGGTGGTCCGCACGCTGTCCTTCAGGGAGGCGGTCTCGATGCCGTCGAGCCGGTAGCTGCCGCTGGTCGGCCGGTCGAGCAGACCGAGCGTGTTGAGCAGGGTGGACTTCCCCGACCCCGAGGGGCCGACGATGGCGACGTAGTCGGACCGGTCGACTCTCAGGTTGACGGCGGACAGCGCCCTGACGGGTGGATCGGTGGGGAACTCCCTGGTCAGGTCGTGGAGCAGGATGACCGGCTCAGGCACTGTTGATCACCACCATGTCGCCCGGCTTGAGGTCGCCGGTCACCTCCACGGCTCCGTCGGCGGACAGGCCGGTGCGTACCTCGACCTCCTTGGTCCGGTCGGGCGCGACCTCCACCTGCACGCGGGCCTTGCCGTCCGCGGCCGTGACGACCGCCGCGGCGGGGACCACGAGCACCTCCTGGCCGGTGGCGCCGATGGTCACGCGCACCGTGACGGGCGCACCGGCGAGCTTCTTGAGACCCTTCATCGAGGCGGGCGTGATCGTCACCGGCACGGCGCCCTTCGCGTCGCGTCCGCCGATGGCGGTCACCGTGCCGGGGACGGTCCTGCCAGCCTCGGTCTCGATGCTCGCGTTCAGACCCGTCTTCACCCGCTCGGCCTCGGCCACGTCCACCGAGCCCGAGACCATGAAGGCGGAGCTGGTCACCGTGGCGACCGACTTGTCCACCGGCTCGCCCGCCTTGACGGCCGGCTTGTGCAGCCGGGCCGGCAGCCTGGGCAGGAAGACGACCTCCCCCGGCGGGACGGTGGTGCCGTAGGTCCGGGAGAACTCGGCCAGCAGCGCCTGCGCCGCGGCCAGGTCACGCTGGGCGTTGGCCGCCTTCAGCTTGACGGGCGAGAGCTGCCTGGCCTGGCGGAGCGCCTGCTCGGCGGTGACGACGACCTCGCGCGCCACCCGGACGTTCTTCCTCAGCTCGGCCAGCCGCTTGGCCCGCGTGGTCCCGACCTCCTCCCGTACGCGCTCCAGCGCCGACCTGGCGGCGGCCAGCTCCGCGTCGGCGTTGGCGACCCGGAGTTCGAGAAGGCGGGTGTCGGCGGGCGGTCCGGGCGTGGCGCCTGTGGTCGGGCCCGCGGTGGAGCTGGGGTTGGGCGCGGGGGTGGACGGCGCCGTGGCCTGGTCGAGCTCCTGCTGGGCGGTCAGCAGCTTCTCCTCGGCCGCCCGTACGGCGCTCTCGGCGGCCTCGACCTTGGCCTCGTCCTCGGTGGTGTGGTCCTGTGCCCGCGCGCTCTTCAACGCCTGTTCGGCCGCCTTCAGATCCAGCCGGGCGTTGGTGAGCCTGACTTTCATCGGGAGCACATCCCTGCCCTGGTCAAGGGCCTTGCGCTCGGCCGCGAGCACTTCCTGCGCGGTCCGTACGGCCCGGCGCAGTTCGTCGCGCTGCCGCCGCAGTTCCAAGGTGGGCTGCTGCGCCTCGTAGCCCCGCTTGGCGTAGAAGCGCGACACCGCGGCGACGGTCGCCTGGTCGAACACGCCGGTCGCGGGTGCGCGGTAGCCCAGCCTGCGCAGCGCCTTCTGCAGCTGCGCGACGTCGGCCCCCTCGGCGCCGGGGACGATGCTGCGGTGCATCGGCACCTTGCCGGAGAAGACGAACACCGGGCGTCCGTTCACCTCCATCAGCACCGCGCCCTCCGCGAGAGTGCCCCGCCGGGGAGCGCGGGTGGCGCGCTGCACCGTTTCGCTGCCGCCCACCACCCCGGCCAGCGACACCGGATACGGCGAGCCGTACTCCAGCGTGCCGCTGACCACGACGGTGGCGACCAGTTTGCGCCGCTCGACCGCGGCGGTGACGAGCGACGGTTTGGGCGGCCTGCGCGCCGCCGCCTCGTCGGCCGGGGAACGCAGCAGGGTGCCCACTCCCCAGCCGGTCCCCGCGACCACCAGGACCACGGCCAGCACGAGCAGCAGCTTGCCGCGAGGGGTACGCATCACTGCTCTTGGAACCCGTACTTCATCCTGGCCTCGTTGGTCAGCCGCCTTTGCAGCGGGGCGAAGGCGGCGTAGAAGTCCTTGCCGCATTCCAGGTCGACCAGCGCCGACTTGATCTCCTTGGCGAGGTACGGCCTGGCCACCTCCGCCGTGACCTTGCCCGCCTTGCCGAGCTGGTCAGCCTGCTCGCCCCACACCTGCATGCCGCGGGCGCTCAGCGCGAGCGGCTTCGCGGAGGTCACCCGCTCGCCTTTCGACTTCAGACACTCGGCGAACGGCGCGGCGAGCTCCACAAGCTTGGGGTCGCCGTCGAGCGTCTTGTCGATGTTCTCGATCGCCGTGCTCATCTGGTCCTGATAGTCGGCGACCGAGGTGACTTTCAGGCCGTCCACCTGCTGGAGGGCGGTGACCCTGCACTCGTTCAAGGTCTTGACGTAGGCGTCCCGCTTGGCGCCGGACAGGCCCTCCATCGTCGCCTGGTTGGGGTCCGGCGCCCGCGTTTCCTGCGGCTTCGGATAGACGACGGCGGAGAAGACGCCGAAGCCGTACTTGCTGCGGTCCGCCTTCATCACCGCGTAGTCGGCGGGGTTCGCATCGGACTTCTTGGGCCGGCTGACCGAGGCGGTGTAGGGGAAACCCTTCTGCTTCATGCAGGTGGCGATGACGGTCTCCCGCTCGCGAGCCTTGTCCACCGTGGCCCCGCCGCCCTCGGCCGCGGGGGTCGGGGATCCCCCACAGCCGGTCAACACCGCCAGACCGAGCAGACCGCACGCCAACACACGCATCAAGGACTCCTTCTCAGCGGGATCGCGCCGCCCTTCACGACGCCGTGGCCACTCTGGAGCCCGTTTCCGTCCGCTCTGTGTTCGCCGGGTATCCGCGAATGCTCAGCCGTGTATCAGCCGCGTATCAACGCCGCCGGCCGCCTTGCGTGCTGCGCCCCTCACCGCGACTCGCCGCCGAAGGCGGGGCGAAGGCGGGGCGAGCCGACCGAATGCTTGCTTGGCTTGGCCTCGCTCCGAGAGAGTGTCCAGACAGTGTCCGGCAAGATCAAGGAGGCAAGGTCCATGTCCGAGCTCATGGGCGTCTCGCACATCTCGCTGTCGGTGAAGGACAGGGACGCCAGCGTGCGCTGGTACACCGAGGTTCTCGGCTTCAAGGAGTACGCCACGATGGACGAGGAGCGCTGGCTGCGTACCATCTGCCTGCACGACAGCCTCGCCATCGTCGGCTTCACCCAGCACCTCGACGTGCGCGAGGACGACTTCGACCACCGCAGGGTGGGCATCGACCACGTCGCGTTCGCGGTGCCGTCGCGCGCGGCGCTCGACGCGTGGGCGCGCAGGTTCGAGCAGTTCGGCGTCACCTGCTCGTCCGTGGTCGAGTCGCCGTTCGGCGCCGTGCTGTCGTTCCGCGACCCGGACGGCATCGCGCTCGAGCTGTTCGCGATGCAATAGCGGAAGGGGGTACGGCACCGCGTGCCGTACCCCCTTCGCGTCCTGCCGGCCGAGGTAGGCGTGGCCGGGCACGGCGAGTTCTCGGGCGTCAGGTCGTCGGCTCCAGCAGCCCGGCCAGGTAGCCATCGGCCACGATGCGAGCGGCGCTCTGTTCGTAGGCGGCAGGGTCGTCGGGAGTGACGGTGGCCAGCCCGTCGACGTAGCGGTTGAACATACAGAACGCGGCCGCGATGAGCACCGTGTCGTGGATCTCGACGTCACTGGCGCCGGCCTCCCTGGCGGCCTCGATCTGCATGGTCTGGACCTGGCGTCCGCCGCGCTGGACCGCGGACGCGACGGCCAGCAGTGCCCGCAGCTTGGCGGAGATCGGCGCGGTGGCCGGGTCGGCGCGGACGTGGTCGATCAGCGCCATCCCCTCGGGCAGTTGCGCCGCCGCGAAGGCCGCGTGCGAGCTGGTGCAGAACTGGCAGTCGTTGAGCGCGGAGACGTAGGCGGCGATCAGCTCGCGTTCGCCCCGCGTCAACGTGCTGGGGCCACGCAGCAGGACCTCGGCCAGTTCGCTGAGCGGTCGCGCCGTCTCGGGCCGGAACGCGAACAGGGAGAGGATTCCCGGCAGGTCGGTGTTCAGGTGGATGTGCGGCATTGCGGGCTCCTTGGTGTGAGGGTCAGACGCCCAGCTCGGCCGCGGCCGAGGCGGTGCCCTCCAGCCGCGCCCTGATCTTGGCGAACGCCACCTCGCGGGAGGTGGAGGTGTCGTCGGCGAACGGGGAGAACCCGCAGTCGTCGCAGGTTCCCAGGCGGTCGAGCGGCAGGTGGCGGGCCGCGGCGAGCACGCGGTCGCGTACCTGCTCGGGGGTTTCCACGTGCGGATCGATCGGGTCGATCACGCCGACGAAGATCCGGGCGGTGGCCGGCAGGTGTTCGGCGATGACGGCCAGAACCTTGTCGGGCTCGGGTTCGCCGGCCAGCTGGACGTAGAAGTTGCCGGCCTTGAGCTGGAACAGGTGGGGCAGCAGCCCGGCGTAGTCCACGTCGGCGCTGTGGGTGGAATCCTGGTCGCCGCCCGGGCAGGTGTGCACCCCGATCCGTGACCGCTCCTCGGGAGAGAACCGTTCCAGCACCCTGTTGTTCAGCGCGACGAACTCCTCCAGCACGCCGCCGCTGGGGTCGAGCTTGAGCGACAGCCGCCCTTCGGTGAAGTCGAGCTGGACGGCGTGCGCTCCGGCGTCCAGGCAGCCGCGAATGTCGGCCTCGGCCTCGTCGGCCAGGTCGTCCAGGAAGCGCTCGCGCGGGTAGCCGTCGATGCCGGTGGCGGGGTAGAGCAGGCTGAGCGCGGACGGCGCGATGACCGCCTGCTTGACCGGGACGGTCGCATGCCGCTGGGCGGCCCGCAGGTACTGCTCGGCGCGTACGGCGTAGCGGAACGGCCCCGCGGTCAATCGGGGCAGCTGCCGGGTGTGCCCGTCCGCGAACGGGATCACGACGCCATCGGGCGCCAGGTGCGCCAAGCCCGCGATCGGGTAGGTGGCGAAGCTCGGCTTGGCCTGCTCGCCGTCGGTGACGACCGGCGAGCCAGCCTGCTCCATGCGCGCGATCGTGTCCCGCACGGCCGATTCCTGGGCGCGTGCCAGCTCGGCGGCGTCGCCGGAGCGCATCGCGGCCAGGAATTCGGGTGAACGGGGAATGCTGCCGATTGGCTCGGTCGGGATGCCCATGCCGCGACCGTATATCGCTCCCTGCAATGGTTCAACGACCCCAAGTAACCACCCCGGCTGGCGTAACCACCTGGGCACGACCCAAGGCTCGGGAACGTGACCTGGTGTGACTGCCCGCTCCTGCCTTCGCGGGTGTGACGGCCGAGTCCGTGATCACTACCGGACGAAGAAACAAGACACAAGGTGTCAGGTTTTTGATCGAACATGGCTGCACCGGTCAGCGCCGAAGGTGGCCGCGAACCGGTCGTACGGATAGACAAGGAAAGCAATGCGCGAAACGCAAGAAGATCTCAAAGAGCTCCAGAGCCTCCTGGACTCCTCCCTGTCCCGCTCCACCTCGCATCTCCGCTCGATCGTCACCGAGCGCACCCTGACCGCGGAGCAGCTCACCCAGGTCCTCACCGGCATGTGCACCCTCGCACTGTCCACGGTGACGGCGAAGGGCGAGCCGCGGATCAGCGGCGTGGACGGACATTTCCTCCACGGCAGGTGGCATTTCGGAACGGCACGCAGCGCCGCCAAGGCCCGCCACCTGGCCGCCCGCCCGGCCGCCAGCGTCGCGCACATGCGCGGCGAGGACTTGGGCGTGTTCACCCACGGCACGGTGGAGATCCTCAACCCCGAGGACGGCGAGCCCGCCGCGGACTGGCCGGACCTGCTCGCGTACTTCAAGGACTTCTACGGCGAGGGCGCCTTCGACTGGGAGAACGACGTGGTCTACTACCGGCTGCACCCGCACTGGATGACCGTCTACGCCCCCGACGTCGACAAGCTCACCGCCACGTGACCGCAGGCCCATGAAGGAGGCCCCGGGCGCGCTGTTCGGGTCGTCGTCTCGCGGCAACGAGGCGGCTGGCGCGGCTGACCCGATCCGGGGCCGTGACCACCCTCGAACCGGCCGACCGGCCGGGCCTCCTCCGGGCTACTGCGCCTGGTCCCCCGCCGCGGTGTCGCCGTGACCGATGCGCTCGCGCTTCGCCTCACGCATCGGCCCCAGCCCCAGCGCCTACCGCGCCACGTTCAAGCTCCAGAAGCAGGTCAGGCCATGAATCAGGAACAGCCGGTAGCTTCGCACCGGAAGGCCTCAGAGGTCGACCGTCACCACCCTCAGGCGTGAGCGGCTGCTGACCGGGATCGCGCAGCCCGCCACGTACACGGAAGAGAGTGCAGGCCCGCGGCAGGTTGGCAACGCCAGTGCGGCGGCGATGGCCTGTTCCCACGATTGCAGGAAGCTGTCGTATCCCGCCGCGAACTCCTCGAGCCGGCGCCGGCCTGCCGGGCTGAGCGCGGTGAGGGCGTAGGCGACCGTCACGCTGCTACATCCATCGCCGGCGGGCTCAAGTCCGACGGTGACGGTGCCGGCCCGGGAGCCTGGAGTGATGCGGGCACAGGCGATGCGTCGGCCCTGCATCCGGTCGACCACGACGACCTGGCCACCATCACCCCGTACATCACGCATGCCATTCGGGGTGCCGTGAAGAAACTCGGCGAGACCCCGCCCGAGCACAAGGGCACGCTCAAGGACTGGGCCGACCTGGTCCATCGCACCGACACCCGCGGTCGGCGGCGGGTGGCGCGCATGGTGTATGAGGTGGCCACCTTCCAGACCCTGCGCGAGCAGCTGCGCTGCAAGGAGATCTGGGTGGTCGGCGCCGACCGGTGGCGCAACCCGGACGAGGACCTGCCCGCCGACTTCGAAAATAAGGGGCAGCTTCTGTGAAGGCGCTGGAGTCCGAAAGCGCTGAAGATTTCCAAGATTCACATGAAATGGTGGGGCGCTTTTCGCCATGTAAGGGGATGTCCGCGTTTCGTACTGACAAGGAGATCGGCCATGGGAATCGCCCGTGGATGACGATGAAGCGGCCAGGTTCGAGGCCGTCTACAGGGAGACATACGACCAGATCGCAGCCTACGCCGCACGCCGCTGTGACTCTCCGCAGGATGCGGCCGATGTCGTGGCGGAGACCTTCACCATTGCCTGGCGCCGGGTGGCTGATCTGCCGCCGGGGCACGAGGCCAGGCTCTGGCTGTACGGCGTAGCGCGCAAGGTGCTGGCCGATCACCGCCGGAGCACAGCCCGGCAGCGGCTGCGCAGCGTGGAGCTTGACGCCGAGATAGCCGATCTTTATGGGGACTCTCCCGGCAGCAGCGTGGAGCT
Source organism: Nonomuraea sp. NPDC003727 (assembly GCF_053586935.1). Lineage (NCBI taxonomy): Bacteria > Bacillati > Actinomycetota > Actinomycetes > Streptosporangiales > Streptosporangiaceae > Nonomuraea > Nonomuraea sp. NPDC003727. The sequence goes on from NZ_JBSFNE010000009.1 coordinate 39,954, forward strand.
GAGCGTGATCGCCGCGGTGTTTCGCAACCTGCCCGACGACGACCGTGAGCTTCTCTCGCTGGTCGCCTGGGAGGGGCTGGGGCGCGATGAGATCGCCGCGATGCTGGGACTGTCCCGCAACGCCGTGCGCATCAGGCTTTATCGCGCCCGCAGGCGCTTCTCGCGCGCACTCGACGAAGCCAGTGTCCGGTTCACATCAGAAAGCCGGATGATTCCGGCGGGGAGGTCGCTGTGAGGAACGTCGATGGGATCAGCGAACTTCTGAGACCACTGGCCCGAGTCGAGCCCGGACAGCCGAACAGCCACGCGTCCGGTACGGGGGCGCGCGCGTTGCTGGCCTCGATCGTGGCCCAAGAGCCCGGCAGTGCCGCCAGGACGCTGGGACGTACCCACCGGTCCGCTTCGCGCAGTCCTCGACGTCTTGCGCTGGGCCTGACCGCTGCGGCCGTGCTCGCAACAGGCATCGTAGTAGGGCCGAGCCTACTGGAGGACGGACGTGGCGTGGCGGTGTCCTACGCCAACTCCGCGGTGGAGATCCACCGGGAAGGCGACCAGTACGTCGCCCGCATCAAGGACCCGTTCGCTGACCACGACAAGTACACCCAGGCGTTCCACGCGGTCGGCCTGAACGTCGATCTACGCCCGGTGCCCGTCTCGCCAGGCGACGTGGGAAAGATCCTCGGCATGATCATCGCGGACAAGGGTTCCTCTCGCCCCGCCCCGGAAGCCAAGCCAGACCCCTCCGGCCCTCGGATCAACGGTGTCCCCCTCTCGATGGAGGCGACACCCAAAGGATGCCAGCCAGGACAGGACAGACACTGCGTCATGGTGATGCGAATCCCCGCCGGTTTCACCGGCCATGTAGACGTCAAGCTGGGACGCCAGGCGAAGCCGGGAGAGGACTACGCGAACTTCGACTCGGCCATGGCGCCAGGCGAGATGTTCGGCGGGGTCCGGCTGAGAGACGGCCGCCCCGTGGACGACATCCTGGCTGAGGCGCGCAAGCGTAACCTGACCGCGGTGTTCAGCCTCATTCGGACGGATAAGAAAACGGGCGGCCTGTCCTTCGAGCCGCTACCTGCCGACCGGGTCGGACCCGGCTGGACCGTCTGGAACGCATGGCAGGTGAAGGCCGGCGTGATCCGGCTGCTCGTCACACCCGAGCGTCTACCCGAGAACCCGTTCTACAACGGAAGCGCGCCACCGCCCGCATCCTGATCACGTGCGCAACTCGGCTCCCGCCCCGCAACGGGGCGGGAGCCGTCCATTTGATCACGTGACGCACTGCGCGTGACACTGGACGGCGAGCCCGACATCGAGGTGATCGGTGAGGCGGCCGACGGACCGATGAGTACCTCTTCGGGGGCACTCCAGTCGGGGCGTCGGGGTGCCTGCTCAAAGACAGCGACCCCGAACTGCTCCTGGAGGCGGTGCGGACGCTGCACCGCGGACACGGGCTGGTGGACCCTCAGGTCACCACCCGGCTGATCCACCGCTTCGCAAGACTGTCGCCCGCGTCCGCCACTGATGCGCAACAGCGGCTCACTGCTTGCCGTTCCTATGTGAGACATCATCTCGGGCGACGTCCGTTGGCGCCTTGGGACGTGGCCGACGGGCTGGCGGCTACGAGGAGTTGGTGGCAGCGCGGTAGGCCGCGTTCAGGCGCTCGCGAACACTCGGTGATCGCGCTGGGAGTTCGGAGCCAAGGTGCTCGCGGCGAAGCTCGTCCATGAACTCGTCCCAGAGCGCGGGGCCGCCTTGTTCAAGCAACACGGCGCGAGCGTTCAGCGCGCTGCTCGTGGGTCGGTGGCGAAGTCCCCAGCTGCCCAGCTGCGCGAACACGGGTACGAGTTGGATCGCGGGTTCGGTCAGGCTGTAGCGTGCCCGCTGGCCGGCCCGCGTGTCCTCGCGGGTGAGCAGTCCCGACTTGACGAGTCGTTTGAGTCGGTCGGCGAGAATATTCGAGGCGATCCCCTCGATCGAGTTGGCCTGCAGCTCTCGGAAATAGCGGCGATCTCCGAAGACGATGTCGCGGAGGACGATCAGACTCCAGCGATCGCCGAACGCCTCGATGGCGGCGTTGATCGGGCACTCCGACCGCGGCTCATTCGCTTTGCCCATACTGCTTGCAATCTACCACCGCCCGGTACTACCGTCTCGGCAAGCGGTTGCAAATCACAAGCGGAAGGGGCCACCGTGCTGAGGCAGGTCGCGGAGGGCGTGCTGATCCACGAGAGCGAGTTCTGCCAAAGCAACGCCGTGGTCGTGCAAGGCCGCGCCGGCGTGCTGCTCATCGACCCCGGGGTGCAGGGCCACGAAATGGCCTGCCTCGCGAACGACCTTCGCGAACTGGGCCAGCCCGTTGTGGCGGGTTTCTCGACGCATCCGCATTGGGATCACCTGCTCTGGCACGCCGGGCTCGGCGCGGCGCCTCGCTACGGCACGGCCCGCTGCGCGGCCACTGTCCGAGATCGGCTGTCGGACCCGGGCGCGAAGGCCCGCATCGCCGCCCAACTGATACCGCCGGACATCGCCGAGCAGGTACCGCTGGACCTGCTCGGCCTCATCACCGGCTTGCCCGCCGACACCGCGCGGATTCCTTGGGATGGTCCTCAAGTCCGGATCATCGAGCATCAGGCGCATGCCCCGGGCCATGCGGCGTTGTTGATCGAGGAGCGCGGCGTTCTCGTCGCCGGCGACATGCTCTCTGATGTCCTGATTCCGATGCTCGACTTGAACGGCACCGCGGACCCGATCGAGGACCACCTCGCCGCGCTGCGACTGCTGGAGGGCGTGGCGGGCGATGCCGATGTCCTCATCCCCGGCCACGGGTCAGTCGGCGGAGCTGACCAGGTACACGCACGGATCGAGCGGGATCGGGCGTACGTGCTCGCCTTGCGTGAGGGCCATGTTCCCAGTGACCCGCGGGTCGGCCCATCGGCCAAGCCGGGCTGGGAATGGGTGAGCGATGTGCACAACGGGCAAGCCCAGCGTCTCGCCCGACAGAGCGAGCGCGACGGGACGCCCGGCTAGCTCGCGGGAGTGCCGGCCCAGCGATTCCGCGGCTTCGTCGAGGGACCGGTCCAGCCACGTGGCACGCCTCGGCGAGGATGCTGGTGTCGGCGGGCTCGACGTCCAGGCCAAGGTGCTGTGGCGGATGGTCTACGCCACCTCCAGCGCCCGCGACAGCTCCTCACATGCCGATCAATATGGTGAAATGGCGATCAAGCGACCTCCCGCGTAGTGACACGCTACCCAGACCACCGGCACTGTGCGGGGACGATGGGTGACAGCCGGAAAGGCAGTGTCAATGTCCAGCGCGCAGTTGTACGACACCATCGGAGCGACCTACACCGTGACACGGCGCACGGAACCGCGCATCGCCGCGCGGATCTGGGCCGCGCTCGGCGATGCCCGGACCATACTGAACGTCGGGGCGGGCACCGGGTCGTACGAGCCCCCCGACCGCCACGTCCTCGCGGTGGAACCGTCGGCGCTCATGCGTTCGCAGCGTCTCCCGGGCGCGGCGCCGTGCCTGGTCGGATCCGCCGAGAGCCTGCCGTTCGATGACCAGTCCTTCGACGCCGCGATGGCTGTTTCCTCCATTCATCACTGGCAGGACCCGATTGCCGGGCTGCGCGAGCTGCGGCGGGTTGCTCGCCGCGTGGTGGTGTTCACGCACGACACCAGCGACACCGGATGGCTTCATCGGTTCTGGCTTACTCGCGACTACCTGCCTGAGGTCGCGGACCTCCTCGCCGGCCGGCCTTCGGTGTCCGAGCAGGCCGGCGCGATCGGAGCCCGGATGGAACCGGTGCTCATCCCGTGGGACTGCGCTGACGGCTTCTTCGAGGCCTACTGGCGTCGGCCGGAGGCGTACCTGGACGAGAATGTCCGTCGCGGGATATCGGTCTGGGCCAGGGTCGGGCCGGACGCCGAGCAGCGTGCAGTGCGCAGCCTCCGTGACGACCTCGCATCCGGTCGGTGGGCCGAACGCAACCACGACCTCGTCGATCTCGACGCGGCAGAGCTTGGGCTTCGCCTACTGATCGCCTGAACCCGCCACCGGCTCGCACCGGTCAACGGTCCTTGAACCCCGAAGCCCGGGCAATTGCGGTTGGGTCTTCGTCCCGAGGACCGTTGTCAGCCTTCTGCCAACCCATGCCGGTAGGCGTAGCGTGTCGCGTCGCTGCGGCTGCGAGCTCCGATCTTGGCGAAGGCGTTGTTGATGTGCGTTTTGACCGTCGACTCTCCGATGAACAGCGACGTGGCGATCTGCTGGTTCGTCATGCCTTGTGCGATGAGCTTCAGAATCTCGACCTCCCGGGGGGTGAGCCCGTCGGGGTTGCCCCAGCGATCCGGCGGGACAGGGTGGAGCGGGCCTGGCCGTAGCATGGCCGCCACAAGGCGCCGGGAGACGGCGGTGTCGAAGGTGGACTGACCAGACGCGGTGGCGCGGAGAGCCGCTGCGATCTCGGCTCGGCCTGCGTCCTTGGTCAGATAGCCGCGGGCACCTGAACGAAGGGCCGCCGCGATCGAGTCATCGTCGGCGTACGTGGTCAAGACCAAGACCGCGACCTGTGAATGCTGCCGGGTGATGCGCTGTGTGGCTTCCACCCCGTCCATCACCGGCATCCGCAGGTCCATCAGCACAACGTCAGCAGAGGTTTCCTCCAGCAGCCGAAGCGCGCCCTCGCCGTCGCCCGCCGAACCGACGACCTCGACGTCGTCCAGCAGCCCGAGCAGGGCCACCAGGCCTTCCCTGACGATCTGCTGGTCGTCTACAACGATCACGCGGATCATCGTGGTGTCGCTCACGCCGGTACCTCCGCGACCACCTGCCAGCCACCCCACTTCTCCGCAGCGGTGAGTCGACCACCCACGAGGGCGAGCCGTTCGCGCATGCCGGTCAGTCCGTACCCCGCAGGCCGCGCGCTGCGGTCGCCTTCAGCCGGTTCGGGAACGGACTCGTTGCGGACCACGAGGTTCACGGTATCGACGTGGTAGTCGAGCCGAACCGTGATCGCGGCGTGCGGGGCGTGCTTGGCGGCATTGGTGAGCGCCTCCCGCGCGGTGCGCACCAGGCAGACGGTGACGGCCGGCGGCAATGAGCGCGGCGTCCCGCCGACCTCGGCGTGAACGACCGCTGAATGGTTGCCGCGATGAGCTTCCACAAGCTGAGCCAGCGCCTCGCCCAGCGGCGGTATGTCCTCGCGCAGCGCGGCCACCGCGTGTCGTGCCTCGGACAAACCCTCGACGGCCAGCCGACGGGCCCGCCGTACTTGTTCCAACCCGCCGTCCAGGTCGTGCTTCTCGCTCAGCAGCGCGTCGGCCAGTTCCAGTTGCACACCCAGGGCACCGAGGGAGTGCGCGAGGACATCGTGGAGTTCGCGGGCGATCCTGGTCCGTTCGTCCAACGCGGCGGCTCGCGCGTGCTCGGCCTGGGCGCGCTGAGTCTGTTCCAGCAGCCGGTGGGCGTGCTCGGCCTGGACACGGTACTGCCGCCGGCTGAGTCCGAGCACGACGACGACCAGCATCACCGCGGCGTTGCCGAACGCGTCACTGGCTGATCGCTCCGAGAACACGCACGACAAGGTGGCCGCCATGACCGTGGCACCCGTCATCGTAATGATCACGAGTGGGCTCGGCCGCGTGTGCATGGAGAAGGCCACCAGCCCGACACATGACATGATCATCGCGGTGCCGTCGGCGGTCGAGCCGACAGCCGGCGCCGCGGCCAATGCCGAGGCGCCCAGCACGACGAGGGCGCTCGTCGGCGCTCGTCGCTCCAGGAAAACGAAGGCCGCCCAGCCGGCCAGGCTCAGGCTCAGCAGCGCCCAGGTGATGTCGGTGAGCATGCCCGAACGTGCCGTCAGCGGGGCGGCCACCATCATGATCGTGCCGACCAATCGCTCAACTCGCCATCCTGGTGACAGGTAGACCCGCCAGGACGGCCGTTTCGCCTGGCGCGGCGCGTCGATCATGTGGTGGCTCCCGGGACAGGACGTTCGTCAGTGGCGAAGGTTGGCGATGAGTTCAAAGGCGAGCAGCCGGTAGGCGAGGAACCCCACCAGAACAACCAGCCCCACGACAACCAAGGCGACTATAGACTTTCCGCCCACTTTTCCCCCATTCGTGCCGAGAACCCAGCTCATGACCACCTTGATGAGGTCGAGCCGGTTCGCGTCTCGTCTGTTCATGTGACGGAACCGTACGGATCAGGCAAGTGATCGCCACACCTCCGCGGGATGGAGATCGGGGTGGAGCCCGGGTGGAGAGGCATTCGTGCGCGAGCTCGGCGGGCGCCTCCTCCGAGCTGACCGAGGAGCCCGGCCCGGTGCTTCCGGAGGTCTGCCCGCCGGCCCGACCCTCAGTACACCTCGATCCTGTTGGCGTTGATGTCGTCCAGCAGGCGGATGCTTCTGCTGTACCGCTCGGCGGTGTCGGAGCCGACCGGCAGCGCGGCCGTGTCCTGGGCGTAGAGCACCGCGGCGCGCACGGTGCCGGGGCTGGAGCTGATCGCGGTGTCGGCGTTGATGCGCCTGGTCGCCAGGTTGAAGTACGTGCCCAGGAGGTGCTCGGTGAGCACGCTCTTCGGCGAGTTGTCGGCGGTGAAGGCCGCCGTGATCTCGGCGGCGGTCAGGGCTCCGCCCCGGTCGGTGTCGTAGCGCTGGTCGGTGGCCTGGATACGGGCCAGGAACTCGGCCGTCCACTGGCCGGCGTGGTTCTTCCAGAAGCCCTTGGAGCGCGGATCGCGGGTGGGCGGCACGGCCGTGACCCCGGTGGTCGCCGAGGCGGTGACCGGGGCGAAGGTGCACGCCCCGCCGGCGTTCTTGTAGCGCACGGACACGTCGCTCGTGTACGTCGTGCCCGCCGGGGCCAGCAGCGTCGGCCGCGCGGTGAAGACGATCGCGCGGTCGCCGGACCTGGCAGGGACGGCGCCCACGTTCCAGACCAGGGTCCGGGTGCCGTCGTCGTTGAGCGTCACCGAGTCGGGTCGGGGGCCCGTTCCCAGGTCGAGCGCCTGGCTGTAGTAGACGCCGGACGGGAGCGTGGCGGTGACGACGGTGTCGGACGCGGCGCCGCCACCCGTGTTCGCGTACGTGACGGTGTAGGTGACGGCCTCGCCGGCGTTGACCGTGGGGGTCGCGGTCTGGTTCACGGTCAGGACCGGGGCCCGGACCGTGGTGGTGGCGCGGTCGGTGTTGTCGTCGGTGTACGGGTCGGGGATGCCGTCGGTGTCCTTGCCGGTGACCGTGGCGGTGTTGGAGACCACGGTGCCGTCGGTCGTGGCGCAGGGCACCCGGTAGGTGAACGGGGGTGTGACGGTGTGGACGGCGCCGTTGGCCAGGTCCGGGAGCGAACGGTGGTGCGCGGTGCCGTCGGGGAGCGTGTCGGTCACCGAGAGGGCGGTGGCGGTGCCGGGGCCGAGGTCGGTCACGGTCACCGTGTAGGTCACGGTGTCGCCGCCGACGGCCTCGGTCCGGTCGGCGGACTTGGTGAGCTTGACGTCGGCCTGCTGGAACCTGGCGCGGATCATCTGCGCGGTGAGTTCCTGCGGCAGGCCGCGGCGCGCGCCGTCGGCGAAGAACCTGGCGTTGAGGCGGGGGTTGTACTGGATGTTGGACCAGTCGTCGAAGCCGTGCAGGTCTTCCAGGTCCTTGTCGGGGCACTCGTCCAGGATGCGGGTGATGTTGGCGGCGGTCTCGCCCTGTCTTGTGCCGTTTCCGTTCCAGTCGATGAATCCGTTGGTGGCGGCCACCGTTCTGGGCTTGCCGCCGACGCCGTACACGATCTGGCGATCGGGGCTCGCGTACACCCCGGAGTTCTCGTCGAGTTCGCTCTCCGGCAACGACACGGTGAGAGCCGTGCCCCTGGCCGAGCTGCTGTAGTCCAGCGGCCGGATGGGGTCGTAGTCCTGGAACTGGTAGGAGTAGTTCATCACGCTGAGGTAGTTGGGTTTGCAGTTGACCTTTTCGTCGCCGCCATGGCCCAGACCCAGCGTGTGTCCCAGCTCGTGCATGAAGGTGGACTTCTCGGCGTTCACCCGCTCGCCCAGTTCCTGGAACTCCTTGGGGGTGAACACGCCCATCGTGACGACGAAGTCGTTGCCACCTCGGGGGCTGGTGGGGTCCCACTCGGCTATGCCCGACCCGTTGGTGTTCCCGTCCTCGTCCTCGACGCGGTCGCCGAAGATCATGTAGCGGTACACCATGTTCTTGGCCTTCAGGATGTTCGCGCAGTTCGGGCTGGAGCGGTCGGCGGCGGTGCCGAAGGCGCCCGCGCAGGTGCTGTTCCGCGCGCCGTTCTTGATGAAGCTGAAGTTGTCCGGTTGTCCGTCGTTGTCCGGGACGAAGCGGAGCACGGGCACGTGCGGCAGTTCCTCGTCGATGTCCAGCATGTGGAGCCCGACGCCCAGGTACTTGCCACCTGGGTACGGATCGACCGGTGCGCGGTCGAACGCGCCGACCACGTCCAGGAGGCCCAGGTAGTCGGGCCGGAATCCGGTCATGTAGTCGACCTCGACGAACAGGTCCTTCCGGTACGGCAGGGCGTTGTACGGCGGGTCGCCCAGCGGCAGGTCCACGGTGCCGTCGATGTTGGCGTCGAGACCCAGACCGGGTGTCTCCCATGCGTTCTGTATGCCGTCGCCGTCGCTGTCGCCGCCCGCGTTCCTCGCCAGGTCGAGGCAGTGCGGGGTGGTGATAGTGAAGTACCCGCGGGCCGAGTCGACGCCGCCGGCCTCGCTCTGCCCCGTCAGAGACAGGATGCCCGCCCCCTGCTGGGCGGTCAGGCCGCCGCCGGTGAAGACGCAGGTGTTCAGATCGAACGTGATGTCCAGGTCATCTCCGGGCTGGCCCCAGTCGATGGGGTCGTCAGGGGTGGCGTCGTCCTGGTCCCACAGTTCCAGGTGGATGGCGATGGGGTTGTGGGTGCTGTCGACCTTCTCGCTGTGGACCCAGTTGGTCCTGAAGTCGGGACCGTGGGCGCAGCAGAAGTCGGCCTTGCCGTCGAAGTTCTTGCCGTCGATCCGGAACTTCGGGTAGTAGTCGTTCGGGCACGACTCGCCTGCCCCCTCGCCGCACTCCACCTCGACCACCCGGTACAGGTGGACGGTGACCGTCACATCCTCGGCCTGGGCCGCGGCGGGCGCGAGATACGCCAGCACCACGAGCAACGCGACCAGCGATCGAGCCAACCATCTCATGGCGCGGTCCTCTCCGAACTGTCCGGATCCCGATGATCGCCCGAACGGACCCTTGCGGCATGAGTAGGCCCATACTCAATCCCGAAGCACTCCCGAAGCCTCAGAATCGGGTGTGTGGATCTCCTCGGTAAGCGCGAGAAGCCATCTCCGGGTCACTACGACGGGTTCATCTCCTACAGCCGAGCCGCCGACGGCCGCCTCGGCCCCGCCCTGCGCGACGCCCTCCACCAGTTCGCCCGCCCCTGGTACCGCCTGCGCGCCCTGCGCGTCTTCTGCGACGCCCGCAGCCTGTCCGCCTCGCCGGGCCTGTGGACGACGATCGACGCCGCGCTGGACGCGTCGCGCTGCTTCATCCTGCTGGCCTCGCCCGACTCGGCGCGCTCCGTCTGGGTCCGGCGGGAGGTCGAGCACTGGCGGTCGCTCGCGGCGCAACGGCCCATGCTCATCGTGCTCACCGACGGCGAGCTCGTCTGGGACCACGAGGCGGGGCACTTCGACGACACCCTGACCACGGCCCTGCCCGAGTCGCTGCTCCGGGGCTTTTCCGAGGTGCCGCTCTGGGTGGACCTGCGCTCGATCCGCACCCAGACCGACCTGTCCCTCGGCAATCCCGCCTTCCTCGACGCCGTCGCGACGCTCGCCTCCGCCTTGCACCACCGCCCCAAGGACGAGCTCGTCGGCGAGGACGTCCGCCAGCACCGTCGGGCCCGGCGGTTCCGGCGGTTCTCCTGGACGGGGCTGTCCCTCCTGACCGCCGCGGCGGTGGTCAGCGCGGTGGCCGCGGTCGACTCGGCCAACCTCGCGCGGGCGCAGCGGGACAGGGCGGAGGCGCAACACCGGAGCGCGGTGTCAAGCCTGCTGGTCACGCGCCGGGAACAGGTCCGTGACCCGGTGGTGGCCGGGCTCCTGGCCGCCGCGGCCTGGCGTTTCAAGGCGACCGCCGAGGCGCGCCACGGCATGCTCGCCTCCCTGGCGACCCCCGCCAGGGCTGTCCTGAACGGCCTCGGCGACATCAAAGCGCTCGGCCCGGACGGCAAGGTCCTGGCCGGCGACGACCGGACCATGCGCCTGTGGGACCCGGTGACCCGCCGCTGGATCGGGAGCCCGTTCACCGCGGATTTCCGGTTGGCGACGTTCGGCCACGACGGCCGGACCCTGGTCACCCTCGGGGAGGACGGAACCGTCCGGCTGTGGGACACCACGACCTGGCGGCAGATCGGGACCACTTTCACCGGCCCGGGCGACGTCATCGCGGCCCTGGAGCTGAGCCCGGACCGCGCGACCCTGGTCACCGTCGGGTCCGACGAGAAGATCCGGCGGTGGGACACGGCGACCTGGCGGCAGATCGGGGCTCCGCTCACCGGTCACACCGACGACGTCGAGTCTCTGCGGATCAGCCCGGACGGCACGACCCTCGCCAGCGCGGGTCGCGACGGGGCCTGGCTCTGGAACCTCGCCACCGGGAAGGGGAAGCCGCTCGGCGGCCGCACCGGCACCGTCCGGTCGGTCGCGTTCAGCCCGGATGGCGGGATCCTGGCCACCGGAGAGGACGACGGAGAGGTCCGGTTGTGGAACTCCGTCACGGGCGACGCCCTCAACAGCCCGCTGCGAGGTCATGACGGGCCCGTCAGCGCCATCGTGTTCAGCCCGGACGGCAAGACCCTGGCCACCGGAAGCTGGGACCAGACCGTCCGGCTGTGGGACCCGGCGACCGGCCGTCAGGTCGGGGACACGCTCACCGGCCACACCTACAGCGTCTCGGCCGTGGCCTTCAGCCCGGACGGCGCACTCCTGGTCACCGGCAGCACGGACCGGACCGTCAGACTGTGGGATCCGGCGGCGCGGCGGCCGATCGGAGACCCGCTCAAGGGCCACACCGAGGAGGTCACGCCACTGCTGTTCAGCCCGGACGGCAAGACGCTGATCAGCAGCGGTATGGAGGAGACCGTCCGGCTGTGGGACCCCGGGACCGGACGGCAGCTCGGCAAGCCGATCGGGACGCCGAACGCCTACGGCAACAACGCCTGGCCCATGGCGCTGAGCGCGGACGGCGAGACCTTGGCCATCGCCGATCCCGACGGAGAGATCCAGCAGTGGGGCATGGCGGATCGGCAGCCGATCGGCGAGCCGATCCAGGCCGGTCAGAGCATCTATTCGGTGGCGTTCAGCCCGGACGGCGAGACCCTGGCCGTCGGCGGCGGCAACGGGACCGTCTCACTGTGGGATCCAGCCACCCGGCGCCCGATCGGGGTGCCGATCCGGGCCGGGACCGCCCCCGTCCAGGCGGTCGTCTACAGCAGGGACGGCAAGAGCCTGGCCACCGCCTGCGACGGAACCATCCGGCTGTGGGACATGGCGACCCGGCGGCAGATCGGGAACCCCATGGAGGGCCTCACGTCGATGGCGTTCAGTCCGGACGGAAAGCTCCTGGCCGCCCTCAGCGACGACGGGACCACCCGGCTGTGGGACACCAGGACCCAGCAGCCTCGGGGGGATCCGGTCAAGGGCCATGGCGCGGTGGCGTTCAGCCCTGACGGCCAGACCCTGGCCACCGAAGGCGAGGACAGGGGCGTCCAACTGTGGGACGTGCCAACCAGGAGGCCGATCGGCAACCCGCTCAAGGGCCACACCGAGGACGTCGTGGCGCTGGCGTTCAGTCCCGACGGCCAGACCCTGGCCAGCTCCGACAACGCCGGAACCATCCTGCTGTGGAAGCCGGGCATCCCGTCGGAGCCGATGACAACGGTCTGCGCGATGGCCGGCCGTTCGCTCACCAAGGAGGAGTGGACCCGCTACCTTCCAGGCGGAGAGCCCTTCCAGAAGATCTGCTGAAGCCGCCGGCGGTGGTGCAGACTGCCGCACATACGGGGACGCATGGTGCGCTCCGCATCTGTTCAGATGCGCGTGCCGTCCTTAGCGTTCTCCCAACCTGGTCTCTTGGGAGGACACCGTGGCCTCTGCCGTCGACGACTACTCACTCAGCCGAGTACCTACGACCGCCCGCTACCCCTGGTGGTCGGTAGCCGTTCAGCGCTTCGGGCAGGTGTCCGCGCTGACCCAGTTCATGCTGGGCGCCGCCCTCGGCTTCGGCCTCAGCTTCTGGGACGCGTTCTGGGCCCTGACGTTCGGCGCGCTCATCCTGGAGTTCGGGATGATCCTTGTCGGGATCATCGGCATGCGCGAGGGGCTGTCCACCTCCATGCTCGCCAGATGGACCGGCTTCGGCCGCGGCGGCTCCGCGGTCATCGGCCTGGCCATCGGGATCAGCCTGGTCGGCTGGTTCGGCATCCAGTCCGGGGTCTCCGCCCGCGGCCTGCACGCCTTGATCGGCGGCCCGCCGGAGTGGGTGTGGGCCATCGGCTTCGGTCTGGCGGTCACCGCCATCGTGATCGCCGGGTTCCGCTCGATGGCCTGGACCGCCTACGTCACCGTCCCGCTGTTCCTCGCCCTGGTGGCCTGGTCGATCATCTCGGAACTGGGCGGGCATTCCCTGGGCGCGCTCGTCTCCTCCCCTCCGCCGGGACCGCCCATGACCGTGCTGCAGGGCACGGCGCTGGTGGCGGGCAGTCTCATGGTCGGCGCCGTGATCACCTCCGACATGACGCGGTTCAACCGCACCGCGGGCGACGTCATCAAGCAGACCGTCATCGGGGTCACCCTCGGCGAGTACGTCATCGGGCTGGCCGGAGTCCTGCTGGCGCACGCTGTCGGCAGCTCCGACGTCATCTCGATCGTCGTCTCCTCCGTCGGTCTCGTGGGAACCCTGGTGATCGTCGCCGGTACGTTGAAGATCAACGACTGGAACCTGTACTCGGCCGGCCTCGGACTGCTCACCTTCATCGGCGTGGTCAGCGGACGCCGCCCCAGCCGCGTCGTGATCACCCTGTTCGTCGGCGTGGCGGGAACCCTGCTGGGGGCGGCCGGCATCCTCGACCGGTTCACCGACTTCCTGATCCTGCTGGGCGTGGTCTTCCCGCCGATCGCGGGAATCATGATCGCCGAGTACTTCGTCGTCCGCCGCTGGCGTGACCGGCTCGCCGAGGGCCTCGCCAACGACGCCGCCCCGGCCAGCGCCCCCATGTGGGTGCCCGCGACACTGGTCGTCTGGATCGTCTCCACACTCGTCGGCGTGTTCGTCACAGCCGGTCTGGGCAGCGTCAACTCACTGGTGGCCGCCTTCGCGCTCTACGTGGCGTGCGGACGGCTCGGCCTGATCACCGAGGTCGGCACCAGCCGGACCGAGAGCGCGGAAAGGGTGAGCGCATGAGGATCGGCATCGACGTCGGCGGCACGAACACCGACGCCGTCCTGATGGACGGCAACCGGGTCGTCGCCGCGGTCAAGCGCAGCACCAGCAAAGGCGTCACCGACGGCATCGTCTCCGCCGTCGAAGGCCTGCGGCTTCAGGAGCCGGTGCAGGCGGTGATGATCGGCACCACGCACTTCATCAACGCGCTGGTGGAAGCCGACCGGCTCGCACCCACGGCCGCCGTACGGCTCGGGCTGCCCGCCACCACGGCACTGCCGCCCTTCATCGACTGGCCCGACCCGCTGATCAAGGCCGTCTCCGGACGCGGCTACCTGTGCCACGGAGGTCACGAGTTCGACGGGCGGACCATCTCCGAACTCGATGAGGACGAGCTGCGCCGTACCGCGCAGGACATCAGCGCCCGCGGCATCCGCTCAGTGGCGATCTCCTCCATCTTCTCCCCGGTGAACATCGAGTTCGAGGAGCGGGCCGCGCAGATCCTGACCGAGGAACTGCCCGGCGTGCCCATCTCGCTCTCCCACGAGATCGGCAGGATCGGGCTGCTGGAACGGGAGAACGCCACCATCGTCAACGCGGCGCTGCGGGAACTGGCCGACGACATCGTGGACGGGCTGCGCCAGGCCATGGCCGGACTCGGGATCGCGGCCCCTCTCTACCTCAGCCAGAACGACGGCACGTTGATGCCCATCGACCACGCCCGCCGCTATCCGGTGGCGACGTTCGCCTCGGGCCCGACGAACTCGATGCGCGGAGCGGCCTACCTGTCCGGTCTGACCGACTGCGCCGTCGTCGACATCGGCGGCACGACCAGCGACGTGGGCGTGCTCCACGGCGGCTTCCCCCGGGAGGCGACCACCGACGTCACCGTCGCCGGCATCAGGACGAACTTCCGCATGCCCGACGTGCTGTCGATCGGCATCGGCGGCGGCAGCCGCGTGCACCCCGGCCCCCGCATCGGCCCGGACTCCGTCGGATACCTGCTCGCCGAGCACGCACTGGTCTTCGGCGGCTCGACGCTGACCGCGACCGACGTCGCCGTCGCCGCTGGCCGCGCCGACATCGGCGATCCCGCGCTGGTCTCGCACCTGGACAAGGACCTGGTCGACGCGGTCCTGCGGCGCATCGCCGACGACGTGGCCGAATCCGTCGAACGCATGCGGACCAGCCCCGAACCGCTGCCGGTCGTGGCCGTGGGCGGCGGCTCCATCCTCCTGCCCGACGAACTGGCAGGGTGCGGCCAGGTCCGCAGGCCCGACCACTACGCGGTGGCCAACGCGATCGGCGCCGCCATCGCCCAGGTCAGCGGCGAGGTGGACCGCATCTACACGGTCGCGCCGGGACGCAGGGAGAAGATCCTCGACGAGGCCCGGCAGGAGGCGGTGGACCGGGCGATCGCCGGCGGCGCCAGACCCCGCAGCGTCGACATCGTCGAGCTCGACGAGATCCCGCTGCCCTACCTGCCGGGCGACGCCATCAGGATCAAGGTCAAGGCGGTCGGAGAGCTGTCGGTCGAGGAGGCCACGCATGCGTGAGATCAGGCTGGAACACCTGGCCGACATCGCCACAGGCGCAGCCGTCCTGGGCACCGGCGGCGGCGGGGACCCCTACATCGGGCACCTGATGGCCCGCGCCGCGCTCCGCGAGTACGGGCCCGTCACCCTCACCCCGCTGCAGGAGGTACCCGACGACGCGATGGTCCTGCCGGTAGCCGGCATGGGCGCGCCCACTGTCATGGTGGAGAAGCTGCCGTCGAGCACGGAGATGTCCGACGCCGTCGAAGCCCTGTGCGGCTACCTGGGCCGCCGTCCCACCCATATCGCCTGCGCCGAGGTGGGCGGGGTCAACTCGCTGATCCCGGTCGCCGCGGCGGCCAGACTCGGCCTGCCGCTGATCGACGCTGACGGCATGGGCCGGGCCTTCCCCGAACTGCAGATGTTCATCCCCGCCCTGTACGGCGTGCGCGCCTCTCCCATGGCGATGGCTGACGACAAGGGCAACCGGTCGGTCCTGGACACCGTCGGCAACCACTGGACGGAACGGCTGGCCAGAGCAACCACCGTGGAGATGGGCGGCTCGGCCACCACCGTCCTGTACGCCATGGACGGAGCTCAAGCCCGACGGTCCATGGTGCCCGCCACCCTCTCGCTCAGCGCCGAGCTCGGCGCGCTGGTGGCCGCCGAGCGCGGCGATGCCGCGAAGGCGGTCGCCGAACGGCTGGGCGGCCGTGTCCTGTTCACCGGCAAGGTCGTCGACGTCGAACGACGCACCCAGGGCGGCTTCGCCCGCGGCACGGCCAGGCTCCAGGGAGCGGGCGAACTGCGGCTGTCGTTCCAGAACGAGCACCTGCTGGCGGAGCTCGACGGCGTCCCCGTGGCCACCACGCCCAACCTGATCTGCGTCCTCGACCAGCAGACCGGCGACCCGGTGACGACCGAGGCGCTGAGGTACGGCCATCGCGTCACCGTCCTGGCCGCCCCGTGCGACCCGCGCTGGCTGACCCCCGAGGGCCTGGCGCTGGCCGGGCCCAGATACTTCGGTTACGACCTCGACCCCGTGCCGCTCTAGGCCCGTGCCACTCTAGAGACGTGCTGGAAGAACGGGACGTCGCCGCGCTCGAACGCGGCTGCCTCCTGCTCGGCTCCGGCGGCGGCGGTCGCACGGCCACCGCCGCCCGGCTGCTGCGGACCAAACTACGCGCGGCCCCCGTACCGCTGCTGCCCCCGGCCGACCTGCCGGGCGACTCGGTGATCGTCCCGGTAGGGCTGGCCGGAGCCACCGAGATGCTGGAGGAGAAACCGCCGTCGGGCGCCGAGATGGCGGCCGCCGTCGCGGCCGTCGCCCGCTGGAGCGGCAGCAAGGTCGACGCGATCATGTCCATCGAATCGGCAGGCATCAACGGGCTGATGGTCTTCTGCTGCGAGCGGCCCGTGGTCGACGCCGATCTCATGGGGCGCGCCTTCCCCAGGCTGGGGCAGTCGTCCACCTCTCGCAAGGGCGTGCAGGCCGGCCCTTATGCGCTGGTGGACGCCTCCGGCCGTACCACGGTCATGGACCGATTCGATCCCGAAGCGGGCGAGCGGCTCATGCATGGCGCCCTGCAGGCCGGCGGCGGATGGGCCGCGTTCGCCCACCGGCCGATCCGCGTGGCCGACCTGCCTGAGCAGGCCATCGTCGGCAGCCTCTCCCGGGCTCTGGCCCTCGGCCGTGCCATGCTGGCCCTGCCGGAGCGGGCGCCCCGAGCCCCGGCCCTGGGCGGGCACCTGCACGGAGCCGGGCGCGTCGTCGAGGTGGTCAGGTCGGCAGCCGGCGGCGGCAGGGTGACGATCCTCGACGACGACGGCGCGGTGTTGCGCGTGGAGATGGAGAACGAATACCAGGTCGTCTTCGCCGACGGGGTGCCCGTCGCCACGACGCCGGATGTGATCTGCCTGCTCGAAGCGAGGACGGGCCGTCCCCTGGCCTGCGACGAGATACGGCAGGGCCCACGCGTCGAGGTGCTCCAGCTGCCCGGCCCTGCCTTCTGGCGGCGCCCCGACCGGCTACCGCAGGTCGGGCCGGCCGCCTTCGGCATCGACGTGCCGCCGCGCCTCCTGCGAGGCCGGCGGCCATGAACCCGGCTGTGAACCCCGCTATGAACCCGCCATGAACCCGGCCATGAACATCGCCGGCCTCCTGGACCGAGCCGAGCTGACCGTTCTCGGCGGGCCGGCCACGCCAGGACGGCAGGTGACCGGCATCCGCATGACGGTGGCCGCGGCCGGCACCGGCGACCTGGTCGTCCTGCTCGATCCCGACCGGACCAGCTGGCGGCTGGACGCCGAGCTCAGCAAGGCCGTCGAGGCGGGCGCCGCGGCACTGATGGTGCCGGGGACCGATCCGCTGCCGAGCAGCACCGTCCTGCTCGCCGAGCGGCTGGCCACGCCGGTGCTCGGCTGCCCGGGCGACCCGCTGGAGACCGCCGTACGGCTGGCCGTACAGATCGCCTCCTCCGACGTGGATGTGGCCAGGCGGGTGCTCGCCGCGCACCAGGCGCTCGACATCGGCACTCCCACCCTGGAGGAGATGCGCCGGCTGGCCGGCACCGTGGTGCGGGCGGAGATCACAGTGCTGGCCAGGGACGGCGCCCTGCTGCTCGGCCCGCCCATCGGCGAGCAGGTCCGCGTGTCGCTGCCGGTACGGCAGCGGCTGGCGGACGGCGGCGTCGCCGTACCGGTGCTCGCGCCCGACGCGCGCAGCGCGGAGTTGTGGCTCGTCGTGGCAGGGACGGCCGGCGCCGAGGAGGTGCTCGCCGTGGCCGCGGCCGCCGCCCAGCGGTCGCTGGCCCTGCGCAGGCTGGAGCTGGAACGCGACGCCAGACGCAGCTCCGCCCTGCTCGGCGAGCTGCTGCAGGCCGGCGACGACCCCGGGCCCTCCCTGCGGCGGCGGGCGGCGGAAGCTGGCTGGCGGCTGGACGGCTGGCACACCGGCATCCGTATCGACGTGAGCCGTCCCGTCGACGTGGTGACCCTGACCGGCGACATCGTCGCCACCCTGTCGGCGGAGTCCGTCGAAGCCGTCGTCGTCGCCGAGGACGGCGGCTGGGTCGCATGGGTGAGCACCGACGTCGAGCCGGACGCCGACGCGGTGAACCGGCTGGCCCTCCTGGTACGCCAGGCCCAGCGCCGCATGGCCGACCTGGACCCGCTCGTCGGCATGGCCCGCCCGCACCACGGCCCCGGCGGCATCGCGCGCAGCCTGTCGGAGGCGCGTGACGCCGCCCGGCTGGCCGCCGCCCGCGCCGAGACAGGCAAGTTCGTCCACGTCGACCGGCTCGGACTGGCCCAGCTGCTGCTGGCCTGGACCAGGACGGACACCTTCGTCCCCGCGGCCAGATCCCTGCTCGCCGCGCTGGCCGCCGAACCCGGCGACCTCACCAGAACGCTGACCGTGTACCTGGACACCGAGTCGTCCCTCATCGACACGGCGGCCGTGCTCGGCGTTCACCGCAACACCGTCACCCGCAGGATCGACAAGATCGAGCGGCTGCTCGGCGTCGACCTCGCCGATGCCGACACCCGCCTGGCCCTCCATCTGGCCTGCCGTGTCGCCGCCTCGTGACGTCGCCGGTCCTTACCCGGCGGGCTCCCCGCGCCCGCCCTGACCGGCGAGGACCGTCAGGGACTCCTTCACGTAGTAGAGCAGAGGGCGCGCGCCCATCGAGGTGCCACTGCTCCAGCGAGCCGAAGTAGACGCCGAACCAGTAGGCCCTGGCGGTGACACGGGCCCTGGCCGGGCTCTCCCCCTGGCTCGCAGCACCTCGGCCAGGCGCTCGGCCGCGTTGTCGAGCGAGCCGTAGACGGCGGCCCGCACGGCCGGCAGCCTACTCGCTGGCATTCTTCGACCGCCACCTGAAAGGCGCTCCCGCCCCACTCCTGGACGCGCCGCCCGGACAGCACTACCCCGGCGTGCGCTTCGAAAGCCGCGCGTGAACCTACGACCGCGCGGCCGCGCACAGCCTTACAAGGGAAGAACTCATGGCCCTCTCCCTCGATCATCCTGGGTGCGCGCCGGAGGGCGTGGCCGGGGACGGCACCGCCCCGGCCACGCGGACGGCCTCTCCCGGCGCCAGCGTCGCGCCCCGCTGGAACGCCGCGGCGAACGCCGCCTCGCCCAGGATGGCGGTCGCCGCCGCGGTGATCCGGTCGACATCACCGCGCTCGGCCTCGGGCAACGGGGCGCCGACGCTCCGGCGCGCCGCGTCCGCCGCGCCGAGCAGCAGCGCCGCGCGCCCGGCCGCGACACCGTCCGCGGCATCGTCAGCGGGGCTGCCCGTCGGCAGCGCCGCAGCTCCCGCCAGCCCCTCGAAGGACAGGGCGAGGGCCCGCGGCTCGCCGAGGGAGGCGGCGATCTCCAGGCCACGCAGGTGGCAGGCGGTCGCCTCGGCCGCGTCGCCACGGAGTTCGGCGGTGAAGCCGATCTCGGCGAGCACCAGATGCTCCCCGATCTGCGAGGACGGGTACTCGTCGCGCAGGCGGACGAGGTAGGACCGCGCCGCGTCCAGGTCGCCCGAACGGCGCGCCCCGAGCGCGAGCCCCATGAGAGCGTGGACCTCGCCGTAGAGGTGTCCCTGCTCGACGGCCAGTTGCCGGGCCCGCTCGTGCAGGTCGTGGGCCCGGTCCCACTCGTGGGAGAGCAACGCCAGCCGGCCCAGCCCGGAGTGCCGGGCGGAGACCTCGCCCGCCAGGTCCAGCTCCTGCGCGATGCGCAGCCCGTCGTACTGCAGGCGCGCGGCCTCGGCGTAGTCGCCTCTGATCTCGGCCAGCGTGGACAGCGGAGTGACCGCCTGCAGCTCGCCCCAGCGGTCGCCGAGCTCGCGGAAGGTGGCGGCGCTGCGCAGGCCGTCGGCCTCGACGCCGTCGAGGTCGCCGCCCACCAGCGCGTGCATGGCGCGCAGCCCGAGCACGGCGGCGCCGCCCCACCGGTCACCGGTGACGGCGAACAGGTCGAGCGCCCGTGCGTTGACCTTCTCGCCGGCGGCGGGGTCACCGGCGTGGAACAGGGCGTAGGCGTACAGCCAGACCGCGCGGCCGCGCCGTACCGGGTCCTCGATCGCCGCCTCGTCAGGTGCCGGTGCCGCGGGCCGCCCGCCGGTCAGCAGCGTGAAAGCGTGCTGCGCCAGGTGGAGCTCGGCGGCGTCGGGCGCGACGGCGAGAACGGGCGCCAGGGTGCGGTGCCCCTCGCCCAGCCGTCCGCGCAGCAGCCACCACCACGACAGCGCGGTGGCGAGACGGACGGCCCGGCTGCTTCCCTCGCCCGCCGCGGCCTGCCGTACCGCCTCTTCCAGCGCCGCGCGCAGGTTGGCGGCCTCGGCATCGAGGCGGCCGAGCCATGCCCGCTGCCCGGCGTCGCGCAGCCGCGGCTCGGCCCGTTCGGCCAGGTCGAGGTAGTGCCGCAGGTGCCGGTCGCGCACCTCGGCGGTCTCGTCCGTCTCGGCCAGGCGGTCGCGCGCGTAGGCGGCCACCGACTCCAGGAGCCGGTAGCGAGGGCCCGCGGGACCGTCGACCCTCACGACGAGTGACCGGTCGACGAGCCGGAGCACCAGCTCGACAACGTCTTCAGGGGCCACGCCGGCCCCTGCGCAGACCGCCTCGGCGGCGTCCAGGTCGCAGCCGTCGCTGTGCACGGCCAGGCGGCTGAGCACCGTGCGTTCCGGCGCGCTCAGCAGCTCCCAGCTCCAGTCGATCACCGCCCGCAGGGTCTGCTGCCGCGCCGGCAGGCCGTGCTGCCCGGAGGCGAGCAACCGGAAGCGGTGCTCCAGGCGTGCCGCCAGCTCCCGCACGCCGAGGCCGCGGACCCGGGTGGCGGCCAGTTCGAGGGCGAGCGGGATGCCGTCGAGCCGGCGGCAGATCTCCGACACGGGCTCGCGGGTGTCCTCACCCAGCGAGAAGCCGGGGTCGGCGGCGGCGGCCCGTTCCGCGAACAGCCGTACGGCGTCGGCGGGCGGGAGCGGTTCGACGACGAACACGGCCTCGCCGGGCAGGCCGAGCGGTTCCCGGCTGGTGGCAAGGACGCGCAGGCCGGGCGCGGCGCCGAGCAGCGCGTGCGCGAGGGCGGCCACCGGCTCGACGATGTGCTCGCAGTTGTCCAGGACGAGCAGGATCCGCCGGTCACGCAGGGCGGCGGCCAGCCGGTAGACGACGCGGTCGGCGGCCTGGACGGCGGCCGGCTGGACGGCGGCCGGCTGGATGACGGCTGGTTGGACGGCGGCGGCCTGGTCAGGGGCGGCCTGGTCAGGGGCGGCCTGGTCAGGGGCGGGCGCGGCGGGCTGGTCGGCGGGCGCGGCGTCCGCGCCCGGCCCGGAGCCCGGCGGTGTGTCGTCCCTCACGCCGAGCACGTCGGCGACCAGCTGAGCGACGTCGGCCACGCCGCCGTGCTGCGCGGCGAGCTCGACCAGCCACACCCCATCGGGCGTGGCCGATCCGAGCCTGGTCCCGGCCGCCACCGCGAGCCGGGTCTTGCCGACTCCCCCTGGCCCGGTGAGGGTGACCAGGCGGGCGCCGCCGAGCAGCTCGCCGACCTCGTCCAGGGATCGCTCGCGACCGATCAGGGCGGTGAGCGGGGTGGGCAGGTTCGAGCCCGGGCGGGCCTCCCCCGCCACGGCAGGACTCACGGCGTCCGTGGGCTGCCGGTCCGGTGCCGGAGCGGGCGAAGCCTCGACACTCGGTGCCGACGCGCGCACATCGTCCCCGCCCCCAGCCGGGGACAGCCAGGAATCCCGGGCCTGCTCCGGGATCAGCGAGGCATCCTGACGCAGGATCGCACGGTGGAGCGCGGCCAGCTCGGGGCCCGGGTCGAGGCCGAGCTCGTCGGCCAGGCGGTCGCGCAGGTCGGCGTACGAGGCCAGTGCCTCGCTCTGGCGACCGGCCAGGTACAGAGCGCGCAGCTGGACGGCGCGCAGCCGTTCCCGCAACGGATGGCGGGCCACCAGGTCGGCGAGCTCGCCGGTCAGCAGGATGTGCTCGCCGGACTCCAGGCGGGCCTCGGCCTGCTCCTCCAGGACGGCCAGCCGCTGCTCGGCCAGGCGCTGCGCCGCCGTACGCGCGAACTCCTCGTCGGCGACGTCGGCGTAGGCCGGCCCGCGCCACAGCCGGAGCGCCTCGGTGAGCAGCGCGGCCCGCGCGCGGGCGTCGCCGGCCGAGCGGGCCGCGGCCACCAGGGAGCCGAACCGGTCAGCGTCGACCTCGTCGGTGCCGGGGTCGAGACGCAGCCGGTAGCCGGCCGCGTGGTGCTCGACGCGGTCGCGGCCGATGGCGCGGCGCAGCTGGGAGACCTTGGCCTGGAGGGCGTTGGCGGGGTTGCCCGGCAGGTCGTCGCCCCACAGGTCGTCGATGAGCCGGTCGGCCGAGACCGGCCGCCCCTCGTGGACGAGCAGATCGGCGAGCAGCGCCCTGACCTTCGCCTCGGGCACCCTCACCGGGCTGCCCGCGCCGTCCCACACCGTCAGGGGACCCAGAACACCGAACCGCATGGCTTGCACCGTACACATCGCTGATGGGCGGGGCGTCAGCGGACCGTCAGCGGCTCCGAAGCGCGGGCGAGCACAGTGATCCCTGTCAAGGACATCAGTACCGGATGGAAGGCACGATCATGGCTGACGCAGAGCAGACCCACCGCCTGTTGGAACCCGCCCGCCTCGGCGCGCTGAGCCTGCCCAACCGGCTGGTGATGGCGCCGATGACACGCACCAGAGCCGGAGCCGACGGCGTGCCGGGGCCGCTGATGGCCACCTACTACGCGCAACGCGCCTCCGCCGGGTTGATCATCGCTGAGGCCGCCACGCCGAACGCGGTGGGCAGGACCTATCCCAACATTCCGGCGATCTACGACGACGCGCACGTGGCCGGATGGCGGAACGTCACCGGCGCCGTACGGGCCGCCGGTGGCCGGATGTTCCTGCAGCTGCAGCACGGCGGCCGGATCGGCCACCCCGACACCACCGGGCTGACGCCGGTCGCGCCGTCGCCGGTCCCGATGCCCGGCACGATCTTCACGCCCGGCGGGCACCAGGCCACCGTGGTGCCGCGGGAGATGACCGCGGACGAGATCCGCGCCACCGTCGCCGACTTCGCCGCCGCCGCCCGCAAGGCCGTCGAGGCGGGGTTCGAGGGGGTGGAGGTGCACGGCGCCAACGGCTACCTGATCCACCAGTTCCTGTCCGCGGCCACCAACCACCGCACCGACGGCTACGGCGGCTCGGTGGCCGGCCGCATCCGGTTCGCGGTCGAGGTGGTGCGGGCCGTCGCCGAGGCGATCGGCCCCGAGCGGGTCGGCCTGCGCGTCTCCCCCGGCGTCACCGCCAACGGCATGCACGAGGACGACGCCGACATCGAGGCCGTCTACCCCGCGCTGATCGGCGCGCTGGCCGACGCCGGACTGGCCTACCTGCACGTCGTCTTCGCCGACCCCGGCCGGCCGCTCTTCCACCAGCTCCGCCAGGCCTGGCCGGGCGCGCTCATCGCCAACCCGATGCTGCCGTGGCCCGGCCCGCTCCCGGCCGACGGCGGCCGGCGGGAAGCCGAGCGGCTGCTGGCCGCCGGAGCCGACCTCGTCTCGCTCGGCCGGGCCTTCCTGGCGAACCCCGACCTGGTCGAACGGCTGCGCGCCGGGGCGCCGCTCAACCCGCTGCGCGACAACCTCATGTACGTCGGAGGGGAGACCGGATACACCGACTACCCGGCACTGGCCGACACCCGCCCAGTCCTGCCGGAGCCGGCCGCCGCCTGATCATCCGCCCGGTCGGGAGCAACCCGGGTCCCGACCGGGCGGGATCGGTCCGGGGGTCCAACCGGCCTTCGGGTCCGGCATGGATCTGGCCCTGGGGAAGCGGTCCGCGGTCGGGGAGCCGCGAGGGGGCGCGGTGAGCGCCTTCTCGGTCTGCCGCCGGCAGGCCGCCTCGGCGAGCGTGGACGGACGCTTCACAGGTGAGTCGGCGCTGAGCGTCTCCGACGAGGCTGTGCCGCATGCGAGAGAGCAGCGCGATCATGCAGGCTGCAGCCGCCCTGCAAGCGACACCTGATCAACTACCGGCATCGGAACAGGCAAGGCCGGCCCACCAGGCTCCGCCTTTCAGCGTGAGGAAGAACGATGGCATCGATCGTCTTCGGGACACTCGCCGTCATTGCATTGATCGTGGGCGTGGTGCTGTTCCTCGTGCTGCGGCGGAAGCCGCACACCCGGGTCGGGGCGTACGTCAGCGCGGCGTTCCTCCTCCTGGGCGCGGGGGTGCTCGCCATGGGCTCCATCTCGTTCGCGAGCCTGGAATCCGCTGCGCTGCAGACCTTCACGCCGGAGGAGCGCGCGGCGGCGGTGCCGTGCAACGCGGCGGTCCTGGGGGCCGAGGAGACGTCCAACAAGCTCAACGGACGCTACATCTGGCTGTTGCGGCTCCGCGTGACCCCTCAGGCCGGCAGCCCGTACGAGATCGAGCGCACTGCCCGGCTCACCCCGTCCATGGGGGAACGCCTGGAACGGGGCAACGTCGTGCTTTCCTGCCTGGTTTCCCCCACCGACCCCACCCGGATCGAGATCTCGGCCCTGGCCTGAGCCGTCGTAGGCGCGTAGCTTCTTGCATCTCACTCGCAAGACCGTGACCAAGGGGACTGACCAGGTCGCTTTCAAGGTGCTGCGAGCTCGGGAACCGTCACCGTATCCCGGCTGGACTCGGTGATCTCCTGGAGTTCATGCGGACTGAGGGGCTCTGAGACTCAACCCGGGGATGTTCAGTGTCTGTTGGGTAGTTCTGAGCCTTGGGTTCGTGGGAATCGGCGGGATAGGCCAACCAAGGAGACCGTAAGATGCAGGCGACCGACAAGCCACGCCACCACAGCCTCCACGTGGACGGGCTCGAGGTCTTCTACCGAGAGGCCGGCGCGGCGGACAAGCCCTGCGTACTGCTGCTGCACGGCTTCCCCAGCTCCTCGCACACCTTCCGGCACGTGCTCTCGCCGCTGGCCGAGGTGAGCCGGGTCATCGCCCCGGACCTGCCGGGCTTCGGGTTCTCCGCGGCGCCCGGCGTCGACGAGTACGAGTACACGTTCGCCAACCTGGCCGACACCGTCGAGGCGTTCCTGGAGCAGATCGGCGTCGACGAGTTCTTCGTCTACCTGCACGACTTCGGCGCCCCGGTCGGCTACCACCTCGCCACCCGGCGTCCCGAGCGCATCCTCGGGCTCATCGTGCAGAACGGCAACGCCCACGAGGACGGCCTGGGTAGCCAGTGGGACAGCACACGGGCCTTCTGGGCTGATCCTTCGGAGGCCAACCGTGCCCGGCTGCCCGAGTGGCTGAACTTCGAGGGCACCCGCGAGCAGTACCTGGGCGGGCTGCCGGAGCGGGTTCGCGACCTCCACCCGCCGGAGACGTGGCACCTGGACTGGGAGCGGATGTCGCGGCCGGGCAACATTGAAGCCCAGTTCCAGTTGTTCTGCGACTACGCCAGCCACGTCGCCCGCTTCGGCGAGCTGGCCGACTACCACCGGATCCGCCAGCCACCGTGTCTGCTGCTCTGGGGCCGCCACGACCCGTTCTTCGACCTGTCCGAGATCATGGGCTACGCGCGAACGCTCGACCGGCTCGAGATGCACGTCTACGACGCCGGTCACCTCCTGCTCGAGACCCACGCGCCCGAGTGCGCCGCGGCAATGGGGGCCTTCATCACCGATGTCACCGCCGAGCGCGCCATGGCTGACGGCATCGCCAGTCGTCGACGCTGACGTACGGCCGGGGACCACACGGTCATGTGCGGCATGCGTGCGCATCCGCTCCGGTGTCGGCGAGGCCGCCACCACAAGCATCCGGACCGCGTACGCACGTTACCGGCGGCCGGGGCGGGGCGCCGGGAGCGTTCGTGCCCGTGGGCCCTTGCGCGTCGCAGCCGGCGCAGTAGACGTCGCGTCGTCAGACGCGAGCATCGGCATGCCGGCTTGCTCAGTACAGCAGATCTGTGTGGCGGGGTCCCTCTCGTGATCTACGTCATGAGCCGTTCGGGCATGCCCCTCCGCCAGGGTCTGGCCACGTCAGCGGCTTGCGCTTCATCGTTGTGGCTTCAGGCTTCTGCTGCCCACGATCGGGTGGCCAGGCCAAGCGAAAAGATCCAGCATTGACGGCGCAGCTCGTGTCAAGATGCTCCGCATGTCGAGTCGCGCACTGAGTTTCGGAGTGATGGCAGAAGCATACGAACAGTTCCGGCCGGGATATCCCGTGGAGGTTTTCCACAGAGTGATGGCGTACGCGGCTCAGCCGGTTCGGACTGCCCTCGAAATCGGCGCCGGGACAGGTAAAGCCACCCGCCTGTTTGCTCAACAAGGAGTCACGGTCACCGCGACCGAGCCTGATGGGGCCATGCTCGCCGAGTTGCGTAAGCACGTACCGGCAAACGTCAGGACCGTGCAAGCCCTGTTCGAGGACTTGCGGCCGGGCGAGAGGTACGGACTGGTTTATGCGGCAGCGGCGCTGCATTGGACAAAACCGGAGGGGCGGTGGTCGCGCATGGCGGCGCTCCTGGAGCCTGGTGGCGTTTTTGCTTCGTTCGGCGGGCCGGTCCAGCTGGCTGACCCCGCTGTGGAGGAAGCTGTTCGCGTGGCACGGTCACCGTTTTTGGCGAGCGACGAGATTCCGTCTCCGGATGGGACGCCTCCGGAGCATGACATGCAGTGGCCGGGTACGGAGCTCCAGCGGTCGGAGTGGTTCGCTGATGTTCAGCAGTCCGTGGTCGAGCGGCGCCTGACGATGAGTGCTCGCGAGTACGTCGGCTATCTCTCGACGGTCTCGGCCTATCTCATGTTGCCGACCTTGGAGCAAGAGCAGGTGTTCGGCCGGATCATGCAGGTTCTGCCCGCGACGGTGGAGATCACCGCCGACATCACCGTCCATGTCGCGCGCCGGCGCCGCGAACAGTAGTGCATCGCGTACTCCACCGCGTCCAGGAGGCTGCGCTCGGCGTTGGTCGACTCCGAGCCGATCGACTCGATCAGCGCGAACCCTCAGATCTCACCGACCCGTAGTCAAGCCCGTGGCCCGTTTCTGCCCCATTCAGGTGGCACCCGTTGCCGGCCCCCATGCCGTGGTTGCGTATGGTAGGACTACTGCGCAGCGACCCTGCCAACGCGTCGACCGCCGCGATCACCGTGGTTCCCGGGGCGCCGTCAACCAACGTGACACCAGCCGCCATATAGGACCTGACCTGGGGAAGAAGCTTCCCGCGTCCAGCCCGGCGAGTGTCCGTTGAGAGATCGCCTCATCGGACCCCGGCCGCATTACACTCACGTCCATGACCGCGACCATGATCGAGTTGGACGACGGTGCACAGCTACGTACGTGGACCGCGGGCTCGGTGATTCCGCAGAGATTTCCCGTGGTCATGGTGCACGGCGGTCCAGGGGTCCCCGACTATCTCGCCCCGGTCGCCGGCATCATCGACGACCTGTGCCTGGTCCACCGCTACGACCAGCGCGGCACCGGCGGCTCGTCCTGGCAGGGAGAGCACACGATCGTCCGCCACGTTCACGACTTGGCGCTGTTGCTCGATGCGTGGAAACACGACCGGGTCGTTCTGCTGGGGCATTCGTTCGGAACCAATATGGCCGGCTACTTCTTGCTGGCCCATCCCGAGCGCGTGGCCGGACTGATTCAGATCGCCGGGCCCTTCCTGGATCCATGGCGGGAAGCCGACCGAGCAGCACAGCGAGCACGACGCACTGACGAGCAGCAGACCAGGCTCGACGAACTCGATGCGATCGAATCGCGCACAGACGCCGAGGAGATCGAGTACCTCACGCTGTCGTGGTTCACCGACCACGCCGACCGAACGCGGGCATGGGATTGGGCGCTGGCATCAGCCCATACGCTGCGGCCCGTCAACTACGCGATGAACACCCAGCTCAACGCAGCGAAGAAAGCCGACCCGCTCGAATCACACGTGGACGAGCTTCGCGAGCACCTGCCGCCCGGCGCGGTGATCATCGGCGGGGCCGGCGACAGTCGCCCTGCTGATGCCCTGCGGCGTCTCGGAACACGCCTCAACTGCGAGGTCATCATCGTCCCGAACGCGGGGCACCATCCATGGCTGGAAGCACCAGACCAGTTCGGTGCGGCGCTCCGCGCTGCAGTGGAGAGGCAGACCCAAAGGGCCGGCTGGCGGGTCAACGATCCCCTATGACGGACACCCTCCCGGCCCTCGACTCGGATCCACGTGTCGTTCCAGTCACGCTCCAGGGTGGGCCCGACCCGTGGAAGTCAGACAGGCCAGTCCTGGCCGGTGCCACCGGCCGGGTCGCCAGGAGAACCAGCGTGCCGGAAGGACATCCTCCAGTCTCGCCCAATGGGACCAGATGGAACACACCGACCGACCTGAAAGAATCACCCTCACCGACTTCAGCGTGACGTGAGCAGACCGTTACTCAACAAGGCGGCGATTTCGACGCGCTCGGCCACGGCAAACGCGCCGTACGGCTGTGCCGCCCGAGACTGGTGGGCCAAAATGGCCCGCATGCCTACCGTGCCGGAAAATCACGTTGAGACCGCACATCCGTCCCGATTCAACGACTACGACAGAATCGCCGAGGGGTACACGGCCGAGAACGAGACCAGCCTCCTGAACGCGTACTACGAGCGGCCCGCGATGCTGGAGCTCGCCGGGGACGTGACCGGCCGGCGCATCCTCGACGCCGGCTGCGGCTCGGGCCCCCTGTTCCACGCGCTACGCGATCGAGGCGCCATCGTGACCGGCGTCGACGCGAGCGCCGGGATGCTGGAGCTGGCCCGGCGGCGGCTGGGCGCCGACGCGGACCTGCGGGTCGCCGACCTGGCCAGCCCGCTGCCCTTCCCCGACGGCGCGTTCGACGACGTCATCGCGTCCCTGGTGCTGCACTACCTGGAAGACTGGGGAGCGACACTGGCCGAGCTGCGACGCGTGCTGAGGCCTGGTGGCAGACTCCTCGTCTCGGTCGAGCATCCTTTCGCCATCGCCCTCATGCGTCACTCGGCGGGCGACAAGATCCACTATTTCGAGACCCGTAACCGGACCGAAGAATGGACCATGGGTGGGCAGACCGCGCAGATGCGCTTCTGGGACCGGCCGCTGCTTTCGCGTCAGCGTCATCAGCGAACCGCCGCCTGTGGCGGAAGCACGCGATGTGTTCCCCGAATTTCGCGAGTTCGCGGGCACGAGGATCCTGGCCTTCTTGTTCTTCGTTCTGGAAGCCGGCTAACGGCGCCTCGTAACAATCAATTGTGATGACTTGGCGTTTCAGCAGGCGATTCCCGCCGACTGAAGCGCTCAGTCACAGCGATCAGCTCGGCCCGCTCGTGTCCCGCGCGGTCTACGGCCACCGCCTCACCCGACTCTCGCTCCGACAAAGAACGCGCGGTGCTCATCTCCGAAGCGGACTCCGAGGAGTATGTGCAACTGAAGCGGGAGCGCGAGACCACCGCCGGCCGCGGTGAGATCGAGATGACGGTCCGCACCTCCCGTGACGAGGCGTACGCCGATCGCGGGTTGGACGGCGCCCACCAGTGAAGCGCCCTGTCCATTTCGCCCCTGGAGTCAAGGACGCCCTGCGCCTGGCGGTGCTGGTCCTGCGCGCGTCGATCGTCGATGTGCTGCTGGACTTGGCCACGACCCGATACCGCCGGGCGCCGTCCCTGACGCCGACATTGGTCACGCCCGCCTTCCGGGCGATCTACTCGTACGGCCCAGACCTGGAGTACGTGTCGGTCTGGGTCCCGCACATCGACACCTGACCTGAGACCAGGTGGGTTAGAGCCCGGCGAGGTGGCCTGCCGGCGGGATTGGGGTACCGGTAACGCCCTGTCACCAGCCCCAAACGGGCGATCCTTACCGAGATTCCCAGCCGCGGCGCCATGGCCAGCTTCCTGCTGCTGATGGCCGAGCGGTTCGCCCGCAAGCGCTTGCACGTGCCGGCCTACGTGGAGGGCAAGGACACCTCCGGCACACTTCCACCTGGCGAGCGGGTTGAGGCAGCGGCCCGGGGCGGAGCTGGTCATGAATGTGCTGAAGCCGCTGCCCCGTCCTGTAACTGAGGAAGCATCAGCCAGGGAGCGGCTGTTCGTCACTGAGCTGAGCGGCCAAGATATCGGCGCAGGGCTTCTCGCCCACCTGGAACGAAGGGCCCTCGATTGACCACCTTCCGCAGTTCGAGCTCCGTGAGCCAGGCATGCCAAGCGATCTCGGACGGATCTGGAGCCAATGGCTCGGCGATCAAGGCCTCGTGCACCCCGAACCAGACGGGGCTGATCCCGTCCTGGCACAGGAACTTGAACAAAAAGCGGACCGGGACGCCGGCGCCCAGTTCCTCGACCAGTTCGCGGGCCGCCGCGTCCTCATACGATTCGCCTACGCCCGCGGCGCCGCCGACCATCACGTCATAGTGGCCGGGAAAGCGAACATGCCCCTCGGCTCGGCGCAGCACGAGGATCCGCCCCCTCGGATCGAGGCAGATCGTCGTCGCGATCCGATGCATCCACCGCCGACGCACCGCCTCCGCGCGCTCCACGACTTCCAGCACGCGGTCCTGTTCATCAACCCGCTCGATCAGCTCACCCATGCAGCAGACGGTCGCAGACGCCACTGACAACCTCACCCGGTAGCCCAGATGACCCCCTATCTGGGTGCGGTGGTACTCGATCGTGCTGCCGCTCCCCTCATACAACCCCAGCCGCGTCGCGCCGCGCTTGCCTGATACGAGGAGCATCTCCTCCTCGAGAATCGTCCAGTGCTCGACCAGGTCGTCAATGCCTAACGGCGTGCGCTCCAGGGCAGGTGATCCACTACAGCGGATGGACCATTACACACCGCAGCATCAAGCATGATCATCCGCGTTTGGGCTGGTGACACAGCCGTTAACGGCACCCCGGATTGTGTCTCGCGTTCCGCACCCGACCCCACGCCGAAGGCCTCAGGAAGCGTTGCGGTACAGGTCCCGTCTCTCGTTCAACTGCTGGAGGCCGGCCGACTGGTAGGTGGCGACGGCGCCGACGTTGGAGCTCGGGCAGCACACGATCACGCTGGACGAACCCAACTCCTGGAGTGCGCGCGCCGCGGCGACCGTGATCGCTCGACCGTAACCGTGACCGCGGTGTGCCCGGTGCACCCCCATCGGCTCGATCAGCCCTGGCTTGCCCTCACCCGCCGACCACACCGTCACGGCCGCCACCGCCTCGCCCTGCTCATCGCGAACGACCAGGCACCGCGCGTCGGCATACGGCGCACCTGCCGCCATCGCGTGCCAGCGCTCGTCGGTGAACGTCGACCCGTCGAACGACGCCCGCAGGACCGCGGCCCACTCGTGCGCCTGTTCCGGCCCGATCACCTCGACGCGAACGCCGGGATCCGGCACAGGCGCGCCGAGGTCACGCCGAAGTAGTGTCCACGGCTCGCCACTCCCCCAGCCGTCCTTGAACAGCAGGTCCTGGACCAGCGCACCCATCGGCGCCTCGACGTACACCCTGCCCTCGAGGAGCACACCGCGTTCAGGCGCCGACACGTCGTCGACCACCTGCTGCGCCAACTCCTCGTCCCGCAACGCCTCCGGCGCGAACGCCAACCTCAGCAACTCCGCACCATCCAGCAGCCCGACCGCCAGAACCTCCCCGGCCCGACTCCAGGTCCGCGTAGCCTGCGCAGTCCGCTCCACACCGAACCGCCAGAACCACCCCACATCCCCCGGATGCAACTGCACGGGCCCTCCGTCGTACTGCCACTCCCCCAACACCCGCACCACGTCGCCGAGCCCGTCGACCCCCGGCCTACCCATCTCGATCGCCATCCCTCGATCACACACCACCCCACCGGCCCGCCGCACCCGCTTTTCCCGCCGGCAGTCAGTCATCGGCGTCGCCGTGATCACGTACTCTCCTGCCGCTGACCTGCTCGAACGCGCTCGGTTGCGGCCGGTGACACGTTTTTGACGGCACATGCCTACCCGGAAACGACTACGGTGGAGCGGCAGGAGTGCAGTGCCTCAACGAGTGCGCGTCGGGGTCGGTCATCTCGTGCCGGCAGTTCCGTTCCGGGTCCTGCCCAGGTGTGGCGGGTCGACGTACAGCAGGCTGCCGCGAGGGAACACGATCACCGCCCGGCTGCGCGGATCCAACCCGCTCCGCCGACACCGCCCCGGCCGGCACCGTCGCGCTGCCGTCCTGCCGCCGACGATCGGCAGGAGACAAAATCGATTGTGGCGCTGCCCGGTGAACCACTAGCGTGCGGCAAGCACAATCGGACTCGTCGTGGGGACTGTCGCGTGACGCCGCCTGCTCTCGCTGCCTGACATCTTCTTATGCGCTTTCTCACCGACCTCGCGGTCGGTCTCGCCGGGCTGCTCTGAATTCTGAGTCGCCCTGGCTGCTCAGCGTTCTGTGTCAGGTCTTTAGAGAGATCATGTCTTCACAATCCCATAGAGATCATTTCGTGCTGCCCTGGTCCGTGCGGAGGACTCGGCTGCCGCTGCTCGCCATGCGTTGCCTGGACTGCCGCGCGGAGGCGGCCACCGTCGGCGAGGGCAGGTTCCGGATCAACGCCAACGGCAAGCTGCTTGACGTGTGGCTGCTCGTCCGATGTGTCTGCTGCGATCGGACCTCGAAGATCACAGTCCATGAGCGGGTGCCGGTCCGATCGGTGGATCCGGCCAGGCTGTGCGCCTTCGAGAACAACGATCAGGAGCTCGTCGCGCACGCGCTCCTGGACCCCGCGGTCGCACGGCGCAACCGGTTCACCCTCGACTGGCGTGGCGCGTGGCAGCTGGAGTCATCGGCCGTCGATGCGGCTTGGCCGTACCGGGTGGACGTCGGTTTCCTCGATCCCGTGCCTGTCCGCCCGGAGCGGCTGATCGCCCAGGGGCTCGGGATCAGCAGGGGCGAGGTCGAGCGCCGGATCAAGTGCGATCTCCCCCTCAACCGCACAACGAGCACAAGTTTCTCGTTCGTCGTCATGCCGGCTGCATAGGGTCGGGAGGAATGGCGGGACCGAGGTTACGACTGGCGGTGTGGTGCTTCTGCTTGCCGTCACGACGACCGCCTCAGTCCCGCTCGACCTGCGTCTCCCGCGCGGAACCGGCCGTACGCGTCGATGATAGCCGCCTGTCACCTGTCTGGAAGCGCAGAGAAGTCGCCTTCGGCCACGGCGTGCACCACTGTCTCGGGGCGCCACTGGCACGGATGGAGATGCGCATCGCCTTCCCCGCCCTGCTTCGGCGCTTCCCCTGCCTCGCCCTCGCCGAACCGTACGAGCAGGTCGGCTTCCGTGTCTTCAGCGCCATGTACGGCGTGCACGCGCTGCGGGTGACCTGGTGAGCAGACGGGCACCGAGAACTGACGCCGCTCGTCTGCTCACCAGGCCAGTCCAGGATGAACGTGGCATAGGCCGTCGCTCTGCTGCGGTGTGCGTGGCACTGTCGCCGGCATCGGTACGGCAGGCGAGTCGGCCAGGCGGGGCTTGGTCAGGCTTCTCTGGGCGACTCGGGCAGCCGGATTCGATCGGGATGCTCTGGCCTGGCGGACCGGCCGGTCGCCGGGCCGAAGGACCGGAGCACGGCGCGGTCAGTAGGAGTCCGGCCTGGGGATATGGATGCCGGCAGAGCGGAGCTTGGTCTCGACGAGCGCGACCCCCCGGGCCGCGGCCGATCCCTGCTCCTCGCCGTGGAGGGCGATCAGCTTGTACCGGGTCGCGGCCTCGGTACGTGCTTGCAGGCCGGTCACGATCTTCAGATGTGCGGGATTGGCGAGGAAGTGGTCGGCAACGGCGGTGGCGAGCTCGGCGATGCGCGGGTCGTCCGGTTCCCAGGCCGAGGCTTCGGCGGCGCGCTTGATCAAGGCGACGAACCGGGTGTCTTGCAGGGCGTGCTCGACATGGGTCAGGTAGTCGTCGAAGCCCTCTGGGACCAGGGCCCTGGCCAGCACCCAGCCCTCCCTGGTGGCCGCCACCTCGTCAGCGGGGAAACCGAGGCCGGACAGCCGTTCCAGCAGCGACACAGCGCGGTCGGGCAGCAGGGCCCGGTCGCCGTCAGCGAGCCGGTGCAGCGTCTCCCGCCTCGTGATCAACTCCTCGATCCGTTCGGTGAGTTGCCGCTCGATGTCGGCGAGCGCGGCGGCGAACAGCGCGGCGTCGGCGTCGAGCAGGGGCCCGATCTCGGCCAGCGGCACCCCGGCGGCGGCCAGCGTCCGGACCTGCACCAGCCGCAGCAACTCGGCCGATCCGTACCGCCGGTAGCCGGAGCTGTCGCGTTCGGGCTCCGCGACCAGGCCGAGCTTGTGGTAGTGCCGCACCGTCTTCACCGTGACGCCGACGAATGCCGCCGCCTGCCCGATCGTGACTCCGTTCATCATCTGCTCAGCCTGCCTTGTGCTCGAGCCCGGCCACCAATTCGTCCACCACGGCCGAGCATGTGGACTCGTCGAGCTCGGCGTGGCCCGGTTCGCGTTCTACCTGATGCACGACCGGAGGGGGGCGACCCTCGAGGCGTACGGGTCACAGGTGTTCAGCCCGTCGGCTGGGCCGGATCGGCCTGCCCGCCGCAGAACACCTCGTTGACGAGCCTCTGTCGGGCGTTCTGGAACGCTGTTGCTACAGACAGGTCGGCGTCGTCCACACAGTTCAGCGCGGCGGTCAGGGTCTTGCTGCCGTCGGGCGTGCTGTACATCAGCGTCGCGTGGCCGGCCATGCCGCCGTTGTGGGTGATGACGGTGCCGCCGCGGTCCGTTTGCTGGACGAACACCCCCAAGCCATAACCCATGTCCGGAATGACCGTGGGGTACGGCGCGCACATCTCGGCCAGCAGCTCGGCCGGCAGGAGCTTGCCGCCCATCAGCGAGGAGATGAACGTGTGCAGGTCCCGGGTGGTGGAGATCATGTCACCGCCGGTGGAGATCCAGGAGGGGTTGTGGCGGGTGACGTCGACCGTCTGCTGCCGGCCGGCGTCCTCGTACCTGTAGTAGGCGTGGGCGTGCGGCTCGGGGATCTCCGGCGAGGCGTCCGGCACCACGGTGTCCGACAGCCCGAGCGGCCCCAGGATCAGCCGCTGCATCTCGTCGGCGAGCGAGCGGCCGGTGACCTTCTCGATCAGCAACCTGGCCAGGACGTAGTTGGTGTTGGAGTAGCTCCAGCCCGTCCCCGGCTCGAACCGCGCCGGCTTGGACAACGCCAGCCGTACCAGCTCCTCCGGCCGGTAGGTCTTGAACCGGTTGTCCGCCCACTCTTTGCCGGTGGTGCTGTAGGGGATGGGGATCCCCGGCGCGACCGTCCCGTCGTCGTAGACCTCGCCGCTGAAGTTGAACACCCCGCTGGTGTGCTGCAACAGCATCCGCACCGTGATCCGCCGGTCCAGCCCGAACTCGGGCAGATAGTCGGCCGCCGGGATGTCCAGCCCGACCTTGCCCTCGGCCACCAGTCGCAGCACCAGGGTCGCGGTGAAGGTCTTGGTGTTGCTGCCGATCCGGACGTGTCCGTTGATCGGCGGCGTGGCCGTCCCGCCCAGCTCGGCCACCCCGGCGCTGCCGACCCACTCCCCTCGCTCATCGTGCACGCGCAGCGACACCCCGACGAAACCGGAATCGACGATCTCCTCGATCGCCTTCTGCAGCTCCGGACGATCCTGCCCGGCAGCCGCCCCCTGCATGACCTCGCTGTCGGCAGCGGCTAGCCTGGCGGCGTCGAGGGCTTCGGTGATCTTGCGGGCCATCTCGGCCGTGGTGGGGATCGGCCGGCTCTGGTGAACCTGGGCGGTTTCGACAGCGACGAGGACGGTGCTGCGGAAGTTGTCGGCCTCGGCCGGATCCTGCTTCTTCAGCAGGTTCATGGCCGCGGTCAGGGCCGGCAGCACGCGGTCGGCGATCTCGGCCACGGACTTGCCGCCCAGGTCCTTGCCGTTGGGGTACTCGGCGAGCACGTGCCCGACCAGGCCGGTGGCCGAGCCTAGCGCGATGCTGCCGTTGGTCGCGATCGTGTGGGGCTTGCCGGCGGCACCGGCGGCGGCCATCAGCGACACGGCGCCGTACGCGGCGGTCCGCAGGATGCTCTTGTCCTGATCGGAAAGGATGATCGTCATGGTGGTTTGCTCCGTCGAATCTGTCATCGTGGCGGCGTCGTGCCGCTGCGGCGAGCTTCCACCCTGACCCAAGGTCAACCTCAACCGTGATCTGTCCCACAATGTCCGCCGATCGCAGTATCACCCCCGGTTATGGGCAGCGGTCGTCTGAGCTACCGGCGGATACGAGTCGGCGTCCCTCATCGGCGGGTTGAGCGTTCTGGATGACGGCGCCCACGCAGCAGCTCGCCGCTGAGTAGGGCCACGCAGGACCCGACGGTCAGCAGCCCGCCGGCGAGGAAGGTGCCCCGTACATCGGCGAGCGGCAGGACCAGTCCCCCAAGCGCGGCACCCGCCGCTATCCCGGCGTTGTAGGCGCCGGAGTTCGCCGCCAGGGCGATGTCCGTACGGCCCGGCGCGCAGTGCAGCATCGCGTTCTGCGTGGTCATGAACACCGGCCCGAGCGCACCGCCCATCAATACCAGGAACACCACCGCCGCCACCGGATGAGCGCCGAACGCGTACAGGCCGAGCATGCCCACCGCCTGCGTGGCCACGGCGGTGGCCAGCGCGGTCTGCGGAAAGCGGTCCAGGAACGCCCCGGTGATGCTCACCCCGGCCAGGCACGCGACGCCGAAAACCACGAACAGGGCACTCACCGCGCGGGGGGAGAACCCGCTCACGTCGCCCAGGAACGTGACGATGTAGGTGTATCCCGTGAACGCCCCGGTGGCGGACAAGGTCCCGGCCGCCAGCACCGTCCTGAACCGCCGGACGTCGGGACTGCTCGCGTAGGCGGCGGGCTCTTCTTCCGGACGCGAAGTCGGCAGCAGAACGGCGATCGTCACCAGACAGACGAGCCCCAGAGCCGCCAGCGTGGCGATGGGTACCTGCCAGTTGCTCTGCTGGCCCAGCCAGGTCCCAGCGGGAACGCCAAGCACGAGGGCGAGCGAACCGGCCACGGACAGCGCCCCGACCACACGCCCCCGGACCTTGGGCGCGAACAGGCCCACCGCGACCGGCCCCATCACGGCCCAGAACAGCGCCTGGGCGAGCGCGGTCAGCAGCCGCGCGCCGAGGAGAAGCCAGTACGAGGTGGCCAGCGCCGCAATGAGACTGGACACCACGAGCGCGGCCAGCAGTCCCGTGAGCACATGACGTCGGGGCACGGCCCGCACGACGTGCGCAATCGGCACAGATGCGACGGCCACCGTCACGCCGTAACCGGTGACCAGGAGACCGACCGCCGAAAGGGACACCCGTAGGTCTTCGGAAATGAGCTCCAGGAGGCCGACCGGCAGGTTCTCCGCGGTGTTGAAGGTGAGGGCGGCCAGCATCAGGGCCCCGAGTACCGCCAGCCTGTGCCATGGAGCCGGTTGCCGCGTGATCGTAGTGTCTGTTCCTGTCCTCGCGCGTTGTACTTGCTCAGTGGCACCGTCCATGCAGGGACCTCACCAGGCGCACCAGTCCCGCCGCAACTGGATTCACCCTCGGAATTCTCGCGACAAGTGTTTGAGGGGCCGTCTGCTCAGCTGAACTGCCGGCCGGTGCTTCCGCAGGGCGGTGGCGGCACCGGCCGGTCAGGGAGGAGCGTCAGGTGGCGAGGGTGGCCACCGGCTCCAGGTCGTAGGTGCGGGCGTAGCCGTTCTCGGTGCCCACGAGCAGGTCCACCACGTCGAAGTAGCGGTCCCAGAAGGGGGTCTCGCGCAGTGCGTCGATCAGCAGCCGGTAGGCGTCGTGGTCGTCCGCCTCCCAGACCCAGATGTCGGTGACCCGCGCCGAATAGAACTCCGTGTCGTAGAAGCGGGAGCGGACGCCGCGGGTGCGGGCCTCGATCACCGGGACGACGTGGGTGGTGAAGGCCTGGACGCGTTCGGCCACGGTCATCGCCAGCCACTCGGGCATTGTCTTGACCAGCATGAACGCTGTGACCGGCGGCTCGGTTCGGTCAGTGGGCATCGACTGCCTCCGGCGTGGCGAGGACGGCGGGCTTGAGAGTCTGCGCGCACCACTGCGCGAATCCGGTGGCCGGGCCCGCCTGCGGCGAGCGGTCGACGCCCGAGTCCAGGCCCTGGTCCTTGGCGCGCTTCATCTCGACGATGCCCTCGACGAACGCCTCGTTGAGGCCGTAGCCGAGCAGGGTGGACCGCAGCTCGTCGAGCGGCTGGCGCTGGTAGCGGACCGGACGGCCCAGCTCCTCGGTCATGATGCGGGCCAGGTCGTTGGGCGACAGGTCCTGCGGGCCGAGCACCGGAACACTGCCGACGCCGGTCCAGGAGCGGTCCAGCAGCAGCCCGGCCGCCGCCGCGGCGATGTCGGCGACGGCCACCAGCGGGGCCGGACGGTCCGCGGCGACGGTGTCGGTGAAGACGCCGTTCTCGCGGATCGAGTCGGCCTCCTCCAGCAGGTTCTCGAAGAAGGACGGGCTGGCCAGGGCGCGGTAGGCGACGCCGGAGCCGGCGATCAGGTCGTCCATGGCCAGGGAGGCGGTGACCAGCCCGGCCTGGGCGGCCTGCGGGGTGCCGCGGCCGAGCGCCGAGACGCCGACGACATGGCCGACGCCGTGGGCGGCGAACGCCCGCGCGGCCGGGCGGGTGAAGCCGCTGAACGCCTCGTCTGGCGCGGCCGAGGCGTCCGGCGGTACCAGCCAGAAAACGGCGTCGGCCCCGGTGAAGGCGCGCTCGACGGTCGCGGCGTCGCCGTGCGAGCCGGTGACCACCTCGACCCGTCCGCGCACGGCCTCGGGGAGCCGGGCAGGATCGCGGACCACGACGCGCAACTCCTCTCCGCGTGCGGGCGCGGCCTCGACCAGCAGCGACAGCAGCCGCCGGCCGATGTTCCCGGTGGGGGCGGTAATGACGATCATGAAAACCTCGCGGTGTGTGTCGGGTCGATACAGCCTCTTGATCGTGCAGACCCGAACCGCATTGCCACAATGGGAACTTCAGCATCCAATCATTGCCCGAAACGGAATCATGCAGGTGAGCAGCCCAGCCCCGAACCTCGACGCCAACCTCGCCGTCGCCCTCGACGCCCTGCTGACCGAGCAGAGCGTCACCCGTGCCGCCGCGCGGCTGCAGACCTCCCCCGCGGCGATGAGCCGCACCCTGGCCCGGCTGCGCCGGGTGCTCCAGGACCCGCTACTGGTGCGGGCAGGACAGGCCATGGTGCCTACACCCCGCGCCGAGGCGCTGCGGGACGAGGCCGCCGCGGTGGTGCGCCGGCTGGAGTCATTGCTCACCCCGAGCGGCGGGATCGACCCCGCCGCACTTCGGCGCACCTTCACCGTCCAGACCTCGGACCTGGTCGGCGCGGCGCTGGCGCCGGGTCTGCTCGGGCTGGCCCGGCGCCGGGCGCCGGGCGTCTCGCTGCGGGTGCTGGCCGAGGAGTGGGAGGCGGGCCCCGCGCTGCGCGAGGGCCGAGTCGATCTGGAGATCGGGGCCATCGACCACGTCGACCCGGAGACCCGGGTCGAGGAGCTGGTCACGCTGCGGATGGCGGCCGGCGTCAGGGCCGGGCACCCGCTCGCCGAAGGAACCCTGACGCCCGCCAGGCTGGCCGCGGCCGAGCACGTGGCGGTCAGCCGCCGGGGACGCTTCACCGGCCCGCTTGACGCGGCCTTGGCCGAGCAAGGGCTCAGCCGGCGGGTCAGCGCCGTCCTGCCCGGACATCTGGCGGCGATGGCGCTGGCCGCAGTCGGCGACGTGGTCTGCCTGGTGCCGACCGCGCTCCCGGGCGAGCCCCCTTCACCACTCGGCGACGCGGCACACGCGCTGGGACTGCGCCTGCTGGAAATCCCGCTGCCGCTGCCGCCACTGACGATCGGCATGGCCTGGCACCCGCGCCACACCGCCGACGGGGCCCACCAGTGGCTGCGTGGCGCCGTGCGCCGGGTACTCCGTCCGGCCCGGGAGGAACAGGGTGTCGTGGCGTAGCCGGCGGGGCGGGCAAGAGGCGTCAAGGGGGAGGCCGCCCTCCTCGGTGTCCAGTTCGATGGAGGGAGGCGCATGAGCCCGGTGGACAGTGCCCCGGCGACGTCGTCCAGCGTCATCGGGGCAGCGGCATTCCCCGCTGCCATGTGGTGGCGAAGAAGGTGTCGTCGGGAATCAGCAGCGGCAGTGCCTGTTCCGTTTGTGAGTGTCAATTAACGGATGTGTTCCAGTAGCGCAGCAGCCGGGCGTAGCAGGGGGAGGCTGTGCGCAGCTCTTCGTGGGTGCCCCACTGCACCTGCGCGTCGTCAATGACGATGACCATGTCGGCGCGCAGTGCCGAGCTGAGGCGATGGGCTATGACGATGAGCGTTCCCCCGCGCTTGGCGAAGGCGTCTTCGGCTTGCTCCTCGGCCGCTGAGTCGAGATGGTTGGTGGCCTCGTCGAGGATGACCATGCGGGCGGCGCTCGCATGGGCTCGGGTCAGCGCGATGAGCTGCCGCTCCCCCTCCGACAGCCGGCTCGGCTCAAGGGCTGCGTCCAGACCGCCAAGCCGTTCGATGAGCGCGGCGGCGCCCACAGCCTCGGCCGACCGCGTCAGCGTGGTGGTGCTCGCCTGCGGCGCCAGATAGGCCAGGTTCTCCCGGACCGTTCCGGTGAAGATGTAGGCGTCCTGCGGCACCAGGGTGATCGCCTGGGAGAGCTCGGCGCCATCGAGGCGTTGTATGGGCTGCTCGCCGAGCAGAACCGCGCCGGCGCTGGGCCGCGACAGACCGCACATGAGCCGGGCCAGGGTCGACTTTCCGACACCGCTCGGCCCGACGATGGCGACGTGACGGCCGAAGGGCACCGTGACGCTCAGATCACAGACGATGGGCTCGGCGACACGACCGTAGGTGAAGGCGATCCGCTCCAGCCGCAGATCCGGTTCGGCTGGTACGGCGACGCCACGGCATGAGGTGACCTCGTCGACGCGGGTCGCCTCGCGCAGGCGGCGCACGGTGATGAGCAGGGGCAGGCCGACGGAGTTGGCGTTCTGGACCGTGGCGCGCAGCATGGGCAGCAGATGGGCGAAGATGTAGGTCGCCACGCCCAGCAGCACGCCCGTCTGCATCCCGCCGGTGGCGTGCTGCCAGGCCGCCAACCCCACCAGGGCCAGCAGGGGCAGGTAGCCGCCGATGGCGAGAACGGCGGCGCGCACCGTACCGCTCCTGGACAGGCCCCGAGTGGCGCCGGCCAGCCGTTCGACGGCCGCGTACATCCGTTCGGCCGCGAGCGGCTGCGCCCCGCAGGCGAGGATGTCGCGCAGCCCTAGCAGGAGCGCGGCGGACTCCTGAGCGACCTCCTCGTTGGCCGTGATCGTCGCCGCCTGCCGGGCCGCCAGAGTCCGCAGCGAGGCGATGAGCAGTAACAAGGCGGCGGTCACCGGGACCGCCGTGGCCAGGGCCAGCACGGGCTTGAGCGCGGTCAGGCCGATCAGGACCGCGCCCGTGATGAGGACCGTGTCCCTGACCGCGAGAACGGCTGCCCCGGTCAAGGCGCACACCGCATCCACCTGCGAGGTGATCTGGGCGATCGCC
The DNA here is from genome assembly GCF_053586935.1 of Nonomuraea sp. NPDC003727. NCBI lineage: Bacteria > Bacillati > Actinomycetota > Actinomycetes > Streptosporangiales > Streptosporangiaceae > Nonomuraea > Nonomuraea sp. NPDC003727. Next base: position 81,515 of record NZ_JBSFNE010000009.1, read on the forward strand.
GAGTGCCGGGTCTTGCCCGGTTCACGCACCGCCTTGCTCACGGTCGCGCGGACGACGCGGCGGACCAGGTCTACCCGGATCGGCTCGACAAGATCGGCAAGCCGTTCGTTGATCCGCCGGGCCGTGATGGCGCGCACGGCGAGAGCCGCGCCGAGGGCGGCGATCCACACCAGCCCGACGTCCCGGCGTCCGGCCAGGAAGCCGCGATCCAGCGCCATGGTGACGCAGATTCCCGACAGCAGGACGGGCAGGCTGTCGAGCGCGGACCAGGCCAAGAGGGCAGCGGTGTTCCGGTTGCGCAGAAACGGGCCGATCATGCTCTGTCCTCCGGCGTCCTGAACAGCTGCCGGTAGTGGGCCTCGGCCCACAGATCACGGTGCGTGCCGACGGCGTGGACCGTACCGTCCTGCAGCCAGACGACCAGGTCGGCCGCTGCCGCGGCAGCGGGGCGGTGGGCGATGACCAGGCGGGTCTTGCCGGCGAAGGCGGTTCGCAGCGCGTCCGACACCGCGGCTTCTGTCGCGGTGTCGAGGCTGGAGGTGGCCTCGTCGAGGATGACGATGGGGCTGTCGTGCACGATGGCGCGGGCGACGCCGAGGCGTTGGGTTTCGCCGGCGGAAAGCACCAGCCCTGTCAGCGGCGTGGCGTAGCCGTCCGGTAGGCGCCGGATGAATCCCGCCGCGCAGGCGGCCTCGGCCGCACGCGCGATCTGGGCGGGGCTTGCGTGCGGTCGTCCCAGCGCCAAGGCCTGGCCGATGGTGTCGCCGACCAGCTCCGGCTGCTCGAAGGCGTAGGCGGCGTCACCGGGCAGGACGGGCTGTCCGCGAAAGGTGACACTTCCCTCATCCGGTACGAGCAGCCCTCCGGCGACTCGGGCGAGCGCCGACTTGCCCGACCCGGACCGGCCCACGATCGCGACCGTGCTGCCCACGGGCACGGCGAGATCGAGGCCGTCGAGCACCCGGCGGCCCTCGTCCAGCACGATGATCCCGCTGAGGAGGAGTGCCTGTGGTGCGGTGGTGAGCGGCGTGCGGGACCGCGGCCGGGCAGTGTCGAGCACCTGTGAGATACGGTCTGCGGCGCTGCGGACATGGCTGAGGTAGGTCACCGCGGAGAGCTGATGCACCGCGTTGATGCCCAGCGTGACGTAGGCGACGGCCGCGACCATGTCGCCGGGCCGCAGCCATCCGGCGGCGATCCCGAGACCGGTCAGCGCCAGCATGGCGACCTGGGCGGCCGCGGTCAGCAGGCTCAGAGCCTGGCCGACGCTCCCCTGTGTGCGCCAGTTCGCGCGGCCTGCCGCGGTCAGCTCAGGCAGCGAGGCGAGGATGCGGTCGACCTCTCTGGCCTGGGTACCGCTGGCCTCGATCGTCCGTGCGCCGGTGAGCGTCTCGCTGAGTCTGGCCGAGATGCGCCCCTGCGCGCTCTGGTAGTCGGCCGAGGTCCTGCCGACCGCCTTCGTCCCCCGGCGCAGGACATAGATCGCACCGGCTGCGGCGGTAAGGAAGACAAGCGCGCCGAAGGGGACCACCAGCCACAACGCGATGGCCGCGCCGGCCGCGGTGACGGCGGTGAGAGCTACCGTGACCGCGGTGAAGGAGCCGTCGGCGGCGGCCGACGCCCCGCCCACCATCCTGGCCGCCAGATCTCCCGCGGCCCAGCGCCGGGTGACGGGCAGGCCTACGGCGAGTATGTGATCGACCATGCTGCGCCGCAGCCAGGCCCCTGATCTGGCGACCGAGGCGTTCTTGGTGGAACTCGTCACGACGGTGGCACACAGGTCGAGGGCGGCCAGGCAGGCCAGTTGCACGATCGCAGGCGCGGGGCTGCCGCCTCGCGCTATCGCATCGACGATGGAGCTGAGCGTGGCGGGCAGCGCCAGGGCGACGATGATCCCTGTTGCCGCCGCGATCGCGAAGACGGCCGTGTCGCGGCGGGCGGCCCGTGCCGATCCCCAAAGCAGGCGCCGGGTTCCTGTTGAACCGATCATTGATTTTCCGAATCGAGCGCTGGTTATGCGCGAAGGCGCGGGCCTGGGCCCGCGCCTCCGCTGGATCACACAGGGATCAGATGGTCCACGGGCGGCTACCGTTGATGAGGGTAGCGGTGACGCAGGGACGCTGTCCGTGCGCGGACGACCCCTGCTCCTGCGGGAGACGCTGCAGGGCTTCCAGCTTGATGTCGTTGCTCATCGTTTCTCCTATGAAGCAGCTGTTAGATGGTGTGCGGGCGGCTGCTGTCGGACACGCAGGCCCAGTTGATGCACGCCTCCCGGGCGTCGGTCGAAGGCCCCTGCTCGTCTCGCATCCGCTGCGGAGCGGTCAGAGTCTGGGGAGCGGTCATAGTGGTTCCACCTCCTTCCGGTGGGAGAAGGATCGGCACGGCTGTCGCCGTGGGTCAGTGAGGCCCGTCCGGCATGAACGGGCGCGCTCCCCCGTGTCGCAGGCGAAGAAGGAAGCTCAGGGATCCGGCGAGTCCGCCGGCGTAGCCGGCGCTCACCTGACGGCCGGAGGCGTCCCCGATCAGGTGGCGTCCATCTCGTTCGACGGAGCGTACGGCCAGCCCGGTGGCGTGTTCACCGGCCCACGCGCGGTACTTCTCCTCCTCCAGGACGTCGGCGAGATCAAGGAGGAAGTGTCCCTCCGCCGCCAGCCCGTGGCAGGCCCCCGGACAGGAACGCGCGGTGTCTTCTCGCACGGCGACGGCGGCTTTTCGCGCGAGATCGAGATAGACGTCCCGGCCGGTGGCACGCCACAGGCGCAGGAGAAAGGTTCCGATGCCGGAGGAACCGTGGCACCAGTTGGGCAGGCGCCGATCTTGGCGGTCCAGCCGGTCGCTCCACCAGGCCGCCTCGCCGTCGATCTGGGCGGTGGTCACGAGCAGGTCGGCCGCGGCGACGGCCGTCTCCAGATAGTCGGGCCGGTTCCAGGCCGCCGCGGCCGCGACGAGAAAGGCCCCGACTCCCGCGTTGCCGTGCGCGAACCCCAGGTAGGAGCCCTTCTCCAGTTCCGAGGCGACATCGACCGTGAGCGGCCAGCAGACCGCATCCTTGATCGGCTGGGCCGACTCGACCAGGCCGTCGGCGAGGATCTGGCCACGGTGCGAGAGCTCGGCCTGACCCGTTCTTCGCCACAGGTGGACCAACGCCAGTCCGCCGCCGGCCAGGCCGTGCACCACATCGGGAATGGGCCAGCGCATGGGCAGGCGGCGCGCGAGCCGTAGCGCTCTGTCGGCGACCCGCTGGTCACCGACGACGGTGGCCACCTCCCACGCGGTCCAGGCGACGCCCGCGTGACCCACGTACAGGCCGGGGAGGACGCGCGAGACCGTGTCCAGGTAGCGATCGAGCCAGCGACAGCCGTGGCGCATCGCCTCCAGCAGCCGCCCTCGGTCCACTTCCACCTGATCGCGCACAGCCCAGGCGGCGGCGAGAGCGGACAGGCCGCCGCCGGCTCCCCACTGCACGAGAGCGGGGTCGGCGTGGTCCAGCCCGGGTTCGGCCGGCCACAGCCACGACTCGCGCGGGGCCATCGTGTCCAGCAGATGCTCCAGCGAGGAGCGAATCATCGCGTCGGCATCGGGAGGCGTGGCCGACGCCGGAGCCTCCCGCGCCGCGGACGCGTTCAGGAAGCGGCGTGCACGGTTCAAGGACCAGCGCGCTGCGGGATCGTCCTTCATGAGCCCGCAGATCAACGGAGCGAGAAGGCCGGCGGAGGGATGCCACGACGCCGCCTGCTTCAGCCAAGCCGCCATCCGGCCGTCTGTCGGACGGTCATCGGCGACCAGGAGGGGATCTTGCCCCAACGCGGCGAACGCCAGCACCGCGCCCAGGCCGAACAGGTCCCCGGCCTGGTCAGCGGGAGGTGGAACCTCACCCGCGGTCTCCGGAGCGGCGTAACCGGGCGTGCCGAGCCGCACCGCCTCACTGCCTGCTACGGTCGCCGCCTCCAGATCGATGAGACGCAACTCCCCCGCGTCACTGAGCAGCACGTTGGCGGGAGTCAGATCGCGGATCACCACACCCGCACGGTGGATCTCGGCCACCAGCTCGACAGCGGCGCGAGCCACCTCGACCACACGTTCGTCCGGCAGCCGCGCGCCCTTGGCAACCGCCACCCAGTCCTGGAGTGATCGCCAGGGGATCTCTTCCTCGACGAGGAAAAGGTGATCCTCCAGCTCGAACATCTCCACGAACCGTGGGACGAGTCCCGACGGAGTCAGCCTGGTGAGCATCTCGGCTTCGTTGCGAAGCAGGTCGCGCACGTCGCCGTGAACGTTGGCATCGATGTGCGGACGGCCCTGCTTGATGATCACTCGCTGACCGGTGTCCTCGGCGACCGCCCGGAAGACGCCACCTTTGTTGGAATGCCGGATGGCCCCGGTGACGCGATAGCGACCGATCAACGGCTCGATGTCGGCCACGACCTCCTCCCGCGCCACCACCGGATCCCGCGCCCACGGCGGAGGCGCGAACCATGCCACCCGGAGGTCCGGAACCAGCGACCCGTCCGGAGCAACGAGCATGTCGCGATGGACGCCGTTGTCGCCGAGCATGCGCACGCTGGCGAACGAGCCGTAGCGGTACTGCACGATGCCATCGCGGTACCGGCGATCGGAAAGGATCTGCGGCCCGGGCAGCCCTCTGGTCGCCTGATGAAGGATCTCAAGAAGACGGACGAACTGCTCGTCGTCGTCCGGGTACGCCGTGATGAACTTCCCGCTGAACGCGCGATCGTTCTCCCTCGACAACGACCGGGCGAGCCGGTCAGGAGAGACCACGAACTTGAACGGGCACGATTCTCCGACCAGCACTCCGGCCGCGGCCTCCAGCACTGCCACCGCGTTGTCGGCCCGCGCGGACACGTGGATTTTCCAGCCCTGCAGCCGATTCAGGTGACCGGAGGGCTCGACCTGGCACCAGTAATCGCCCCCTATCACCTCCCAATCACGACGTCCCGCTCCGACCAGAGCCTTTTCGACAATCCGCCCGTACTCCGAGGACTGCAATTCCCTCATCGCCTCCACCTTCGCGCCCGCTGATCAGCGGCACGTCGACGAAGCTACGGACCGTCAATTGACGTGTGATGGACGATCCGGCGATGGAAAGTAAATGCTTACACGAGCCGTGCGGACCTCGGTCTCGGTCAGGCAGTCGAGACCATCCAGGCGCTGGGCGCACACGGGAGATGAACCGGCTCGGCGGGCGTAAGGTGCCCGCCGGGGGCGCCGGCCGGCTTCGTGCCCGCGAAGTATGCCGACTATCTGACCCAGGCCATCATTGCGGCCGCCCGTCGGCTGAACGACGCTCGCGGGCGGCCAAGCCTGTGCGAAGCCGCCCGGGAGATCAACATTCGTCCGTGAACCGGCAGAGCTGTTTCATAAGCGACCGTTATCTTGAGCCGCTGATCGTTGCGGAGCCTCTGACCTGGGCGGCCTCGTTGGAGACGGTGTCCGCAACGAGGCCTCAGTCGGTCTCAGGAGCGCCGGTCAGCAGGGACCGATCGTTACTACCGAAGAGCGGCTCGCGGGAGCCGGTGCCGGAGCGATGGGATGGCCTGGGCGCGATCGGTGGTGAACCTGATCTGCCGTGTCGGGACGCCGACCGCGCGGATGGCGCTGACCTGGCGGGCCCACCTGCTCAGCGACGAACTCGAACACCCGCCGGCGGAATGAGCCGACCCAGGACGGTGATCCGGCGTCGATCGCGCCGCAATCTCGTCGATGGACGCATCGGGTGACCTCAGCGATCGCAAAAAGGTCGGGAGAGCACGAGATCGGCGTCCACTCGGCGCAACCCGTCGAAACCCCAGGTGTTGACGCCCTCCAGGTCGACCTCGTCGTAGATGCGAACTGCAAGGTCGCGCAGCGAGCGGGCGAGCCGGGCGTACTCGAGGTGGGTGAGGTCGAGTCCCTCCGCGCCGTAGGCGCGCAGGAAGCGCACAGGGTCCGGCCCGCACAAGGCGGCGAACACATCGTGCTCGCGCGGCGCCAGCATCGCGCGACCCCAGTCGAGCAGCGTCGCGATGCGACCGTCGCGGTCAACGAGGACGTTGTGAGGGAACAGGTCGTGGTGGCACACGACGTGGGGCACGTCGATCGCGCGTGCCCGTTCGATCACCGCTTCGAGCCGGTCGACGTTGGCCATGACCTCGTCGCGGCGGTCGACGATCCAAGGGTGGTCGTGCCGGTCGCGCAGCACCTCGATGCACCACTCGTCCATATCGGTGCAGGACAGGACGAGGTCGGTGATCTCGTGCACGGCGCGCATCGCCCGCGCGATCGCGTCGGCGTCGTTCCACGTTCCCTGGCGGCCGTCGACGAACGGGAACAGCGCGTAGCGCCGGCCGTGATGCTCGGAGGTGTACGAGCCGTCAAGTGCTCGCTCCGCCGCAGGAACGGGGATGCCCCGAGCTGCCAACTCAGCGGTCAGCGCCAGAGCGGCGTCGCTGTCGGGCTGCTGACGCCAAAGTTTCATGAACCAGCGCCCGTCGGTGAACGCATCCGCTTCGAACCCGCCCGGATGCGGCCGCAACTCGCCCACCTCGACACCGAAGGCGTCGCGGACCTGAGTCGTCGTCGGCGGTCGCACTTCGCTCCACATCGACCCAGGACGTTACCGCTGCCGAGGGCAGCCGGTCGACGTCTTTTTGCGAGCACCGGCTCGACGCGGCCTGCCTGTGTTGAACGCCCGGCCCGTCGCGCGCAGCCCCGCCAGGTACGCGCAGACCTCGACATGTAGGTCCAGGTCCTCATCGACCATCACCCACGACACCGACTCGTCGGCGGCCACCGCCCGCTCAGGCCGGTAGTAGCGAGGCGGTACACCTGACATGACTGACATCCTGCTGCCGTTCACCGCCTACTGCGACGGCGACCTCGCCGAGATCATCGCCGTCCCCATCCGGGCCTTCCTCGCCGACCTCGGCGCGCCCGTCGGCCGCCACCCGCAAACGCGAGCGGGCCGCGATCGTCTGGGCTATCGCTCTACTTTGCCTTTCGCCGTGGGAGTTCCCGGCCGTCCGTACTTGATGCGATGGATGCCGGCCGCTAACGCCACGCCCCGTTCCCATTCACTTCGAGTCCCACAGCCATTGTTGGTGCCAACGGCTGTACCGCCGTTCCTCGAGGCCGTCAACGAAGCCTGAGCTCGGCCGTCACTGCTCGTTCACGCAGTTGGGCTGCCTCCGCTCGCACCGCCTCCAACTCGGCACGGAGGTCCATGATCCGCGCCTGCTCGAGCCGCAGTTCCAGACGTAGCTGATCCCGCTCCTCCGCCAGCGCGCCGCCCTGCTGCGCCGCCGCCACCGCGAGGTCCCGGTCGCGCTCGGCCGCCTTGACCGCCGCGTCCCGCTCCTTCCGGACTGCCGCGATCGTCAGGCCGCGCTCCCTTTCCACCGCCTGGATCCGCGCCTCGGCCTCGGCCGCCAGCCTGGCGTTCGCCTCTCCCGCCTGAGCCGCGCGCGCCTCGGCGGCCTCGGCACGCTCGACCGCCCGCCGCCGCTCGGCCTCCACACGCTCGGCGATGCGATCACGTTCGGCCTCCGCCGCCGCGGCCCGTGCCTGCGCTGCCGCGACGTCCCGCTCGGCTCGCTCCCGCGCCTTCGCGGCCTGGACAGCGTCTGCTCTGGCGGCGTCACGTTCCGCCCGTGCGGCCGTGACCGCTCGTTCCGCCTCTTCTTGGGCGTGCCGTACGGCGAGCTCGGCCCGCTCCACGTCCTGCTGAGACGCGCTGACCTGTGCCTTCGCTTCCTCCCGAGCCTTCTTGACCTGGGCCTTCGCCTCAGCCCGGGCCGTCTCGACCTGTGCCCGCGCTTCCTCCTGGGCCTCCGTGGCCCGCGTCTGTTCCTCGCGCACCATCGCCTCAGCCGCTTCTACGCGCTCGGCCAGTTCTCTGGCCGCCTGGTCGCGCGCCTGCTCGGCCTGCTCCGCCCGCTGTTCCGCCGCGGCCGCCGCCTGCCTGGCCACACGTTCGGTCGTCGCCGCCTCCCGCAATGCGGCCAGTGCCTGCTCGCGCGCGGTCTCCGCGTCGGCCAGCGCCGTGTCGCGCTCGGCCTGCGCTTCCTCGGCCACCTGACGCATCTCCGCGGTCTGCTTGCGTGCGTGCTCGGCCGCTTCCCTTGCCAGCCGTACCTGCTCGAAGGCCTGCTCCCGCTCGGTCCGCGCGATGGCCACCCTGGTGTGCGCCTCGGCCTGCACGGCGCTCAGCTTCGCCTCCACACCCGCCGGGCTCAGCTCCTCGGCCAGCGCCCGTGCCAGCGGCTCGATAGCGGCCGCCAGCCCGGTCTCCATGCGTTCGTACAGCTGTTCGGCCCTGGCCAGCGCGCCCTCAAGACCGGGGGTGGCTCGGCGGAGCTCGCGTTCACGCTTGGCCGCCGCCTGGCAGTCGGTGCCCGCACAGTACGCCCGGGGACGGCCTCTCCCCTTGCGCTGCTCGATCGGCGCCCCACAGTGCACACAAGGCGTCACGACTGTCGTCTCCGCTGTCACGGAAACAGCTTAGCATTATTGGTTTTCTAGAAAATATAAATCAGAAAATGAGGTCTGTTGTGTTCGATGGTCGCGACAAAACTTGCGAGAAGTGCAGTTCCCGCAGGGAAGGGGCGGCCTACTCGACGCGTTGGGCCGCGACCTCGTCGACATGCGAGGGCCCCCACCTCGAGGCCCGGCGCTCGGGTCGCCGTCACCAGGGGCAAAGTAGCTCTGTGCAATCGTGGTTCGAATGGCTCGCAGTATGGAAAGCCAGTTTGAGACGGGGGCAATGTAACTGAGCGTTGCGTCTCAGGTCCGCTACGTCGCGATCACGGCTCGGGCATGCCGATCGGTAGTCGGGCGGTTACAAACCATGCTTCTCCTGCCCCTCCGTTGGAGATCGGGAGAAAGGGTGCGGGCGGGCATGCGACGTGACTGGGAGTTAGAGGACCTGATCGAGTGCTGCACGCTGGATGAGGAGGAGTTCGCGCTACTGGCGAACAAGTCCGGGGCGACGCGGCTCGGCTTCGGTCTGATGCTGAAGTTCTTCGAGCTGGAAGCGAGGTTCCCTCGCCGGGAGGACGTGCCTCGCCCGGCGGTGGAGTTCATGGCGGGGCAGGTGAAGGTCGACGCGCAGGCCCACCAGATGCTGCGCCGCTTCACCCGCGGCGGCCCCAAGCACCCCACCTACCGGGCGATCGAGGAACTCGGCCGGGTGATCCGCACCATCTTCATCTGCGACTACCTCGCCGCCGAAGAACTGCGCCGCGAGATCCACGAAGGCCTGAACGTGGTGGAGAACTGGAACTCCGCCAACAAGGACCTCTTCTACGGAAAGGCCGGCGACCTGGCCTGCCAGTAGGAGTGGAACGGCCAACCGGGTTTAGTGTCACATCTGTTGACAGTGCTCCATGATGGAGCCGACACCCTCGCTGGGCTCATGGCGTGGCAGGGGAAAGCTGATGTGCGAGGAGGCCATCCATGGCGGTACCGACGTTGACCCCTGAGCAGCGGGCTGTGGCGGTGGTTAAGGCCGCCGAGGCGCGGAGGGCGCGTAGCGAACTGTTGGCTGGGGTCCGGGCCGGGACGGTCACGGTGGCGCAAGTGTTCGCCCGGGCGGAGGAAGAGATCGTTGTCCAGAAGACGAGGGTCGTTCAGGTGCTGCGAGCGGTGCCTGGTTATGGGCCGGCGAAGGTCGCCGCGTTGATGGCGACGTGCGGGGTCGAGGCGAAGCGACGCGTCGGCGGACTTGAGGAGGCGCAGCGCGAGCGGCTGCTCACAGCGTTTGCGGGGTAGTTCCTGATCCTCCGCCTGGGTCGGCCCGATGGGCGGGCTGCAGGACCTGGTCCTGCAGACGCTGTCGAAGCTCGGCTTGTTCGGGCGTGAGCGGATCGTCTGGGCGTCGGATGCGGGTTCGGCGGGGGCGGGGGATGTGGTCGGCGTCCTGGAGGCTGGCGAAGTTGGCGTGCGCCTGGGCGACGGCCTCGGGGTATGCCTCCTGCTTCTCGTGCTCGGCGAGCGCTCGGTAGATGCTCGCGACGCTGGGGGCCAGGCCCTTGCGTTTGCCGGTGGGGATGATCAGGTCGGGCTGGATCTGCTCGACCGATTCCCCGTTCGCCCGGCGGCGGAGCACGGTGTGCAGCATGTCGTCGGTGATGACGGGCGGCCGGCCGCCGTGCTTGCCCTTGCGGGCCGCCGCGTCGAGTCCTTCGAGGGTCGACTCGCGGACGTTCTCCCGTTCGGTCTCGGCCATCGCCGCGAAGAACGCGAACAGCAGGCGGCCGGGCCCGCTGGGGTCGTACATCCCGGGCAGGGGCCCGGCGAGCATCTCCAGGACCAGGCCGTGCGCGGTGAGGTGATCGGCCAGGGCGGTGAGTTCGGCGGCGTCGCGGCCCAGGCGCTTCATCTCGTAGACGGTGAAGATGACCCGGCAGTGCGGGGCGTGGGCCTTGATCTGGCGGGCCAGCACGAGCGCGGCCTCAAACTGTGGCCTTACGCGCACCCGGGTGCTGATCTTCTCGGAGAAGATCTTCTCGCGGCCGATGCCGTGCGCGGACAGCGCGTCCAGTTGCGATTGCAGCTCCTGAGTGAGCGAGCTGCACCGTGCGTACCCGATGCGGATGTCGGCGGTCGGAGCGTCCGGTGCGAGGGCGAGCGGAACCGGGGTGCCGGGGCGCCACGGCTGGCCGGGTCCGCGGTCGGCGGGGGTCGGCACACGCAGGAGCTTGGCGAGCCGGGGCACCTTGGTGAAGCGGCCGGTGTGGTAGGTGCCTGCGACCGCGCCGGAGCGCGCGCGGCACGGCGAGCCGGGCTCGGCCGTGCAGCGGGGGCAGGGGTGCCGCTCGACCTCGTCGGCATCGCGGTCGGCATCGCTGGGGGATGTCTCTTGAGGGGCCGTCATGCCCATGGATACTTTCACAAACATTTCTCAGAAGTACCCCGAACCCATCTTTGCGTGAGAACGAGTTCTGCGAACCGAACCGGGGCTTCGCGATTCCCGCGCAGCTCTTTTTGATCTTGCTCTGGGAATGGATCGTTTATGAGAACGCCGACAGCAGTCGTCGTCGCCCGCCGTTGCCGAAGGAGTGGCTACGCGCCGTGCCCTGGGCGATGCTCTCCGGTGCGGCACTCAGAGAGATTTGGAACGGAATCCGGCGTTAACACGGATCCCGCTGGTCAGCGGGGTCTCGCTCGCCCACCTGAACGTGGTGAATGCCGGATTCCGTTAGGGCCGGCCGGGTAACAGCCACCCCCGCTTGCGTCACAACGCCGGGCCCCGGCACGCCCGGACCAAAATGCTCACGAACCGCCATTGTCTTGAACAGATCACGGTTCCTTTGATTGGCGTTATGTGCGCCTTTGTCGACGACCGTACCCCGGACGACGATCGGGCACCGGTGGAGATTCGCCGGGACACCGTGAGGCTGGCCGAGGTCAGGGTGCGCCGGGGCAGCCCGCCGCTACAGGTATTGGCCCGCTTCGGCGCTGGCTGTCTTCGACACACGCACCGACACCACGTTGGCGAGGTTGATGACCACGCTGTTCACGTCGGTCTCACGGTCATATCTTGCCCGCATCAGCACGAGGCTGCGCCGCTCGTCCACGGCACGAGCGATCGCCGCTATCGCCTCCGCCTCCTCGCCGAAGTCTCCGCTCATCACGGAGACGTCTTCGCCGCCCATCAGGTGGAATCGTAGGATCAGCGCGATATTCTCAGGCACGGCCGGCTCCTTTCGCCAGGATCCGCAAAGGGATACCTGCCCAGCGTCGAACGCTGTAGGCAACCACCCTCCACCTCCGCCTGCCGTGTCCGGCGGACGCGACGCCCTCCAAGCTGGATACAGGCAGTGACAAACCCGTCATCCACCCCGAACCGGATTTGTGGTCAATGGTCGGCGATGAGGGCGTCCAAGGCGGCGGCCTTGTCTGCCTCGGTCGGCAGGGCGTAACGGCGGGTGGTGTCCAGCGAGCCGTGGCCGAGGAGTTCAGCGACCAGGATGGGGTCTTTGCCGTCGCGGATGAGCTGGGTGGCGAAGGTGTGGCGCAGGACGTGTGGGCTGAAGGGTTCGGTGGGGTCGTCACCCAGGCCGACGGCGTCGCCGAGGCCGGTGATGATGTCGCGGGCGGCGCGGTCGCTCAGGCGGCCGCCACGGTGGTTGAGGAACACCGCGGCGTGGGTGCCGGCCCCCTTCCAATCGGCGCGGGCCTCCAGCCAGTCGGTTAGGGCCTGGCGCAGGTCCGCATGGACGGGCAGCAGGCGGATCTTGCCGCCATCGCGGCCCTTGCCGCGGATGCGCAGTTCGCCCCTGCGGGCCGACAGGCGGACGTCGGCCAGGTCCAGGCCGACGACCTCGGAGATGCGCAGGCCGGCGTAGTAGGGCAGCAGGGCGATGGCCTTGTCGCGCGGGGATGCGGTGAGCTGGACGTGGCGGACGTAGCGGCGGGTGCGCCGGGCGTCCAGGGCGCGGGGGGCGGTGCGGCGCGCGTCGCGTTCGCGGCGGACCTGGGGCTTGCCGAGGCCGCGGCGAGCATAGAAGTCGTCGATGGCCGACAGGTAGGTGTCGATGGTGTTGGGGGCGCGGCGGCCGTTCTTCAGATGCCGGCGGAAGTCGCGTACGGCGCCGGTGGCGGCGATGGGGTCGGTGAGCGGGTCGCCGTCCAGGGCGTCGGCCGCGGCTTGGCCGGCGATCCAGGTCAGGTAGCCGCGCAGCCGGGAGGCGTACTTGGTCTTGGTGGAGTCGGCCAGCGGGGCGCGCGCGAGTGCGGCGGTGTAGCCGGCCAGGACGGCGGCGTGGGGGGCGGGGAGCGGCACGGCCCGCGACCGGCTGGTGTTTCCGGAAGCTGCTCCGGCCGATTGCGTGATCCCTGACAGCGTGTTTCCGGAAGTCACCCGCTCAGTCTACTTCCGGAATTGCGTGATTCCGGAAGTTATGGCGTACACTGAAGGTACCGAGGTCTTTTCGAGCGTTGGCATTCAGGTCTGCGTCGCCCCCGGCGAACCACCACCGGCCTCTTCGGGCCTGGACAGGTCAGGCGACCATGACGCCGACACTTCTTTCTCAACCCGCACCGCTCAGCTCCGCCTCGTCCGCGATCCCTCGGGCCGATTCCGCGCTACGGCTCAGTCTCCGCCCGGTGCCGAATGGGCGAGCGGTGGTGGACGGGGCCTGGTGGCCCTCCTCCCGTGACGCGGCCGCCGAACTGCCCGGCCTCATCGCCGCCGTGGACCGGCTGCTCGATCGGGTCACGCTCCGCGTGGGCCTGCACTGTGATGTGTGGCAGAACATCCCGCGCCGCATCCCGGCGCGCGGGCGTCAGGTGCGCATCGGCTGGTTCCGCCACACCGACCCGCGTGTGATCACTCTTAGCTTCGCCGCCGGCGAGCCGGTCGTCCTGCTGGTCGTCCCTTCGGGTACCGCCGCCGGCGCCGCCGGGGCCACGCTCAAGCTCACCGCCCAGGACATCGCCGGCTTGAGCATCGACGCCATCCTCACCCTCGCGCAGCTGCCACCAGACCCCGCTCCGGGGGCCACGGCCGACGGCTCGGCCCGCTGGGAGGACGAGGGCGGGTCGGTCGTCGGGCAGATGGCGCAGCCAGCCATGGGACGGCCGACAACGTCGCAATGACCCCGTGTGCCGCCTGCCGGCCGGATCGAGCGGTCCTGGCACCGCCCGTACTGGCGGCGGGCCGATCTTCGGCCGGCAGGCATCTCATCACCTTTCAGCTTCTCCCGTGAGGAGACATTCCATGACCGTCATCGACACCGCCCCGCTCGCCGGGGTGAGCGCCTCGGCGCCGACCCTGGTGCATCTGTCGGGGGACATCGACATCTTCACCACAGCCCGGCTGCGCCAGAGGCTGATCAACGCCCTCGACCACAGCACCGACCTGCTCATCGTGGATCTGTCCCAGGTCACCTTCTGCGGGGCAGGCGGGATCGGCGTGCTGGTCGGCGTGCAAGGCCGTGCTCGGACACGGGGCATCACGCTGGCCCTGACCGGCGTTCCCCCGCGCGTGGCCCGGCTGCTGCGCATCACCGGGCTGGACCACCGATTCCCGGTCATGGCGTGACCGGCATGCCGAGCACCACCCGCACCGCCGCCGAGGCGGGCTATGACGGCCATGCGCCGTTCCCCCGCCCCGCTGCGCCCGCGCGGGCCGGCATCGTCCCGGTGACGCTGACCGCGGCGATCGTCATCGCCCCGTTCCTGGCGCTGGGCGCCGGCATCTGGCTGGCGTGGGGAAGCGGGATCACCCTCACCGACCTGCTGCTGGCCGCCGTCTTCTACGTGGTGACCGGGCTGGGGGTGACGGTCGGCTTCCACCGGCTGCTGACCCACCGTTCCTTCACCGCCCGCCCGTGGCTGCGCGTTGTCCTGGCCGTGGCCGGGTCGATGAGCTTTCAGGGCAACCTCATCGACTGGGTGGCCGTCCATCGCCGCCACCACGCCTTCACCGACCGGCCCGGCGACCCGCATTCCCCCTACCGCTACGGCACCGGCCTCGGAGGGCAACTGCGCGGCCTGGCCCACGCCCACCTGGGCTGGCTGCTCTCCGCCGAACCCACCTCGGCCGGGCGGTATGCCCCCGACCTGCTGCGCAACGATCCGGCCATGCTGCGGATCTCGCGCGCCTTCCCCGCCTTGTGCGCCGCCTCCCTGCTGCTGCCGTTCGCGGCGGGCTGGGCGATCAGCGGCGGCCTGTACGGCGCCCTGACCGCGTTCATCTGGGCCGGCCTGGTCCGCATCGCCCTGCTGCAGCACGTCACCTGGAGCGTCAACTCCCTGTGCCACATGATCGGCGAGCGGCCGCACACCACCCGCCGCCACGACCGCTCCACCGACCTGTGGCCGCTGGCCCTGCTGTCCTTCGGCGAAAGCTGGCACAACGGCCACCACAGCCAGCCCAACTGCGCCCGGCACGGCCGCGGCCCTCGCCAGATCGACCCCTCCGCCGCGCTCATCAGCCTGTTCGAACGCCTGCACTGGGCCACCAACGTGCACTGGCAGCCCGCCGACGGCCTCGGCCACCATCGCACGGTGGCCGGCAAACACCCGCTGCGAGGCCTACCGGCTACCCGCCCGGCCGAGGGCCAGGGCGCCGCGGTCCGGCGCAAGCACTCCCGATGATGCCCGTCATCCGCCTCTGACAGGGCCGTTCATCTCCTGCTGGCCGTCAGTCCTCATCGTCGGCGTCGTCGGCGTCAGGTTCACGCAGCGCCCGCCGCCCGCCGCCCAGTTGCGGCCGCTGGAAGGAATACCGGCCGTGCACATTAATGTGTTTCCTGATGAACGGGCTGAGCCGGGCGATGTCGTCATCCAGCACCGGATAGCCCTGCGCGCACAGCTGACGTAAAGCGTCATCGATGTAGACGGTGTTCCACAGCACCAGGCAATTCAGAACAATGCCCAGCGCACCCAATTGGTCCTCCATTCCCTCGTAGTATCGCTGGAACACCTGGCTTTTGCGGCCATGGAAGACCTTCTGCGCCAGATCGTGGCGGCCCTCCTGGAGGTTGCGGATGCCCTTGATGCCGCGCCGCATGCCCTCATCGTCGATCAGCGCCAGCACATGCAAGCTTTTGTAGATGCGGCCGTAGATGTTGATCGCCTCGCCCATCGCGGTCGGCCGGCCGTCGCGTTGCAGCATCCGCACCACGTCGTAGGGGTTGACGGCGCTGGTGTAGATGGAGCCGACCAGACGCAGGATGTCCGGCCACCAGCGGGCGACCTTGCCCAGGTCCAACCGCCCGCGCGCCAGCGCGTTCAACGCCCCGTAGTCGGCGTCGGCCTGCACCCGCCACAGCTTCTGATCGGGCAGATCGGCCAGCGCGGGCCGGTACTCCTTGTCCAGCAGACGCGAGCCCGAATACCAGATCGCTGTAAGATCCGGTATCGGTGACAATCACATCGGCCCGGCGGCCCTCGCCCGAGCCGAAAATGACATCCAGCGCGTGCAGGCAATCCCGGTCACGATTTTCGACGCGATCCCGAACGCCTGATCGTTGATCATATTCAACCAGCTTATTCCGCGCTTCGGACCGAAATACTTCTTATTCGGCCGGGCGTACGCCGACGGCACCGGGACGACGAACCGCATGCCGTCAATGGCCGCGACCAGGCCGCCGCCCAGCGCCTGGGCGAAACCGATCCCGGCCTGCTTGGCGATCAGGTGCGGGTTGGCGGCGGCGTAGTTGTCGGCGCGCAGGTAGGTGTGGTCGACGTAGCCGAGCCGGTGCCGTTCCAGCGCGGGCACGCCCTTGACCGCGATCGGCCCGTAGGTGATGTTCAGCGCTTGGGCGGTCAGGCACGCGGCCACCGTGATGTCCAGGTCGTCCAGGTGCGGGCCGGTGCCGGCGATCGAGGTGAAGGCCTCCATGAACTTCGGGCACCAGCCCAGTACCTCCACGACCGCCTCGGAGATGTCCACCCGCGGCATCATCGCCTCCACCCGCTTGCGCAGGTCGATCAGCGACGGCGGCTCATCGATCGCTTTCACGCTGGCCACGTGGATCTTGCCGTCGTCGTCGATGGTGACAGCGGCATTCGCGGCCAGCCCGGCCCGCACCACCCGGTAGGCGCGATCCAGCCGCTCGGCGTGCTCGGCCAGCAGCCCGGTGGGGTCTTCGGGCAGCCCCAGGTCGGTCAGCACGCTGTCCTTGACCGCCGCCCACGCCGAGCCCTTGAGTAGCTGCGCGTCCGGGTCGCGCCATCGGCTGGAGGCGGGCGCGTAGATCTCGCGGCGTTTGAGATGGCGGTGGAACTGCTCGAGCGCGCAGAACACATACGCGTTACGGTCAACCAGCCCGTCCGTGCGGGCCGGATGGCCGAACACCAGCCGCTTCCACGCACCCGTCACCACCAGCGCATCGATCAGCCGCAGCGGCAGCACCGTGACCGGATGGTGGCGCGAGCGGTAGGCCAGCGCCTCCGGCAGGGCCTTCATTGCGGCCAGCACCCGCGCTCCCTCGGCGTTGGCCTCGAACGCGATCACCGCGGTCAGCAGCTTCACGAACCCCGACACGGTCGCGTACTTGCTCGCCATCTCCGCCCGCCAGCCGCCGTCGTCCTCGGCGTCCGGCGGCGGCACCAGCCCGGTCACGGTGGCCACCGCCGAGCGCAGCTGAGCGCGCGGCACCACCGCGTCGATCATCTCCCACACCTCGAACAGCCGCACGTCCTCGCTCCACCCCTCGGCCTCCAGCAGCACCTCCACCGCCTGGGCCAGCCAGGCCGAGGCCCTGGCCAGCCGGGGATGCTTGACGACCTTCTGCTTGTCGGCCTCCCGCTGCGCGCGCCCCAGCAGCTCCGTCACCATGAGCAGGTCCAGCAGCTCCAGCGTGTCGTCGATGGTCTTGGTCTCCAGCCGCTGCGCGGTGGCCAGCAGCGTGGCCAGCCGCCGCGAGGCGGGATGCTTCTTCAACTGGGAGGAGTGGGCGGTCAGGCCGTAGCGGGCCAGCTCGTCCAGCCGCCGCTGCGGCACCGCCGCATCCAGCTCCAGCCGGCCCAGCTCGGTGCCGCCGATCTTGGCCACCAGATCCAGCGACTTGACGATCTGCGGCCCCGACGCCTTCGACGGGCCGCTCCGCCAGCGCTCCAGATCCGAGACCTTCTTGCCCGGCGGCACCTCCAGCAGCAGGTCCAGCACCGCCCGCTGCTGCGCGCTGAGCAGCGCGACCAGGGTGTCATGCAGCTCCCGCGTGGCGCGTTCCCGCTCGCGCGCCACCAGCCGGGTCAGCGTGCTGATCCCCGGCAGCAGCACATCGTTCTGCCGCAGCCAGCGCACCGCGTACTGGAACAACGCGGTCGGCCCGTCGCCGGTGTTCCACGCGTGCGCCCGCACCTTACCCGCCAGCTCAGCCTCGGCCGAGGCGAAGTCCTTCAGCCCGAACGCCTTGGCGATCTCCCAGGTGTGCTCCAGCCGCGTCTTGTCCCGCTCGGTGTAACGCTTCACGCAGGACGGATCCTCGATCCCCAACTGCGCGGCGACGACGTCCAGGACCTCGTTCGGCACCTCCAGCGGATCAGCCAGAAAGCACCCCAGATAGCGAACGGTCACGAGCTGAAGAGCGAAGCCGCACCGGATGTGCCGGCCACGATGCCCCTTGATCAGGGCCATGTCCTCATTGTCGAGGAAGAAGATCTTCTCCATCTCGGCCCGGGTGGGCGGGCCGTAGTAACGGCCGTACTTCGCCGCTTCTGAGTCGCTCAGGAAGTCGACAGGCATGTACGCAACGTATGACTCAACAGGCACAGGGTCATCAGGGCGACCCAACCGTTACCAACGGCTACCTACCGTCACGCAATGTAGATCAAAGTCGCGCTGTGAAACCGAACCGAATCCGGCGCTGGCCGCGTTCAGAGGCAGCGAAGGGCTCGACTCGCTGACCAGCGGGAACCTCGTTAACGCCGGATTCCGTTCCAAATCTCTCTGACCCCCGGTGCTTCGGCGGGAGCTCGGTGCACGGCAGGGGCGTGACGGTCGGGGCGGCGTCGTTCGCTTTTGGCTGGCCGTTCTTGCGGCTGCGCCGTGTTCTGGCTCCGGCCCCGGATCTTGCGCGATCTTCACGACGTCGAGCCCGGCGGCACGGGCCTGCGTGGACATCCGCGCCTGGATGGACCAGTGAACGAGGCCCCAAGCCGTTCGCGTGGACCAAGACAGCCGAGGAGATCCTCGAATCCCCCGCTCAATATTGCCGACGAATTTCAGGTGGATGACACTAGCCCCAGCTCAGGGCGGTATCCGACGGTAATCCTGCCAGTGCGGGACCCTGGAGGACCTCGCGGGCGCCGCCGTCTTCCTGGCCTCAGCGGAGTCGGTCTGGGTGACGGGCGGTGATCTGGTCGTGGACGGTGGCGACGCGGTGGTGTGAAAGCAACCGCACCGGCAGGCCGCGCTATCCGGTGGGCGGGTTCCCGGTTACCTGGCGGGCGGTGACCAGGCCTGATTCGTAGGCCGCGATGACCGCCTGGGCGCGGTCGCGCACGGAGAGCTTGTCGAAGATGCTGGTGATGTAGTTCTTGACGGTAGAGAGGCTGAGGCCGAGGGCGCGGGAGATCTCGGTGTTGTCGAGGCCCGTGGCCATCAGCCGCCATACCTCGACCTCGCGGGGTGTGAGTTCGTCCAGGCCCGTGGGTGTCGGCCGGGTGCCGTGAGGCGCCCGTACGTAGGTGGAGATCAGCCGGGTGAGCAGGCGTGGAGCGACGGCGGCGTCGCCGGCGTGGACGGTGCGGATCGCCGCGCTCAGGTCCTCAGGTGAGCTGTCCTTGGGCAGGAACCCGTAGGCTCCGGCGCGCAGGGCGCCCACGAGGTACTCGTCCATGTCGAAGGTGCTGAGGGCCAGGACCCGGCTGCCGGGCACGGTGGAGGCGAGTTCCCTGGTCGCGCCGACTCCGTCGAGGACGGGCATCCTGATGTCCATCACCACGACGTCGGGGCGTAGTTGGCGGGCAAGGGTGACGGCCTGCGCGCCGTTCTCGGCCTCTCCCACGACCTCGAAGGACGGGTCGGGGGAAAGGATCAGCGACAGGCCGCGCCGTACCAGCAACTGGTCGTCCACGATCAGCACTCTGATCGGCGGCGCGGTCATGGGTGCGCCCCTTCGTGCTGGACGGCCTCGTCCGTGGTCAGCGGCAGGTCGGCCACCACGGCGAACCCACCGTCGGCCTGCGGGCCCGCGGTGAGGGTGCCGCCGTGCAGGGCGACGCGTTCGCGCATGCCGATCAGGCCGTATCCGCCGGCGCGCGCCCCCTCCTGTGGCGGGCTGCCCCCGCCGTCGTCGCGTACTTCGATGGTGACTCGATCCTGACGGTAGGTCAGCTTCATGGACGCGCGGGCTGTCCCCGCGTGCTTGCGGGTATTGGTGAGGGCCTCCTGGGCGATCCTGAACACTGTGAGGCCGATGGTCGGCGGCAACGGGCGCCACTGTCCGTGGACGCTGAACTCGGTCGGCACTCCGGCGAGGCGGGATTCGGTCGCCAGGCGGTCGAGGTCGTCGGCGTCCGGCTGGGGCTGGGACGGCGCGGCCGGGGGTTCGTCGCCGTCCCGTAGGACGTCCAGGAGCTGGCGCATCTCGCGCAGCGCGAGCCGCCCGGAGGACTCGAGGGTGACCAGGGCGTCCTTGACCACCTCCGGTTCTGCGAGGTTGGCCCGCGCTCCGCCGGCCATCAGCTGCATGGTGGTGATGTGGTGGGCCACGATGTCGTGCAACTCCCGTGCGATGCGGCGGCGTTCGTCGGCCACCGCACGGTCGGCGAGGAGTCTGCGGTTGGCGTCCACTTCCCGCTGCCAGCGGTTCATCGCCATGGCGGCGCCGACGACGATCAGGGTGGTGAGGGGCGGGGTGATCGCGTCCTGCCAGGGCGGAATGCGGCCGTTGCTCTGGCTCAGCAGCGTCACCGCTACCGTGACGACGGCCGCGAGCGCCGTCACGCGGCCGGGGCAGGCCCTGGCGACCGAGTACAGGGCGACCACCAGCACGGCGCCGAAGTGCCAGGGCAGCGGCACGGTCAGGGTGGCAGTCGCGTCGAGTGCCAGGACGGCGGCGAGCGTCGCCACCGGGTAGCGACGCCGGGCCAGCAGCGGCAGGGCTGTCAGCGCGACGAAGAGGAACCCGGTCACGCTCACGGTGTGCCGGCCGTCGGAGGCGTTGAAGAACACGTAGCTGAGCAGGTTCATCACGCAGGCGCCGCCGATCACGAGCGCGTCGTTACGGCTCCACGGCAGCTCCCGGGCATCGCCGGACCCGACGTATCGGCTCCTGGACATGTCTGACTTCCCCCTGTACCAGGCCTCTTGGCCCCCGAACCAGGGTTGCACAGCAGTCGGAATGCTCTCACCGCGCGGACCCGGACTAGGACCAGGGTCCTGGTCGCGGCCGCGGGGGAGGACTCAGGGCCCCGGTCAGGATCATCCGCTGCCAGGAGGTTCGCTGCTCTTCTGACTGATGGTCTGGATACCGGCCGGGAACCCCGGCGCCAGGTGAATCTGCCAGGAGGCAAAAATGAGTGTTGGCCAGCGCCGATTCCATGCGGTCGTGGCGACAACGGCCGTGGCCGTGTCGGCCGGTGTGCTGGCGGTGAGCCCGGCGCACGCTTCTTCCCCCGGTTACGACCGGGCGGCCCTGCAAGCGGACCTGGACGCGATCCGCGACGCCGGCACGCTGGGAGTGCAGGCTCGGGTGCTCTCGCCCCGCGCCGATCTGGCCGCATCCAGTGGTACGGCGGTGCTGGGCCGTCAGGTGCCGGTCCCGAGCGGCGGGCATTTCCGGATGGGCAGCAACACCAAGACCTTTGTCGCCGCCGTGATCCTGCAGCTCGAGGCGGAAGGGCGGCTCTCCGTCAACGACAGCGTCGAGCGGTGGCTTCCCGGGCTGGTGCGCGGCAACGGCAACGACGGGCGCGCGATCACCGTCAAGCACCTGCTCCAGCACACCAGCGGCCTGCACGACTCCGTAGGCGACATTGAGAAGAAGATGCACACGGAGCGGGGTTACCGCACTTACCGGTTCCTGCGCATGAGCCCGCGGCGGCTGGTGGCGCTCAGCGTCGGCCATCGACCGCTGTTCGCCCCCGGCTCCCGCTGGAGCTATTCCAACATCAACTACACCTTGGCCGGGATGATCATCGAGAAGGCCGTCGGCAACTCCTGGCGCGAGGAGGTGACGCGCCGGATCATCAAGCCGCTGAAGCTGCGGAACACGACCCTGCCCGGCGACTCCCCGCTCCTGCCCAAGCCGCACATGCAGTCCTACACCGAGGACGCCAAAACCGCGCGCCCGTTCCGCTCCACCCTGCTCAGCCTCGGCTGGGCCGGCGCGGCGGGCGAGGCCGTCACCACCACAGAAGACCTGGCCAGGTTCTGGCGTGCACTGCTGGGCGGGCAGGTGGTGTCGCAGCAACAGCTGAAGAAGATGATGACCACGGTCCCCGTCGGCGTGCCCGGCAGGGAGTTCGGGCTGGGTATGGCCAAGCAGCGACTGAGCTGCGGAGTCACGGCCTGGACGCACCCCGGCGGCACCCCCGGGTTCATCACCGACAACGCCGTCACCCAGGACGGCCGTACCAGCGTGATCGTCTCCCGGACCACCTACCCCGGCACGCGAGAGCAGGGCCAGGCTACGGCCCGCCTGATCGACAACGCACTCTGCGCCGCCTCCGTCCGCAGGAGCACGTCGTGATCCGCGCCTTGACCGGATATTCCACCAGACACCCATGGAAGGTCATCGCCCTCTGGGCGGTGCTGGGCGTCGCGTTGAGCGCCCTGACCCCGACCCTGTTCGACCGGGTCACCCAGAACCAGACCGGGGACTTCCTGCCTCGCAGCTACGACTCGGCCGCCGCCCTGAACATCGCCAAGGAGCGGTTCGGGGTGAATCCCGACGCGACCACGGTGACGGTGCTGGTCGCCCGCTCCGACGGCAAGGCCCTCAACGCCGCTGACCAGGAGCGGGTCGAGGCCGAGGCGGCGAAGCTGGCCAAGCGCCGGGTGATCATGCCAAGGGAGGACGACGGTCCGCAGCAGTACCTGGTCCCCGACCGCTCCCAGACCCCCACGATCGCCCCGGCGATGACGGCGCCCGACCGGAGTTTCGAGCTGCTCTCCGTCGAGCTGATCGGCAATCGTGCGGATAGGGGCGTCCAGGGCGTCTACCGGACCTTCAGGGACGCCGCCCGGACGCAGTTCTCAGAGGCGGGGATGCGTACCGGTTTCACCGGGCCTCTCGCCGACGCCGTCGACACCGTCGATTCCCGCAAGATCGCCACGACGGTCGGGGGCGGGCTCATCACGGGGCTCATCATCCTGCTCAACGTGCTGGTGTTTCGCAGCGTGCTGGCGGCCCTGCTGCCGTTGCTCGCGGTCGCCCTGATCGGCTTCGTGGCCGCGGGTGCCGTCGCGGGCGCCGCGATGATCAGCGGGCTCAAGCTCGACGCGAGCACCCCCGGGCTGATCAACGTGGTCTTGTTCGGCATTGGCATCGACTACCTGTTGTTCCTGCTGTTCCGCTTCCGCGAGGCACTGCGGGCCAGGCCCGAGCAGTCAGCCCGCGAGGTGGCCGGGCAGGTCTCCGGCCGGGTGGGCACCGCGATCACCTCGGCGGCGCTGACCATCGTGGCCGCCTTCGCCACGCTGGGACTGGCGACCTTCGGGCAGTTCCGCTCGATGGGCCCCGCGATCGCCGTCGCGATCCTGGTGATGCTGCTCGGCAGCCTCACCCTGCTGCCGGCGCTGCTCGCGGCCACCGGCCGCAAGATGTTCTGGCCCTCCAGCACGGCCTTGCACCGCGAGACGCGCGAGGGCCGTGCCGCCCGCTTGGGTGAGCTGGTCACGCGACGCCCGCTGATGATGCTGACCGCCTCTGTCGCCCTGCTCGCCGCACTGGCCGCCGGGCTGATCGGCATCCGCATGGACTACGGCCAGGGCAGCCCCGGCACCCAGACCCCCGCCGCAGCCACCGCGGCCGAGATCTCCCATGCGCTGCCGGCCGGCGTGTCGGACCCGACGAGCGTCTTTGTTACCTCCAAGGACGACGGCGCCCTCACCGCCGACCGGCTGGACGGTCTATCCCGTGCGCTCACCCAGGTCAAGGGTGTGGGCCGAGTCGCGAAGACCGTCCTGAACAAGGACCACCGCGCCGCCAGGATCGACCTCTATCCGACCGCGGACCCGCAGAGCCAGCAGGCCCGCGACCTGGCCTCCGGACCGATCAGGGCCACGGTCGCCCAGCACACGCCCGCCGGGACGACGGCACACGTGGGCGGGACCCCGGCGATCATCGCCGACATCTCGACGGCCGTCGAGCACGACCTCACGATCGTGTTCCCGGTCGCGGCCGCGCTGATCGCGCTGATCCTCCTGCTGCTCCTGCGCAGCCTGCTCGCGCCGGTGATCCTGATGCTCTCCGTCGGGCTCGGCTTCGCCGCCACCCTCGGCACCGCCACCCTGCTGTTCCAGCACATACTCGGCAAGCCGGGCGTCAGCTTCACCCTCCCGCTCGTGTTGTTCCTGTTCGTCGTCGCCCTGGGCACCGACTACAACATCCTGATCACCGACCGGATCCGGGAGGAGATGCAGCGACCAGGTCCGGCCCGCGCCGCCGTGGCCCGCGCCGTACGGCACACGACACCGGCCATCACGACGGCCGGCGTGGTGCTAGCCGCTTCCTTCGCCAGCCTCGCCACGTCCTCGGGCAACGAACAGATCGCCTTCGCGATGACGCTGGGCATCATGGTTTCCGCGCTTGTGGTGTCGCTAGTGCTGGTCCCCGCACTCGCCGCACTGCTCGGTCGGGCCGTCTGGTGGCCGGTCCGCCCTCGACCTACCACGAACCCGCAGGACCGTGCGCCCGAACCCGCCCCGGAACCCGACCGGGCCCCAGCCTCTTGGGGCTCGCCATAGCCGCCGCCCCTGACGGCATGGAAGGGGTACGGCCGGAGTACGCCAGAAACACACCGCTTGGTGCAGGTATCTCGCCTGGTGTCAGCAGCCGTGTCGTCGTGCTCGGAGGTGATGCGGGCAGAGGTCTCCCGCCGAGACTGTTCCGACCCGAGGGAAAGCGCGTACGGTACAAACGGTTCCGGTGCAGGTTCACCCCCGATTACCGCTGACCGGGGGTGCGCAGCGGCCGGAAGTTGCCCTCGCGCACAGCCTCGGGCAGGGAGAAGTTGTAGCGGCCCAGGAAGTTGAGCCACTCGAAGCCGAGCGGGGACAGGCGGGCGATATCGGCGGTGGCTATCTTCTTGCCCTCGGCGCGGATCTGTTCCAGCGCGCGGGCCGTATAGACGGTGTTCCACAGAATGCAGACGTTGGTTAGCAGGCCCAACGCCCCTAGTTGATCTTCCTGCCCTTCCTTGTACCTCTGGCGTAGCTCGCCTTTCTGCCCGTGGAAGATCTTGCGGGCCAGGGTGTGGCGGGCTTCTTGCCGGTTCAGCTGGGTGTTGACCCGCCGGCGCAGCAGTTCGTCGTTGAAGTAGGAGGCCAGGTAGACCGAGCGATCCAGCTTGCCCAGCTCCATCAGAGCGCGGCCGATCGGGGTGGGGGTGCCGCCGCCGGTCAGGTAGCGAAACAGCTCGGCCGGGCGGACCGCACCGGTCTGCAGGGAGCCGGCCACGCGCAGCAGGTCGTCCCAGTGGTCGTTGATGAGGCCGATGTTCACCCGGGTTTTGATCATGGTGTTGAGGCGGCCGTAGAAAGCAGCAGGGTCAGCCCGGTACAGGGTTGAGCTGCCGACGTCAGCCAGGCGCGGGGAGAACTGCCAGCCCAGCAGCCGGAAGACGCCGAAGGCCAGCTCCGAGGCGCCGGCGGTGTCGGAGACGATCTCGGTGGGCCGCAGCGAAGTCTCCTGTTCCAGCAGGCCTTCCAGGATGTAGTACCAGTCCTTGGGGGTGCCGGGGATGACGATGCCATGGAAGCCGGTGAACTGATCGGAGGTGAAGTTGTAGTAGGTGACGCCGCGCGCGCCTTTGCCCTTGCCGAAGTACTTCGTGTTCGGCCCAGCGTTGATGGTCTTGACCGGGACGACGAAGCGCAGCCCGTCGGCCGAGGCCAGTTCGCCGCCGCCCCAGGTCTGCACGATCTCCTGGGTGGCGTGGTAGTCGACCAGGGTGGCGTTGGCGGCGGTCAGCGTGGCGGCGCGGATGTAGTTCCGCTCGGCCCAAAACAGCCGGTCCAGAGCGAGCGCCGGTTCGTGGTCGCTGGCCATGGGCCGCATCCCGACATTCATGGCCTGGGCGACCAAGACGGCCGCGATCGACTTGACCATGTCCTCTCGCCGGGAGGGCGCCTCGCCGGACACGTGAGTGAAGGCGCCCAGGCAGCCGGTCCACGAGTGCACTTCCAGCAGCACTTCGGGCAGGTCGACGACGGGCATGCGGGCCTCGACGTCGGCGCGTAGCGCGGTCAGTGAGGCGGGTTCGTCCAGCGCTTCCAGCCCGGTCAGGACGAGGTGATCCTTGCCTTCGGGGGATTTTTCGATGCGCAGCCACTCGTTGCGCACCGATTCCTCGCCCGACAGGCCCGCGGCCAGCTGCTTGTAGGCGAAGTCCAGGGTGCGCGCCCACCGCTGCGTGTCGGCGCCCGGCTCGGCCGACAGGCCCAGGTCGCGGCAGACCATGGCGCGGGCTTTGTCCCAGGCCGCTCCGGCCAGCAGCCCGGCGGTGGGGTCGCCCCATTTGGGCAGGCCGGGCACGAACACCTCGTGGCGGCGCAGGCACTCGCGTAGCCGCTCGACAGTGGCCACCGTGTAGGCCAGCGTGTTGACCTCGCCAGCCTTCTCCCCTCGCTTGGGGAAGACCCGCCGGTGCCAGGCCGAACTCAGGTGCGCCGACGGCACCTCATCCGGGCGCACGGGGCTGTGGCGCCGTTCCAGGCCTTTGAGGAAGTCGATCGCCTCCAGCAGCTCAAAGCCGCGGCGCGCGCCCTGCCCGCCGCCGGAGCGACCGGCTTCGGCCGCGCCGGCGTGGAAGTCGATGACCTTCAGCAGCTTGGTCAAGAACCGGCGGATGGTGGCGTAGCGCTGCAGCAGCTGGTCGTGGAAGTCCTCATCGGGCTCTTGGGCGAGCTCGCCGATGACCTCGGCCGCGGCGTGGATGGCCAGCAGGTCCATGCCGTCCAGCGCGGCCCGCACATCACCGTCCGGGTCGGCGGCCACATCCCGGATCGCCAGCCACACCTCGCGCAACACGATCGCGGCGCTGTCCAGGTCCTTGAGCGTGCGCAGCCGCTCCTTGCCCGCCTTGAACGCCGACGTCCGCACCAGATCACCCATCGCCAAGTCGAACACCTCGATCGCCTCATCAGCTGAGACCGGCTCCATCACCGCGGCGAAGGCGACCAGGGTGGCCAGCTTGCGATCCCCAGCCAGGTCGGCGACCGCCTTGGCCCTGGCGGCCTTGGCGAAACGGGCCAGCGCGGCGACCTTCCCGGCCGGGACCGCCGATAGATCCCACGCTGAGGCGCCCAGGCCGCGTAACTCCACATGCCGCTCCAGCGCCTTGCCCACCCCGGCGCCGGACACGTCGGTCGGGCTCTTGCGCAGCCGGTCCAGGCCCGAGATCCGCCGTCCCTCGGCCACCGTGACCAGCTCTTCCAGCGCGTCCTTCTGGTTCGGGCTGGGCAGCGAGGCCAAGATCTTGTACTGGCGCAGCGCGACCCGCTCACGGATCTCCGACACCAGTCGTTCCACCGTGCTGATGCCGGGTAGCAGAATCTTCGCCTCGACCAGGCGGTGGGTGAGAAGGTCCAGCAGCACGATCGGGCGTTCGTTATTCGACCAGGCCCGCCGGTAGATCCAGCACGCCAGCGCAAACGCGTGCTCCTCGAACACCTCAAAGCCGTAGGCCTCACGGATCTGCTTCTGGTGATCCCAGCGCGCCTCCTTCTCCCCGTACCCCTTCAGCGCGGAGGCGTCCAAGCCGAGTTGCTCGGCGACGTAGTCGACCACCACGGCGGGCACGTCCTCGGGATCGGTCAGGAAGCAGTTCAAGAACCGAGCCGTCCCGAGCTGGACGGCATAGCCGAGCTGGTTGCGGGCCCCGTTGGCGGCCATCGCCCGCCGCCGGTCAGCGGCTTCCAGGTGGAAGAACCCGCCCAGCTGGGTGAAGTCGGGGACCTCGTTGAACCTGCCCCACCGGCCACGCTGGTCCTCGGTGAGGAAGTTGACCGGCATCACGCACTCCCGCTGCTCGTGGGCCAGGCCGGGTCACCGGCCCGCTATCAGCTGAAAGTGTGGCACCTAAATGATCTTCGAGATGTCCGGCCAGAGCTCGCCGAGATATTGATCATGAAATGTAATGTTCGCCGTTCCCCGATCTCGCCATCCCAGCGAGGTTCAGGAGGGCCCCGGAGCGGGCGACAGCTCGGCCAGCATGCGCCGTACCTGCTCGTGTGACATCCCCACCTGCCGGCCGATCCGCCGCAGTCCCCACCCCTCATCCCGCGCATCGGCCATCGCCTGCGCCGAGGCCGCCGCCACCACGCCTTCCAGCATCACCCGCAGCTCCGCCAGCCTGGCCAGCCTGATCGCCGGCGCCACCCCCACCAGCTCCGCGCAGAACCGCTCAACATCCGCCCGGACGAACGCCACGCCCTCAGACTCCGCCATCGGGCAAGACTTGCCTGCTCAAGCCCCACTGTCAACAAATGTGACAGTAAGCCCGGTTCGCCGTACCGCTCCTACTCGGGGCCCGACCTGACCGGCGACGACCGCGAAAGCGTCGAAGTGTCCGCCCTCGCACTCCACCTGGTCCAGGCCGCGATCGTCTACTTGAACACCCGCATGGTGCAGATCGTCCTGGCCGAACCGGCGTGGGCCAAGAAGCTCACCGATGCCGACCGGCGCGGCCTTTCGGCCCTGTTCTGGACCCATCTGAACCTGTACGGCAAGTTCGAGCTCGACATGAGCAAACGGCTTGACCTCGGTCCCGACCTGGACACCCCAGACCCCGCCAGCCCGGCCCGAGAGCCGGGTCCGGAGTTGGAGGCGGGCCAGGGCGCCTGACCACGCGAGCGGAGCCGCCACTGAGGGCTGCAGCCGGGCCGTCTGCGTCGCTGGACGCGTTCACCGCTCGGGTAGATCGGCCAGCTCCTGGATCACCTCGGCCACGGTTGCGGTCTCGCTGGTCGTTTCGAGGATCCGCCGCGCCTCTTCCAAAGCCTGGCGTGCTTCCTCGAAGCGGCCAGTCTTGGTCAACGCGACTCCCAGGTTGCGGTGCGCACGCCCCAGGACCACGGCGATGGGGTGCGCGCTCAGCTCAGGCAGCGCTTGCTGGAAGGCGTCGATCGCCTCGTCCCATCGTTCCGTCTCGGCGTAGGCCCTTCCCATGTCGTGCAGCGTCACGCCGATGCTGTAGGCCACGATCGACGGATCGCCGCCGTAGCCGGGCTCCCGTAGGGTGGCCAGGCAAGCCCGGCCCTGCTCCAGCACCTCTTCCATCCGCCCCAGCCGGCCCAGCGACACCATGACGGTGGTCGCGGCCTGTGGGTAGCCCTCCGGGTCTCCAGCCCGGCGCAGAAGGTCTGCGCTCTGGCGGGCGTATTCCAGCGCGCTTTCCTGCCTGGTCGGCTCCAGCTGCTCGGCCCACGCGGCGTAGAGCAGGGCCCAGCCCTGCTGGCGTTCGTCGCCCGCGGCCCGCGCCAGCTCCACTGCCCGCAACGCGGCCGTCCGCCCCTCCGCTTCGCGGGCTTCGCAGAAGATCAGCGCCCACGACAGGTAGCCGAGGTGCACCGATTCCTGGAGCTGGTCGCCCATGGCCCGCGCTGCGTCGGAGGACAATTCGAAGATCTCGCGCCAGTGGCCCCAGGACATCCACTGGTCGGAGAACCAGTGCATGGATTCGGCCACTTCGACGACCGTCGCGTGCTCGCCCTGATGGGCCGCCGAGCGCAACGCCTCCAGCCAGGCCGTCCCTTCCTCCCGCAGCCAGTTGCCGGCCTCCTCCCGGCTGCCGAGCTCGATGAGGGAACGCCAGCCGGGAGGGGGCGCGCCGTACCCCGGCTCGAACCAGCGTCCCGCCACGACCGCCATGTCCAGCAGCCAGCTCTCCATGCGCCGTCGCGCGCCGTGCTGCGCCTCGATCGACTCCTCCTTGGCCAGCTGTGCGCGGGCGTACAGGCGGACCAGGTCGTGGAAGCGGTAGCGGGCGACGTACGGCGACTGCAGCAGGCCCAGCTCGACCAGCTCTTCCAGCGCGTCCTCGGCCTCCTCCGGCTCCGTCTCGCTCAAGATCGCGGTCAGCGCCACCCCGAAGTCCGGCGCCGCGGCGAGCGCCAGGCGACGGAAGACCAGGCGGGCCGTACCGGACAGCTGCTCGTAGGAGAGCGCGAACGCCGCGGCGACGGCCAGGTCGCCGGCCGCCAGGGACTCCAGCCGTCGTTCCTCGTCGTCCAGCCGTCCGGCCAGCTGGCTGGGCGTCCACCCGGGCCGGCTCTGCAGGCGGTTGCCGACGATGCGCACGGCCAGCGGCAGACGGCCGGAGAGCTCGGCCAGCCTGGCCAGGCCGGTCGCGTCCGACCCGGAACGTTCCTCGCCCACGATCGCGCGCAGCAGGCCGACCGTCTCCTCGCCGGACAGCGGAGCCAGCGGGATCTGCCGCACGCCCTCCAGCCCGGCGAGGGTCCTGCGGCTGGTGACGATGGCCATCGCGGCGCCGTCCGGCGGCAGCAGCGGGCGGACCTGGCTCTCGTGGGCGACGTTGTCGAGGACGATCAGGCAGCTGCGCTCGCGCAGCAGCACCCGGTAGTGCCCCGCCCGCTCCTCCTCCTCGCCCGGGATCGCGTTCTCCGGGACGCCGAGAGCCTTGAGCAGCCGCGACAACGCCACCGCGGGAGGCAGGGGCGTGGCGTCCATGCCGCGCAGGTCGAGGTAGTAGCGGCCGTCGGGGAACAGGCCGGCCAGCTGCCCGGCGGCGTGCACGGCCAGGGCAGTCTTGCCGATGCCGCCGGTGCCGGAGACGGTGGCGATGCTCGCGGCCGGGGCGCCGGCCTGCTCGGCCAGCCGGCGCAACTGGAGCAGTTCGGCGGCTCGTCCAGTGAAGTCGCCCACGCCGCGCGGCAGCTCGCACGAACCCGGCGCGGGACCCGTCGGCCTCGGACGGCCCGCCTTCGCGGCGTCGGTCAGCGCCGTCCGCCGCTCGCCGTCGAGCTTGAGCGCGTCGGCCAGAGCATCCACCGTGCGCCGTTGCGGGCCGCGGCTGTGGCCGCGCTCCATGTCGCTGATCGCCCGCGCGCTCACGCCCGACACAGCGGAAAGCTCTTCGAGCGTCAGCTCTGCCTCTTGCCGCAGCCGCCGTAAGAGCAGACCGAACTCACTGACCATGCATCCTCCCCACTGACGATGAATCTACGGCTTGCGCCAGTTGTGGATCAACGTGTCCGGATCGTGGATCCGCGCTACTTCTGCATGCGGTTCTGCATGGTCGCCCCACGGCCACGCGACTTGGATGAAGACCACAAAGCCCACGTCAACCAAGGAATCCGACATGCCTTACGTGACCACCAGCGACGGAGCCTCGATCTTCTACAAGGACTGGGGAACCGGCGGCTCGCCGGTCCTGCTCAGCCACGGCTGGCCGCTCAACTCCGACGCCTGGGAAGCGGCCGCCCTTTTCCTCGCCGAGCACGGGCACCGCGCCATCGCCCACGACCGGCGCGGGCACGGCCGCTCGGCGCAGACCTGGCACGGCAACGAGATGGACACCTACGCCGACGACCTGGCCTGCCTGATCGAGCAGCTCGACCTGCGCGACCTCACCTTGGTCGGGCACTCGACCGGGGGCGGGGAGGTAGCCCACTACCTCGGCCGGCACGGCAGCGACCGCGTCTCGAAGCTGGTGCTGGTGTCGGCCGTGCCGCCGCTGATGCTGCGCAGCGAGGACAACCCCGAGGGCCTGCCGGTCGAGGTCTTCGACGCGATCTGCGCGGGCGAGGTCGCGAACCGGTCGCAGCTCTACCGTGACCTGGCCGACGGCCCGTTCTTCGGGCACAACCGCAGGCAGGACGTCCCTCAGGGCTTCCGGGACGCGTTCTGGCTGCAGAGCATGGCGTGCGGGCACCGGGGCGCGTACGAGTGCATCGCGGCCTTCTCCGCCACCGACTTCCGGCCGGACCTGGCCAAGATCGACGTTCCCACCCTGGTCATTCACGGTGACGACGACCAGATCGTGCCGTTCGAGGTCGGGGGCAAGCGCTCGGTCGACATGATCAACGGCGCCGTCCTGAAGGTGTACGAGGGCAGCGGGCACGCCCTGCCCGACACCGACCGCGACCGCCTGCACGC
Source organism: Nonomuraea sp. NPDC003727 (assembly GCF_053586935.1). Taxonomy (NCBI): domain Bacteria; kingdom Bacillati; phylum Actinomycetota; class Actinomycetes; order Streptosporangiales; family Streptosporangiaceae; genus Nonomuraea; species Nonomuraea sp. NPDC003727. The sequence continues at coordinate 113,257 of NZ_JBSFNE010000009.1, forward strand.
CGACCTGCTCGCCTTCGTGAACTCCTGAGGAGCATGACGTGACCCTCCTACGCCGGGCCGGCCGCCTGCTGGGCGCCCTCGTCACGAGCTGTGCCCTGATCCTCGGACTGGGCGGAGCGACCGTCTCCGCCTCCGCGGCCCCCGCCAAGCCGACCGTGGTCCTGGTGCACGGGGCGTTCGCCGACGCCTCGGGCTTCAACCAGGTCATCGGCCTGCTGCAGCGGGCCGGCTTCCCCGTCATCGCCCCGGCCAACCCGCTCAGGGACACCGCCGGTGACGCGGCCTACATCTCCAGCGTCCTCGACACCATCACCGGGCCGGTCATCCTCGCCGCCCACTCCTACGGCGGCATCGTCATCACCAACGCCGCCCGCGGGCACGACAATGTCAAAGCCCTGGTCTACCTCGGCGCCTTCGCACCCGACGAGGGCGAGAGCGCGCTGCAACTGGCCCAGCAATTCCCCGGCAGCGAACTCGGCACAGCCCTGATCACGCGGAAGTACCCGGTGCCGGGCCGTACCGAACTCGGGACCGACGGCTACATCGACCCCGCCAAGTTCAGGGCGGTGTTCGCCGCCGACCTGCCCGAGTCCACCACCCGGCTGATGGCCGCCACCCAGCGGCCCGGCAGCGTCGAAGGACTCTCAGGACCCAGCGGTGTGCCCGCCTGGAAGACCATCCCGTCCTGGTACCTCATCCCGGCCCAGGACAAGGTCATCCCGGCCGCCGCCCAGCGCTTCATGGCCAAGCGCGCCGGCAGCAAGGTCACCGAGATCAACTCCTCGCACGTGGTCATGATGTCCCACCCCGCCGCCGCCACGGCCGTCATCCTCGCCGCCTACGCCGCCACCCGCTAGGAGCAGCCGATGAAACCCGACACGATCGTCCTGATCCATGGCTTCTGGGTCACCCCGCGGAGCTGGGAGAACTGGATCGCCCACTACGAGGCCAAGGGGTTCCGGGTGCTCGCCCCCGCCTACCCCGGCTTCGAGGTCGAGGTCGAAGCGCTCAACGCCGACCCCACGCCCATCGAGCGGGTCACCGTCCCGCAGATCATCGACTCCCTGGAGAAGCTCGTCAGCGGCCTGGAGCGGCCGCCGATCCTCATGGGACACTCCGCCGGCGGCGTGTTCACCCAGATCCTGCTCGACCACGGGTACGGCACGGCCGGCGTGGCGATCAACTCCGCCCCGACCGAGGGGGTGAAGGTCATCCCGCTCTCGCAGGTCAAGGCCACCTTCCCGATGCTCAGGAACCCGGCCAACCGGCACAAGGCGGTCGGCCTGGACTACGAGCACTGGCGCTACGCCTTCACCAACACCTTCCCCGAGGGCGAGGCGCGGGCCGCCTACGAGCGCTACCACATCCCGGCCTCCGGGCACATCTTCTGGGGGAGCGCGCTGGCCAACATCCACCCCGGCAAGGACGACACCTACGTCGACTACCACAACAACGACCGCAAGCCGCTGCTGTTCATCTCCGGTGAGCACGACAACCTCATGCCGCCGAAGATCCAGCGCTCCAACGCCAAGCACTACAAGGCGCCGGACACGATCACCGAAGTGGTCGAGTTCCCCGGCCGCTCCCACCTGATCCCCGCCCAGCAGGGCTGGGACGAGGTCGCCGACCACGCCCTGAACTGGGCGCTCAGGCACGCCGGCTAAGGCGAGCAGGTCCGGCGTGACGGCACAGCCACGCCGGACCTCACTCCCCGGTGACAGCCCACGACAAGGCACGGACATGACACAGCTGAACCTGCACTGGGCCGAGTCGGCGGCGTGCGGCGCCCAGGATCCGGACGTGTTCTTCCCGCTGGACTGGAAGACCGTCCCGGCGGCACAGACCGCAGAAATCCGCCGGATCTGCACCTCCTGCCCCGTCAGGCTCCCGTGCCTGGAATGGGCGGTGACCACAGGCGAACCGGACGGCATGTGGGCCGCGACCACCCCGGCCGACCGCCGCCGCATGCGGGCCGCCCAAAGGCCGGCATCTCCCTCAGCGCACCCACCCACACGGGCCCGTTCACAGAGCTGACCTCACGGGAACCGCTCTGCAGAGGAGGCGATGAACCTCGTTCCAGGCGGCACCCTCCTCCCCCCACCATCGCCGTTGCCAACGGCTTGCGGGCCCTGACCGGCACCACACCACACAAGGAAGCGGTCACGTGACGAACGTCCACTTCACCCATATCGGCGGCCCGACCGTGCTCATCGAGTTCGGCGGCTGGCACCTGCTCACCGATCCCACCTTCGACGCTCCCGGGCAGACCTACTCCTTCGGGTGGGGCACCTCCTCACGCAAACTCACCGGACCAGCCGTGAGCGCCGCCGATCTGCCACCCATCGACGCCATCCTGCTCACCCACGTCCACCACGGCGACAACCTCGACCACGGCGGCCGGGCCCTGCTGCCGGACGCGGGAACCGTGGTGACCACCCGGTCGGGAGCCCATGCCCTCCCGGTGGCGGCTCGCGGCCTGCTCGCCGGCGAATCGACCCGCCTGGAAGCGCCCGGCCGCCCGCCCATCGACATCCTGGCCACACCCTGCCGGCACGGGCCGCCGCTGAGCCGCCCGATCACCGGCGAGGTGATCGGATTCGCCCTGACCTGGCCAGGCCAGGCCCACGGCCCGCTCTGGATCACCGGCGACACCGTCGACCATCGGGCGCTGCGCCGGGCCGCCGCCGCGATCCGGCCCAGCACGGTGCTGCTCCATCTGGGCGGCGTCGGCTTCCCGCTGACCGGGCCGTTGCGGTACAGCATGACCGGGCGCCAGGCCGTACGGCTGTGCCGGACCTTTACCCCGCGCACGGTGCTGCCGGTCCATTACGAGGGCTGGGCGCACTTCCGGCAGGGCCGCGACGGCGTCGAGCGCGACCTGGCGCGAGCTCCGGAACAGATCAGGGGCCTGTTCCGGTGGCTCCCGCGAGGTGCGGCGGCACAGTTCCAGATCTGACCTCTTCGGGTTGAGCGGGCGTCGGGCTCCTGCTCAACCCGAAGCCGTTGGCGTGAGCCGACGAACTGGGGGTGTCAGGTCGGCGTGCCCTCGTTGTCTGCGAGGATGCGGTAGACGCTGGCCACGGAGGGGTTGCTGCCCTTGTTCTTGCCCGTGGGGATGATCAGCTTGGACGCGATGTCGGGCACCGCCACACCGCGTTCGCGTAGCGTTCGCGCGTAGGCGATCATGTCGTCGTCGAAGACCTTGGAGCGGCCTCCGTGGCGGCCGCGCTCGCGGGCCGAGGCCTGGCCCTCCAGCGATTTCTCGCGCACGTACTCGCGCTCGGACTCGGCCATGCCGGCGAAGAAGGCGAACAGTGCGGCGCCGTGCCCGGACGGGTCGTAGACGCCTTGCAGCGGGCCGGTGAGCAGCTCCAGTTCGATGTCGTGGTGGCGTAGGTCTTCGGCGATGGTGAGCAGTTCGGCGGCGCCGCGTCCGAGGCGTTTCATCTCGTGCACGGTGAGGATCACGCGCTGGTGCGGGACGGCTTGCTTGATGGTGCGGGCGTACTGCTGCGCCTTGGCGAATTCGGGCCGTACCTTGATCCGGGTGCTGATCCTCTCGGAGAAGACCGGGTCGCATCCGGCGTCGGCCAGGGCGTCTAGCTGACTCTGGAGTTCCTGCTGGGCGGTGCTGCAGCGGGCGTAGCCGACGCGGGCCGGCTTCGTGGCGGCTTGCGGCGCCGGGGCGTGGATCGCCGCGCCTGCCGCCCAGCTACGACCGGGGCCGCGATCGGCCGGAGTGCGTACCTCGAGTTCGGCGCGTAGCTGGGGCGCCAGGGTGAAGCGCGAGGTGTGGTACTTCGGGGCGACCTTGCCGCCCCGGGTCCGGCAGGGGCTGCCCGCCGCAGCGGCGCACATCGGGCAGGCGAAGGCTTCGACGGCGGCGGCCGCCGACCCGAGAAGGGGCCCTCGACATCGAGGGTGTGTCCGACCCGACCCATCCGGCCTGACGAACGGCCCGGTGTCAGCGCTTCACCGCTCAGAAATCCTCCGCCACGTCGTCTGTTCTGGTGTCCCCTCGCCACCTGCGGAAGGATTGACGACCATGACCGACGCCAGACTGCTAGGCGACGACGAAGCCGCGTTCATCGCGGCGGCCCGCTCACATGACGCAGCACAGTTCGCGCTCATCACGGAGCGCTACCGGCGTGAGCTGCAGGTGCACTGCTACCGGATGCTCGCGAACTACGAGGACGCCCAGGACATGACGCAGGAGACGTTCCTGCGGGCGTGGAACAAGCGGGAGTCGTTCAAGGGCCACGCTGCGCTGCGGACCTGGCTGTACCGGATTGCGACGAACGCCTGCCTCGACTTCCTGGACAAGCGCAACGACCGCACACCCGTGCCTGCCGAGCTGCCGGGAGCGGGCTCGGAAGTGCACTACCTGCAGCCCTACCCGGACCGGATGCTCCCGGAGGACCCGCAGGAATCGGTGGTGGCGCGGGAGACGATCGAGCTGGCGTTCATCGTCGCCGTCCAGCACCTGCCGCCGCGGCAGCGGGCGGTGTTCATCGTGCGCGACGTCCTCGGCTGGCCGGCGTCGAAGGCCGCCGACGCCCTCGAGCTGACCGTCGCATCGGTGACCAGCGCACTGCAGCGGGCGCGCGTGACGATGCGCGAGCAACTGCCCGACCGCCGCCTCGACTGGCGGCGCTCAGCCACGCACGAGCTGTCGGATGACGAGCGCGACGTGGTGAAGTCGTACATCGACGCCCATGAGCGCAACGACCTCGACGGGCTGATGGCCCTGCTGCGCGACGACCTGCGCTTCGCGATGCTGCCCGACCCGGGCACCTTGATCGTCACGGCCAAGGACGCGGTGGACGGCTGGGTCTCCAGTGGGCTCTTCCAGTGCGGCTACGACGACTGGCGCTGCATCGCCACGACGGTCAACCGCATGCCTGCCGCCGCGCTGTACCTCCGCACCCCCGACGACCCGGAATACCGTTTGTTCACCATCGCGGTCCTGCACATCGTCAACGGGAAGATCGCCGAGCTCACCGGATTCGACGCCACCGACAAACCATGGCTGGGCCTGCCCGCGACGCTGTGATCAGGCAAGTCGCCATCGTCGACGAGTCCTGCGCACGGGCCGGCCTTACCGAAGTCACCGCGGAATGAGCACCCCGACCAGCTGAACACCAACGCGGCAACGCGAACACCACCGCCCCGCCGGCGTTGCCGGCGGGGCATCTTCATGCCCGAAGAACATCGTCACGATCAACGGCGCCGTCGTCCTCATCTTCAGCGAGTCGGTCAACAACTCACTCGGAACGCAAGGAAGCGCCGGGAGAAGGTTCCCTCATCGCCGCGTCTCGTATCGGGTCAGCATCACGCCGCCGGGAAATGTCCGCGTCTCGACCAGGTTCAGGTTCACCCAGCTGTCCAGCGCGGTGAAGAACGGCGTGCCGCCGCCCACCAGGACCGGCACGGTGACCAGCGCGTACTCGTCGATCAGCCCGGCCCGCATGGCCGCCCCGGCGAGCGTCGCGCCGCCGATGTCCATCGGGCCGCCGTCCTCGGCCTTGAGCCGGGCGATCTCGGCGACCGCGTCACCGGTGACCAGGCGGGTGTTCCAGTCGACCTTGTCGATCGTCGATGAGAACACCACCTTCGGCATGTCCCGCCAGAGGCGCGCGAACTCGATCTCCGCCGGCGTGGCGTTGGGCCGCTGGTCGCCGGTCGGCCAGTGGGAGCTCATCGCCTCCCACAGCTTGCGCCCGTACAGCGACAGATCGCTCGCCCGCATCTGGTCATACCACCACTGGAACAGCTCGGCGCTCGGCGATGAGTCCGGCCCCTCTCCCCCACCCCAGCCGATGTCGTCGCCGGTCGCGGCGATGTAGCCGTCCAGGGTCACGTTCATGCCGAAGATCAGTTTCCGCATCCTGCCAGCCTCCTGTGAGTCGATCTCACACGTACAGACGGGCGCGGCGCGGAAACCTAATCGGTGCGCGATCTGCGTCCGCGGGTAGCACTCGCGTTCCTGACTCAGCACCCGGCGTACTCGGCGGGCTCGAGCACCACCGACCGGATCTCGATTTCACCCTCGCGAACGCCTGGTCACACAGCTCACAGCGCCGGGCCCTCTCACCGCGCTGGAGATCGCCAAGCAGTTCCCGACGCTGGGCATCTCGCTCGGCGACCAGCGGCCGCAAGATCCGCGAGTACCTACCTCTCTACCAGCGCCGACGCATGTGCCCAAGGCCTGGACCGAGGCGATCACCGATGCCGCCAGCGGCCGGATCGAGCGCATCCCGTACGAGTTGTGCGTGCTGATCGCGTTGCGCGAGGCTTTGCGCCGCCGGGAGGTCTACGTTGAGGGCGCGGGCCGCTGGCGCAACCCGGATGAGGACCTGCCCGGCGGACAACCGCGACGTGCACTACGCCGCGCTTGCCAAAAGGAGAACTGGAACGGCGCCAACGACAAGATCTTCTGCGGCAAGGAAAGGCGTGCTCACCGGCCCCGACCGCGAGCACGCCGAGGTCTCCATGCTGGCGCTGCACCTGCTGCAGTCCTGCCTGGTCTACGTCAACACCCTGCTGCTGCAGGCGGTGCTGGCCGACCCGGCCTGGGCCGAGCGGCTCACGGCAGAGGACCGGCGCGGCCTATCACCGCTGTTCTGGTCGCACATCAACCCCTACGGCCGCTTCCACCTCGACATGGCCAAGCGTCTGGACCTGTCCGGCGTCGCCTGAAAGCAGCTTCTGGTCCTCCTGTCCCCCGTCACCGCCCGAACGCCCGCCACCACGACCCTTTGACGGCTTTGCCGCGGTAGACAGCGTCGTGACGGCGCGCCGCCACTCACGCGGTGACGGCCTGCTCAACCTTGTCGCGCGGGCGCCTCGTCGTAGGCACCGCCGAAGATGCGGCTCTCCCAGAGCCACCTGTCCCCGCCGGGATGGGCGGTCAGGCCCCGTTGCCGGTCCCGGTGACGAACTGGGACAGGTAGCCGCCGTCCTTGGCAGCCTGTCGAGGACCGCCAGCTCGCCACCAGGGTTGAGCGTCACACGCAGGCCGGGATCGACCGGGCCGTGACGTGGCTGAGGGCGCGTGCGTGTGCCGTACCCGACATGTCTGTCGTCATCATGACCCGTCGGACGCGTGCAGGATGAAGGCCAGCACATCGGCGAGCAGCGCCTGCTCCTGGTCTCTGGTCGAGCCGGCGCCATGCCAGCCGTGCTCCTCGACGCGCATCAGCACCGGCCGGCCGGAGGCCGTGGCCGCCTGCAGGCGAGCAGCAAGCTTCGCCGGCTGCCACGGCGGCACCCGCGCGTCGCGCAGGCCGGCGGTCAGCAACACCGCCGGGTACGGCACGCCGTCGTGAACCCGCAGGTAGGCGTCGATGATCAGAAGGGCACGCAGGCCCTCCTCGGTGGTGATGCTGCCGAACTCGGGCACGTTAATCGGCCCGCTCTCGGTGAACTCGTTGCGCGTGGCGTTCACCGTCGGCACGTGCATCGCCATGGCCGCCCACAGATCGGGGCGGCGCACCAGCGCGCCGCCGGTGGGGATGCCGCCGCTGCTGGCGCCCTCGGCGGCCAGCCGTCCCGGGCGGGTGTAGCCGAGGGCGATAAGATGTTCGGCGCAGTCGATGAAGTCCGTGATGGTGGCCTCCTTGCGCTCGCCGCGCCCGGCCTCGTGCCATTCGCGGCCGTAGGTGCCGCCGCCGCGCAGGTGCGCGACGGCGTAGACGCCGCCGCGCTCGTACCAGGCGAGCATCTCGGGACGGAACTCCGGCAGGTCGATGAACCCGTGGGAGCCGTAGCCGGTGAGCACGGTCGGGTTGTCGCCGTCCAGCTCCAGGTCCTTGTGGTGGATGACGGTGAGCGGGATCGGCGTCCCGTCCTGCGCGGGCGCGTACAGGGTGCGGGCGTGCACGTCGCCGAAGTCCACCGGTGAGCGGGGCGCCAGCCCGGTGTCCTGGAGGGACTGGCCGTCGTAGCGGTAGAGCCGTGGCGCGTCGGTCCAGCCGGCCACCAGCAGCAGGGCTTCGGGCCGCGTCGGGTGGGTGGTCCACTCCAGGATGGTGCCGTCCACTGGCATCGGGAGGTCGGCGGGCTCGCCGCCGGACAGGGGCGCGTGCCGTATCCGGCTGACGCCGCCGTCGAGATCGCGCACCAGCAGCCGGTCGCCCACCACCCGCACCGTCTCCACCGCCCGCTCACCCGCGGGCACGACCACCCGGGCTCGGGACAGATCGGGTGCGGCAAGCGGAACGGCCAGCACGCGGGAGCGCGGCGCGTCCCGGTGGGAGACCAGGTAGAGGGTGTCGTGGCTGGTGGCGAAGGCGGTCACGCCGTCCGCTGCGCCCGCGACCGTCCGCCACGGGCAGGCGTCCGGGTCGGCCAGCCCGGCGCGCGGCGCCACGTATATCGTGCAGTCGCTCAGCTGCTCGCTGGTCCAGGGCCAGGGACTGAGCGCGCCGTGGGAGATGATCGCCAGCATCCACTCGCCGTGCGGCGGCACCACCAGGAAGGGCCGGTCCTGCGGGGTCAGCTCGATGTGGGGATTGAGTCCGCGGGCCAGCACCACCGTGTCCTGCGCCGGGTCGGCGCCCAGCTGATGCAGGAAGGAGCGGCTGTCCAAGCGGTTCTGCTCCACGTAGCGGTGATAGACGAACGACCGGCTGTCCTCCAGCCAGCTCAGGAAGGCGAAACGCGTCGTGGGCGGGATCGTCTCCCGGAGGACTCCGGAGTCGGCGTCGATCACGTGGATGGAGCTGTCCTCCGACCCGGAGTCGGAGACGGCGCAGGCGACGTGGCGGCCGTCGGGGGAGGGCACGTACCAGTCGATGGCGTGGTGCCCGTCGCCGGGCACCGTGCCGGGGTCGAACAGGACCCTGCTCGCTCCGTCGGCCTCGGTCACCGTCAGCACCGGCACGCGGGCGTCCGGCTCGCGCACCAGGGCGAAGACCTTGTCGGCTGCCATCGCGAGGCCGAAGTACTGCGTGAGCGCGCTGCCCAGTTCGCGCATCCGGGTCAGCAGGCCGGCGCGGTGCGGCAGGGCGTCCAGGTGCTCGCGGGCGTGCCTGGCCTGGCCGTCCAGCCAGTGCTGGATCTCCTCGCCTTCGGTTTCCATCCACCGGTAGGGGTCCTCGAGTGTGATGCCGTGGAGGGTCTCGCGCACGACGTCCACCCGGGCGATCGGGGGTTCGGTGATGTCGCTCATATGCGCATGATCATATGCCGGAGATCCAGTGACTTATCGGACATTGGATCGCGCGCCCCTCCGCCGGGCTCGCCTGACTGCCTGGCTGCGGAGGGGATGTCGCACTCGCCAACCTCTCAACAAACGGCCGTCGACGGTTATTGAAGGGGTTTTTGACGGCCCCAGCGCCGCTTCCGAGGTCGATTTCATGATCTACAAAAAACGCTGCGAGTTACTTTGCCCTCGCCGTAGCTTCGGGAGCACTGGGCCCTTTTGTATGAAACGCGCGGATGCCTGCGCCGATGCACCCCGCGGTGCTCTTCCGCCGTCTCCCGGTCGCCACTCGGAGGCTAACCCTCCTCGCAGGCCGACCCTGGCGCCAGAGCACCGCGGTAGATGCTGCCTCCAGCCTTCCGATGGTCAGTCGCTGCTGGCCGTTCCGATCCTTCTCACGGACCTTTTCGGTTGCTCAGGCGACATCAGTTGGCGGGCTTGCCGAACCAGCGGGAGAGATGGTCGTCCAGGTCCTGCTGATCGTCGCCGATCCAGGCGACGTGGCCGTCGGGGCGTAGCAGGACGCACGGGACATCCAGTTCCGCAGTGCGATCCGCGAGGTAATCGACCCGGTCTGACCAGCCGCCGACGGTCAGACGTTCGGTGCGGTCCAGCAGCAGGCCGCGGCCGCGGTGCAGCAGACCGTAGAGGTGGCCCTGTTTCACGTCGATGTCGGGCAGGCGGCGGCCGAGCAGGTCGGGGCCTTCGCCGAAGTCGTAGCGGATGCCGATCGCGGTGATCTTCTCGATCAGATGGCGGTTCACCTCGTCGAAGTCCATCAGTTCGGTGAGCAGCCTGCGTACGGCCTGCGGGCCCGGTTCGGTGGACAGCAGTTCCATCTGGGCGCGGGTGTTGTCCAGCACGTCCTCGGCGACCGGATGACGTTCGGCCTGGTAGGTGTCCAGCAGTGTTTCCGGGGCCCAGCCGCGGACCTGTGCGGCCAGTTTCCAGCCGAGGTTGAATGCGTCCTGAACGCCCAGATTGAGGCCCTGTCCGCCGATGGGTGGATGGATGTGTGCCGCATCGCCGGCCAGTAGCACCCGCCCGACCCGATAACGTTCGGCCAGCCGGGTGGCGTCCCCGAAGCGGGACATCCAGCGCGGGGAGTGCACGCCGAAATCGGTTCCGGCGATGGTGCGCAACTGTTGTTTGAAATCCTCGAGGGTGGGCGGTTCCGCGCGATCGCCGACTCTCGCGGCGGGGACTACGACGCTGTAGACCCCTTCGCCGAAGGGCCGAAGCCACAATCGCTGATGGGTCTCGCGGATTTCGGTCACCTTGGCGGCGATCTCCTCGTGCGGCACACCCACTTCCATCTCGCCCATCAGCGTGTCGGTCCGCGAGGGCTCGCCAGGGAAGCCGACACCGAGCAGTTTGCGCACCGTACTGCGCGCGCCGTCACAGCCGACGAGAAAGCGTGAACGCAGCTGTTCCCCGTCGGCCAGCTCGACGGTCACACCCTCGTCGTCCTGCTCGAAACCGGCCACCGCACAACCGCGCCGGACCTGCGCACCCAGTTCGATCGCGTGTTCTTCAAGCAGACGTTCGATGACCGGCTGCGGGATACCCAGCAGATAGGCGTACGCGGAATCCAGGCCCTCGGGCGCGGGTTTGTTGATGGCGGCGAAGAAGCCACCGGCCGGACGCTGTCTTCCATGCTGGAGAATGCGCTCCAGCAGTCCGCGCATCGCCATCAGCTCGAGACTGCGAATATGCAGACCGACTATGCGGACGAACGACGCAGGTTCGGTTTCCTTCTCCAGAACGAGTACCCGCACATCGTGCAGCCGCAGTTCGGCGGCCAGCATCGCACCGGTCGGCCCGCACCCGGCAATGATCACATCGAACATGAGGGGCGCGCGATCGGCGCCGGAGGCCGGCGACCAGAGGACTCCGGGGACGTCGCCCACCGTGGAGTCACGCTCGACCCTGTCGTTCGACGACAGCTCGGCGGTGAATTGCGAAGAGTGCATAGGTGTTGCCTTTCGGGAGTGCCTTGGTGGCGAGGCGCTCCCGGCGACACCTACCTCAATCGCCCGACCGTGACGGGAAGGGGGAGCACCCACATCGATACAGCGTTCATGGGTCTCACCTCCTCGGGCGGCGTCACGATCAACTGCAAGCTACAAGCCCGAGCATCATCCCGTCCAATCCTTTCCCAGCCACGTGATCACGACTCCAAAGGGCTCGTGCGGCTGCAGGGCGAATCCGGCGTGGCGGCCCGGCTGGTCCCGGTCACGGTAGACGGTCTGATCCTGGCTGCCCCCATCCCGCCCCCCGGACGCGATGATCGAGCGAACAGGACGACGGCGGCCTGGCCCTGATGGTCAGGCTGCGAGGTCGAGGCGGCGGCCCATGTCGATGTCGATGGTGCCGTAGAGGTTGGCCTTGGACCAGAACAGCGGCGACCATCTGGTCGTTCTGCTGGGCGATGATCTCCGCAACGGTCATGACCCGCAAGCGCGATCTCTCACTCGGCTACCTGACAGCTGGGGACACGTTCGGGAGCGGAGGCCCCTTGCGGCGGGGAGTTCACGGATGCCGGTGGCGGAGTGCTCGTTGCTCGGCGGCGTCGAGTGCGGGTGTGAGGGGTGCGAGCGTGGTGCGAAGGAGCTCCGGGAGCGAGCTGGACGGCACGACGAGTCCGCTGGTTGTGGAGGACGCGGCAGTCGTCTGCAGCCATTGCTCGAGCGCCACGCGAACGGCGGCGGCCACGCTCGCGGCGAGCACACGGGCGGTGTGCGGGTCGGTGTCGCCGAGGCGTTCGGCGATCGCGTCGGTGAGGGGATGTTCGATCGCGGTGGTGGTTTCGACGAACGCGTCGCGCAGCGCGGGGCGGGTGGTGATCAGCAGCAGCGCGTCCCGGCCGGGCTCGCCTGGGGCGGTGTACTGATCCACGATCGCCTCGACGACGGCGTCCGCGAGGCCGACGCCATCGGGCCGGTCGGCCACTGCCGCCGCGACCCGCGCTTCCCGTTCGCTGGTGACGGCGGCGACGATCGCCTGCTCCCGGCTGGAGAAGTAGTTGTTGTACGTCCTCGGCGAGACGCCGGCGGCCTCGGCGATGTCATCGACGCGCACGTTGTCCGGTCCACGCTCAAGAGCCAGCCGCAGTGCCGCCGCGCTCAATGCCTCTCGGGTGGCCTGCTTCTTCTGCTCGCGCAACCCCGTTCGTCGTGTCGTCACGGTGTCAGCATAACGTGGGTGCGTGCACGCAAATTTGCGTGCACGCACTTTTTAGGCCTAACCTGGCGGCCTCACTCCGTCAGGAAGGACCAGAACGATGAGGGCCAAGGGCATCAGCTACGACACCGGCTTCGTCAAGAACGGAGCGATCTCCCGGAAGCACTTCGACCCGGACGCGGTCAAGCGCGAGTTGCGCATCATCCGCGACGACCTGCACTGCACCGCGGTCCGTGTCATGGGCGGTGACGCCGATCGGATCGAGCTGGCGGCGGCACACGCAGCCGAGCTGGGCCTTGAGGTCTGGTTCTCCCCCTATCCCCTCGAGCTGACAGCCGATGAGATGTTGTCGCTGTTCGCGGACTGTGCCGAACGCGCGGAGCGGCTGAGGCGGCGGGGAGCCGAGGTGGTGTTCGTCACCGGTGCTGAGCTGAGCCTGATGAATCCGGGGTTCCTGCCCGGAGACAGCACCGACGAGCGGGTCGCGTCGCTGAGACAGCCGGATCGCGTGCGGGAGCAGATCGGCGAGGTCAGCGCACGTGTCAACGAATTCCTCGGCACAGCCGTGGCACTGGTCCGCGAGCGCTTCGGCGGCAGGGTGACCTACGCCTCCGTGCCGCTTGAGCGCGTCGACTGGGCGCTCTTCGACATCATGTCCGTGGATCTGTATCGGTCGGCCGAGATCGCCGACCGTTTCGCCGAAGGCGTCCGTGGCCTGGTCGCGCAGGGCAAGCCGGTCGCGATCACCGAGTTCGGCGCGGCCTGCTACCAGGGTGCCGGTGACAGGGGCGCTCTCGGTCTGGAGATCGTCGAGTACGACGAAGCCGGCCCTGTCCGGTTGAACGGTGAGTACGCCCGGGACGAGGACGGGCAGGCCAGGCATGTGCTTGAGCTGCTGGAGGCATTCGACGCCGGCGGCGTCGACAGCACGTTCGTGTTCACCTTCGCGCTGTACGACCATGTGCACCGCCCCGACGGCGCTCCCCGCGACGACCTGGACCTGGCCAGTTACGGCATCGTCAAGGTCTACGAGGACCGGCTCGGAGCCGCCTACCCCGACATGCCCTGGGAACCCAAGGCCGCCTTCACCACCCTCGCTGAGTACTACCGCGGCTGACCACGTCCCAAAGACCGCAACCCGGAGCGAGCCGCACCGGCACCGCCCACGGCCCTGCGCTTCAGCGCTCCATCCGTCCCGTCCCCTTCCGTACGAATCAAGGAGAACACGTGATCACAGATGTCGTCATCGCCGGCGGCGGCCCGAACGGGCTGATGCTGGCCTGCGAACTGAGCCTGGCAGGGGCCCGGCCGGTCGTGCTGGAGCGGCTGGTCGAGCCCAGCGAGGAACCGAAGGCGAACGGATTGCTCGGCCAGGTGGTGAAAATGCTCGACCACCGGGGGCTGCATGAACGTCTCAGTGGCAGCCCACAACCTCCGCAGCCGAACTCCGGATACTTCATGTTCGGCGCGATGGGCCTGGACCTGAGCCTGCTGCAGGACAGCCCCGTCTATGCCCTGCCGGTGCCGCAGCGACGCATAGTGCAGGTCCTGCAGGAGCGCGCCATCGAACTCGGCGTGGAGATCCGGCGAGGACACGAGGTCGTCGGCCTGTCGCAGGACGACGACGCGGTGACCATCGACGTCGCGAGCCCGGGCGAGGCCTACCAATTGCGGGCCCGGTACCTCGTCGGCGCGGATGGAGCACACAGCACCACGCGCAAGCTCTCCGGCATCACATTCCCCGGCATCACCTACGACCGGATGACCGTCCGCTCAGCGCACGCGACGGTCCCGGCGGACTGGGTCGATCCCGCGACCGGTGCGCTGAACGTGCCCGGCCACGGCGCTGTCCTGCCGTTCCTGCCCCACCGCACCGAACACGGAGGGTTCTCCTACGCGCCGATGCCCGGCCACCCACCGCTGGTCAGCACCACAGAGTGGGACCGGCCCGAGACCGACGCCCCAATGAGCCTCGACGAGTTGCGGGCGAGCATCCGCCGCGTGCTCGGCGTCGACGTGCCGCTCGGTCCACCCGACGGCGCAGGGCCGCACGTGCTGCGCCGGCTGGCCGGCGGGAACACCCGAATCGCCGAACGGTTCGCCGACGGCCGAGTGTTCCTGATCGGTGACGCCGCGCACGTGTACGCCGCCACGGGAGGTGGTCCAGGGCTCAACCTCGGCCTGCAGGACGCGGTCAATCTCGGCTGGAAACTCGCCGCCGAGATCCGGGGAAGCGCCCCGTCCGGACTGCTGAACAGTTACGAGGCAGAGCGGCGATCGGCCGCCCAGCGCATGGTGCTGAACGCGCAGGCACAGGCGGCCCTGATCGCCCCAGGCAGCGATGTCACCGGACTGCGCGAGGTGTTCACCGAACTGCTCCGCGACCCGGACACCGTGCAGCGCCTGGCCGAACTCACCGCGGGCGCCGACGTCCGCTACGACATGGGCGAACGCGAGGCGCACCCTTTGACCGGCCGGTTCGCCCCGAACATGGAGCTGCACACTCCGACCGGGCCGGTCCGGCTGGCCGAGCTGACCAGAACCGCACGCCCTCTGCTGCTCGACCTGACCGAAGATGCGTCACTGGCGGAGACACTTGCCCCACGGCACGACCAGGTCGATATCGTCACGGCGCGCTCCCAGACCCCCGCGCCCACCGCCCTGCTCCTTCGACCGGACTGCTATGTGGCCTGGGCATCTGCATCCCCCCGGCCCGATCCCATGGAGATCGAAACACTCCGGGCAGCCTTGCAGCGGTGGTTCGGAGTCGAACCCGCCCACGCCTGAAGTCGTACGCGCTGACTCGGGCACGTACGTGGGCAGTCCCACGTTCGTTCTCCTGCTCACACAGACCGAGCCGTGAGCTTGGTGGCGGTCCGCGCCGTGCGCGGGCCGCCCCCGCCCACGCCTCCTCCACCTGGCGGCGCAGGGCCAGTCAGGGCGTCAGCCCCAGCTCACGCAGTTGCGCCGGCCGCAGCGGCCGCCATCCGCTGGTGTCGAGCTTGACGTGGCAGCGGCCGGCCAGGGGCGCACCGACCTGCTCACCCGTGGCCAGACCCGCCGCGACCTGCGCCTTTCACGGCGACTCGAAGCCGTGTCAGCGCGATGTCAGGTCCGTGTTAGGTCGCGGGGCCACCATTCTCGGCATGGATACAGCAATGCAGCCCCCGGCAGACACCCAAGGCGCCCAGCCGAGAGGCTTCGTCGCGAAGCTCCTCGCCGACCGTCACTCCGTCCCGTTCTCCATCGCACTGCACCTGGTGCCCGGCGCGGTCATCGTCGCCGTGTACGCGTTCATCGCCGCCCCCCTGGTCCGGGCGATAGGCTTCCCGATCTTCCTGGCCTGGGCCATCGCCCTCGCGGTTGTGCTCTTCCCGCTCCAGCTGTTCCTGCTGTGGCTGGGCAAGAAGCGGACCGGCCGCTTCACGATGAAGGGCGTCGTCCACTACCGCGACAAGCCGGTCTCGCGCGGCAAGGTCTTCTGGCTCGGGGCCGCGTGCCTCGTGTGGATGACCGTGGTCGCGCTCTCGCTGACCCCGCTGGACAACATCGTCTACGACTGGTTCTTCACCTGGGTGGACTACCAGGGCGCCGGCCCCGACGGCACCGCCTACCTCCAGGGCTACTCGCAGGAGCTCGTGCTCACCACGCTGCTCATCTGCGCACCGTTCACCGGCTTCACCCTGCCCCTGCTCGAGGAGTACTACTTCCGCGGCTTCCTGCTGCCCCGCCTCCCGCAGCTCGGCAAGTGGGCCCCGTTCTTCAACACCTTCTTCTTCTCGGTGTACCACTTCTGGGCCCCTTGGACGGTCCTGTCGAAGCTCGTCTTCCTCTACCCGGGCGTCTGGCTCGCCTGGAAGAAGCAGGACATCCGCATCTCGATCGCCATGCACCCCGGCTCGGCGCTGCTGATGACCGTGGTCGGCGTCATCGCCCTCGCCTCCGGCGCCTACTCGATGTAAGACCGCCCGAAACGAGGGGCGCCGTCCGCAGGGAGGGCTGGATGCGTCGATCCGGAGCGGTCCGCAAGCGCGCCGAGCAGGTCGACCCCCGGCTGCCCGCGGTGCTGGATGCGCTGGTGGAGCCGGCCACTCGGGGCGATCCGGAGTCGCCGCTGCGCTGGACGGCGTTGTCTTGAACACGCTCGCCACCGAGTTGACCTGCCAGGGGCAACCGGTCAGCAGGCCCGCGCCGACGGCCTCGCCGGGCCGCGACCGGCCAAGCTGCTTCACATCGGCGTCGCCCTGGCCGTCACCCTCCTCGCCGGCGGACTGCAGGTCGGCGCCCTGGCCTGGATCGGCCTGCCGCCCAGGCTCGACGAACTCACCACCGGCAACCTGCTGGAGATCATCAAGATTGCCCGTGCCGTGGTCGGCGGCGCTGTCGCCTACCGCAAACAGCGCCTGGCCGAGGAGGACAACCACCAGGCCCGCGACAGGCGGTCTTCGGCCTGCTGGACCGCTGCGGTGAGAGCGTCCGCGTGGACGTCGGGGAGGCTCCTGGCCCCGAGACTTGCGACGGCGAGCACGCCCGAAGAACGACAAGCACCTGTTCGCCGCTCTTGATGCCGCATTGCTGGCCGCCGTCGTCGGCCTTACCCTGAGGGCCCTACCACCCGCTCTGGCCGTAGAGCCCGATCATGTCTCATGAACGGCTCACCGTCGTCCGGCCGGAGCGCTGTCCTTGTCGCAGGTGGTGGCGCCGTCGGGCAGGATGCCGTCCACCAGATACCGGTTGACGGTGGCGTCCACGCAGGCGTTGCCCGCCGCGAGGTAGGCGCCGTGGCGGAAGGCGCCGCGCAGGGTGACCATGCGGGAGCCGGTCAGCGCTCGGTGCATGGCCCGCTGGCCGGGGTGGGGCGTGACGGGGTCGCCGTCGGCGCCGACGATCAGCATCGGGGTGTCGTTGCCGATCGTGGTAGGCGCCTCCACCGGTGTGGTCGGCCAGAAGGCGCAGGGGCTGATGTTGCGGGTCATCGGCCCGAACAGCGGCTCGCCGGCACGGTGGGCCTGGATCGCGCGGAAATAGGTCTCCAGGTCGCGAGAGGCGGCCCGGTCGGCGCAGAGGATCGAGGTTCCCGCCCGGTCCTCGGCCGTCCCCGAGCCGGTGAACAGGCCGTCGAGGGTCTCCTTCAGCGAGGCCGGGACGGCAGTGACCGCCTCTCCACGGGCGGCGTCGGCCAGCACCCGAACCTCCGCGGCGAAGCCGGCGTACGCCCTTGCGCTGTCGTCGTAGAGGCGGATGAACAGCAGATAGGGGACGTGGTGGGCGTCGATCCGGTACCCGCCGACCCGCAGCGGGCGCCGGGTGGCGGCCTGGTTCACGCGCTCCACAGTGGCCAGGACCTCGGCCTCGGTGGCGCCCAGGCCGTACTCGGCGTCGTGAGCGGCGGCCCATGAGGCCCAGTGCTTCAGTGCGGCGGTGATCGCCGGGCCGTTCTCGGACAGTAGATCGGGACCGTAGACGTCCGGATCGACCGCGCTGTCCAGCACGACCCGGTCGGCCCGGCCGCCGAACATCTGCGTGTAGACGGCGCCCAGGTAGGTGCCGTAGGAATAGCCGAGGTAGGACAGCTTGGACTCGCCGAGGGCGGCGCGGATGACGTCCATGTCGCGGGCGGTGTTGCGGGTGCTGGCGTACGGCAGCAGGCCACGGTTGCCTTGGACGCACCCGACCGCCAGCTTCTTCATGAGGACCACGCTCTCGTTGAAGGTGCGGCGGGTCGGGCCCGCCGAGCGGGTGGGGGTGTCGGTCGTCCACCGGCAGTGGATCGGCGTGCTACGGCCGACGAAGCGAGGATCCATCCCGATCAGGTCGTAGCGGGCCGCGACGGCGGGCATGAACGTGCCGAGGAGCGCGCGTTGCAGCCCGCGCCCGCCCGGACCACCGGGATTGATCAGCATGACGCCCCGGCGCCTGGCGGGGTCGGTTGCCTTGATTCGTGAGATCGCCACCGAGATGGTCCGTCCCTGGGGCCTGCGGTAGTCCAGCGGGACGGTGATCTCGGCGCACCGGGCGCCCGCCGCGTCCAGCTCCTCGCCGGTCTCGTCGTTCGGTCCCGTCTTACAGCCGTGCCAGTTGATCATTTGGTGCTGAAACCGGGCCAGTACTTCGGTCCCGGCGTCACCCGCGACGCTTGCCGATGCTTGGCCGGTGACCGCCATCCCCGCCAGCAGAGTCGCGCTCGTGGCGACGGCCGCGGCGATCTTTCGTGCACGCACAGGAAGCTCCTTTGTCCGGATGATCTCGTCACCCGACGCTAGGGTTCCGCGCGGTTGATCTTGATCGGCCATATGGCCGACCGGGATCGACCATACGGACATTCCCTCGTCGCCTCCGGCAGGAGGCGTTCGTCGAAGGGCTCTCAACGGAGGACACGTGATGGCGTCCTGCTGCTTCACGCTGCCTGACAGCGCCCTTCATGCGGGCCTTCTCGTCCCGACGCCGGGGCGTCACGCACGGTCACACAGCTCCGTGAGCAGGCGGGGTTTCGGTCCGGGTACGGCGGGATGGTGAGGCGCCGGTCCGGAGATGGGCCGCACGTGATGCTGGACGCCGAAGGCTTCCGCACGCCGTTCCTGCCCGGCTGGACGACGCCGTCCGGCGACCACGCACCTTGCCGTGCTGCGAGTTCGACACCCCAACCGGGGTGGACGCCAAGTACGCCGAGCTGGTCGAGGCCGGCCATCGCGGGATCGCCGAGCCGTTCGATGGGTTCTGGGGGATGCGCCACACCACGGTGGCCGACCCGGACAGCGGCGGCGCCGGCCTGTACGCCGCGCTTCCGGCCAGCTGAGCCCAGGGCTCCTCGACTGGTTTGGCCGCAGCCCGTGATCAGGTTCGCCCTCCGGGGCGCACGTCGAGGTTCCGCTCGCGCCCGTCCCCGGCCGGACGGGGTCAGGCGGGCGGGTCGGCGTAGACGCCGTGCAGCATGCCGGTGGCCTGGCCGACCTCGATGAGGTGCCCGTCCGGGTCGCGCATGTAGCAGCGGATCTCGGCCTTGCGGTCGATCGGCTCGGTGAGGAACCGGGCGCCGAGCGACGTCGCGTGCGTGTGGAAGGCGGCGATGTCGGCGACGCGGACGTTCATGAACGCGGTCACCGGGTCGCCGGGCTCGGGCGCCCGCAGCGTGACGTCCGGTTTGTCCGGGGTAGGCCCGCCGCCGGGGTTCATGATGATCCACGTGTTGGCGACCTTCACGATCGCCGGGTTCTCGTCAAGCACGACCTCGCCGCCCAGGACGTCCGCGTAGAACGCGCGCGAGCGGGCCACGTCCCGGACGGTCAGGAAGTGCGTGACCACGAGCCCTTCGACGGGCGCGGGCAGCTGTTCGCGGTCGACCATGCTCATCCCCTCACAGGCTGTGGTGCGCCCGGCGGGCGGGGTCGCTCTCCAGGGCGTCCCGATCCCAGCGGGCGAGTTCGGCGGTGGCCTCGCTGCAAGGTGGCGCGCATCTTGTGCCAGTTGGCCACGCGCAGCCGCGGCCGGACCTGCCGTCCCATCGCCGTCCCCCTCGGCCGATCGGTCGTGCGCCGTTCTCACGCAAGGGGGTCATGCCCGGCCGGACGGGGGGTTAGTCGGGCAGCGAACGTCACATATCGACCGGCCCCGCTCGGCGCCTTCGCGGCGGTGAGGTGCGAGAGCGCCATCAGCCGGCGGTCGAGCTGGTACGGCCTGCGGCCGAGCGCTGGTTCTTCTCCCAGCGGTGGTGAATCACCAGGCTCTTCCCGGAGTCGCGGGTGATGGGTGCCGATCCGGTGTCGAGCAGGTCGCCGATGTTGCAGATGAACGTCGATCCGGCTGCGCGGTGTGCACCTGGAGACCGCCGTTGCCGTCCTGGAACGGCAGCGTGAGCAGGCCGTGGTCGGTGTGCTCCTTTGACGCGCCCGGGCGATGCCGGTCATGTGTCCAGGTAACGCTGCACCCCTGTCGCATTAACGACATGGCAGACAAACGGCAGGTCTGCGCACTGGCGGGCAGGACCCGCCATCGCCACTCTCGTGATCACTAGTTGTTGATACGAGAGGTTCACCCCCCATGCACTGGTCCGCACATGTGGCGGCGGTGGGAATATCCGCCGCCGCCCTGCTGAGCTCTCCATCACCGGCGACGGCACAGCCTGCCGCCTCCGGCGTCCACCGCGTCACGTTGATCACCGGTGACGTGGTGACCGTCAGGCAGGCGGAACAGGGCAGGACCGCGGTAGAGGTGAAGCCGGGGCCCGGCCGTGAGCGGATGGGTTTCCACACCACCGAGGAGGACGGCGAGCTGCGGGTTCTGCCGGTCGACATGGTGCCCTACCTGGCGGCCAAGCGGCTGGACCCGAGCCTGTTCTCCGTGACCGACCTGATCGAGCAGGGCTACGACGACGCGACGACGGACAAGCTGCCGCTGCTCTTCGTCTACGACGCCATGGCCACCAGGACCGCGGCTCCGCTGGAGAGCGTCAACGGGCGGGCCGTGTCGGCGGACAAGCGCACGATCGGCCGGCTGTGGAAGTCTCTGGACGGTGAGCGGGCGAGCCTGGCCCAGGGCGTGGCGAAGATCTGGCTCGACGCCAAGGTCAAGGTCTCGCTCGATCACAGCGTGCCGCAGGTGGGCGCGCCCGAAGCGTGGCAGGCCGGGTTCGACGGCAAGGGCGTCAAGGTCGCCGTCCTCGACACCGGAGTCGACGCGGCCCACCAGGATCTCGCGGGCCGGGTGACGCGGACCAAGGTGTTCACCGGCGACCCGGACGTGAACGACGCCCACGGGCACGGCACCCATGTGGCCGCCACCATCGCGGGCGGGGTCGGTAAGAAGGGCGTCGCCCCGGGCGCGGAGCTGATCATCGGAAAGGTGCTCGGAGACGACGGGTCCGGCACTCTTTCCGGCGTCATCGAGGGCATGGAATGGGCCGCCGCCGAGGGAGCGTCGGTGATCAACATGAGCCTCGGCGGTGACGTCACCGACGGCACCGATCCGCTCAGCGTCGCCGTCGACAATCTCACCGAGCGGACCGGCGCGCTCTTCGTGGTCGCGGCCGGCAACGACGGCACGGCCTACTCCGTGGGCAGCCCCGGAGCGGCCACCTCCGCGCTGACCGTCGGGGCCGTGGACGGCAAGGACGCCATCGCGGACTTCTCCAGCAGGGGTCCGCGACTGGACGACGCGCCCAAGCCGGACCTCACGGCGCCTGGCGTGGGCATCGTCGCTGCCAGGGCGACGGGGACGGGGATGGGCCAGCCCGTCGACGAGCAGTACACGGCCGCGTCCGGCACCTCCATGGCGACCCCCCACGTGGCGGGGGCCGCCGCGATCCTCAAGCAGCGCCATCCCGAGTGGAAGGCGGCGCAGATCAAGGACGCCCTGGTGGGCTCGGCCAGGACGGTGGACGGCCAGCAGGTCGACGACGCGGGCGGGGGCAGGCTCGACGTGGCGCGCGCCCTGCGGCAGGGCGTGACGGCCACGGGCGTGGTCAACCTCGGCAGGCACGAGAAGGGTGAGGGGACAGGCACGGCCGAGGGCACGATCACGTACACCAACGGCACGGCGGCGCCGGTGACGCTGGAGCTCTCCAGCACCCTCACGGGCGCCGTGCTCAGCGCGCGGAACGTCACCGTCGCCGCCGGCGGCACCGCCGAGGTCCAGGTCCGGGTGGATCTGGCCAAGCTGCCCTTCGGCAGGTACGGCGGGCACGTCACCGCGACCGCGGGAACCGAGAGCGTGCACACGACGCTGGCGCTCACCTGGAAGGGACCACAGCACACGGTCCGCTTCACCGCCGTGGACGCGGCCGGCAAGCCCACCGGCACCGACACGCTGTCGATGTTCGGCGCGTCGCAGCAGGACGACGTCTTCACCTGGGTGCCCGAGCAGGGTCTGACCGTGGAGGTCTCCGAGGGCACGTACATGACGCAGGCGATCAACCTCGCGAACGGCTGGGGCCGCATGCACCCGCGCGACGGGCTCGTCGTCATTCCGGAGCTCAAGGTCGACCGTGACCTGGAGGTGGTCCTCGACTACCGCAGGACCAGCCCCGTCACCGTCAAGGTGAGCGAGCCGGTGGAGCAGGTGGGCATCTTCACCTACTTCACCCACCGTGCCTTCGGCTCGCGCAAGATCTCCCAGGGCGTCATGAACTTCGACGTCGTCGAGGGGCTCAACGTCTCGCCCACCCAGCCGGTCAGCGAGGGCACGTTCGAGTTCGCCTCCCGCTGGCAGCTGGTCGCGCCGAAGATCTCCGCGCGGGTGGCGGGCTCCGCGTACCCGATGGGCTTTCTCGGCGGCTCGCCCGGCGTGGAGGGCCGTCACCTGTGGCGGCTCGCGGAGGGGGCGGGCGCCGCTCGGGGCAAGGTCGCCGTGATGGGCGACCCGTCAGTGGCGTGGGGAGACGCCGCTCAGGCGGCGGTGAAGGCCGGGGCGGTCGCGGCGATCATCGTGATGACTCCCGATGACGCGCTCGGGCGTGGCTGGAACCCGGTCCAGGTCTCGCTGCCCATCCCGGTCATGCTGATCGCCAACGATCACGGCCAACGGCTGCTCGAACGGGTCAGGAAGGGTCACGCCCTGCTGGACATCAGCGGGACGATGGCGTCGCCGTACCTCTATGACGTCATGCAGGTCTCCAGCGGGCACGTGCCGGACGAGATCGTGCACGAGGTGAGCAACCGCAACACCGCACGGGTGGATACGAAATATCAGGACACGGGCGGTTTCGGGTGGGCCAAGGAGCAGCGGTTCGGCTGGCGGCCCTGGCAGGCCTACTCCCTGGGCAACCAGATGGAGACGCAGCGGATCGTGCGGACGCCGTTGCGGCGGGCCGAGTACATCAGCGCGGACGGCTCCTTCTGGCAGCACATCGTCAACCACCAGTTCACCTGGGACGACATGAACCGGTTGCGCGACGGGCTGACCGAGCCGCCCCGCACCTACCAGCCCGGTCAGCAGGTCAGCGAGAGCTGGCACGCGCCCGTCGTACGGCCCGCCATCCCGGACTGGCTGGCCCCCTCCACCCGCACGGGCGACACCCTGGAGATCCGCGTCCCCGAGTTCGTCGACGCCTCCGGCCACGCCTCCCGCGCAGGGGTCGACAACGACAGCGCCTCGGCCAGGTTCCTGAGAGACGGCAAGCTCGTGGAGGAACGCGACGCCGCGTGGGGCGCCTTCCCCGCCGTGCCGCAGGAGGCCGAGTACCGCCTGGAGCTGTCCACCAAGCGAACCTCCGAGGAATGGACGCGGGCGATCGCGACCGAGACGGCCTGGACGTTCAGGTCGAAGCAGGGCCAGCAGGTGCTGCCGCTGCTGCAGGTCGACTACGACGTACGGCCCGGCCTGCTCGGCTTCGCCGTACGGCACCAGAAGGGCGTGAGCGGGCTGACCGCCAAGGACCTGCGGCTGGAGCTGTCCTACGACGACGGCGTGACCTGGCGCAGGCAGCCCGTTCTCACCCTCGGCCACGGTCGCTACAGCGCGGTCGTCCTTCGTCCGCATCCGTCGCTTCGCGTCACCGCCACCGACTCCGGCGGCAACCAGGTCACGCAGACGGTGATCAGGGCCTACTGACCTTCACAGCCAATTCTCGCGGGCGGCGTGCCAGGCCAGCTGCATTCTGGTCTGGGCGCCCGCCTGCTCCATCAGGTGGGTGATCCGGCGCTGGACGGTCCGCTGCGACACCTTCAGCTGCGTGGCGATCGACTTATCGGGCACGCCCGCCACCAGCAACGACAGCAGGTAGAGGTGATCGGAGTCGAGCGGGCTGCCTGGCGTGGTGAGACTGACGGGGGTGGCCCGCTCCCAGAGGCTCTCGAACAGCGCCTTGAGCGCGTCCAGCAGGCTGCTCGGCCTGATCAGCGCCGCGGTGAGCTGGGTCAGCCCGCCGGTGTGCTGGATCAGCGGAAGCACGCCCAGCTCGCCGTCCGCGACGATCATCCGCACCGGCAGGGTGGGCAGGGCGCGCGCCTGCTCACCCAGCTTGATCCCGTCGGCGAGGTTGACCAGCATGCCTGGCTCCTCGAGCAGGGCGCGTTCGTACACGACGCGGTAGCCCACCCCACGTCGCAGCGCGGCCAGCTCCTCGGTGTTCTCCTGCGAGGTCATCGCCACGTGCCCGGCCCGGCAGAGGCAGACGACCTCGTGACGGGCGTTGTCCTGCAGCAGCCGCAGCTGCTCGCGCAGCGCCGTCCTGCTGGTGATCACCTCGACCAGCTGGGCGGCCTCGCGACGCCGCGCATGGGCCAGGTACTCCCCGGTGAGCTGCTCCACGGCCTGCCTGGCCCGGTCCACCTCCTCCTGCCGCCTGTGCAGCCGGGCCGCGAGCGCCACGTCCGGCGCGACGGCGCAGAACCTGTCGTGCTCTCCAGGTACGGCGCGCGCCAGGCCCTTGGCGAGCAGGGAGCCGAGCACCCGCCGCGCCGCTCCGCTCTCGACGCCGAGCTCTTCCGCCAGCTCGGTGGGCTCGACCCCGGCGGTCCTGACCAGGAGCCGGTAGGCGGCCTCCTCCTCGGCGCTCAGCCCCGCGGCGCTCAGCACGTCGCTCGGGAGACCCGGCGCGCGCCCGCCAGGCCGACATGAGCCACCGCACACCTGACGCCGCGCAGGTCGAACGCCGTCAGCTCCTCGCGCGAGAACACCCTTCGGGTCGGGTTCCGCCGGTTGGCCGGCAGCGGGATGCCGCATCCTGTCACATCGGGCTCCTCGAATCGCCAGGAGTCGCCGCGTGGCGGCATCGGGATGGACACGATCGAGCGGTCGGCCCCGGCCCGCGTCTCGAGGAGAAGCGGGTGCGCGGGGGACGTGCGAGGCCACCGGCTCGCCGGGGCGCCCAGGTGGGAAGCACGCCAGGACTCGCGTCAGCCCACTTCACCCCGCCACGTCGTGTCATCCGGCCATTGTAGGGAGACCGCTGCCCGTCCAGGCGCGCGTACGATGCCCGGCTGGCTGGAGGACAGATCGCCCATCAGCCCGCGCCGAAGCGGTCCGCGCCTTCTGCGGTCAGCTCGGCCAAAGGTTCACTGTGGAGGTGCGGCCGCACTGGTGGAATGCGGGCGACCAACGCAGATCGACTGGGAGGTGAGCGAGGACGGTCACCCCACGCGCGAGGAGGTGGCCGCCCACCGCGGCACCCGCACGCACGTCGACCACATCACCCTGTCCACGCGGGTGGGCGAGATGATCGGTGGGTGCGCCAGTCCCTGCGCTCGCCGTGCTGCTGCGCCGCAACGGACAGCCCGCTTCTCACCGTGGCGCTGTGGGACGCGGTCACCAGCCCGCCCCGATCCGCCGGCCCGGCAGCCACCGTTGTCATGCCTGCTCCACTGGTCTGCCAGATGCCGCTTCTTTCGCTACGAACGGCCCTCCCGCTCGGGCGGCGTGGCCACGATCGGGCGTCGGCAGACGTACGTGCGCGCGGGCGGCAGGTTGCGCCAGACGGTTCTGGTCGTCAGCACCTCGTCGAAGGCCGCGCCCAGCCGCCCGCGGAACCGCCTGCCTGGGCCGAAACGGGTGCCGGTCAGATAGGCGATCGTGGCGAAGCTGCCGCCGGGCGCCAGGACGCGCGAGACCGCCTCGAGGATGCGCCCCTGAGCTCGTTCCGGGATGAGCGTCCACGGCAGCGCGCTCACCACGGCGTCCACCTCGCCCTCGCCGATGCGTGAACCCAGATCGGCGGCGTCCATGTGCAGCACCTCCAACCACGGACGGGTCTCCGCCAGATGATCGACCATCGCGGGGTCGGTCTCCACCGCCACGAACCGCGCATGGGCCGGTAGCCGCGATCTGATCAGCCCGCTGATCACACCGGTCCCTGGACCCAGCTCCAGCACGGTCGGCGCGCCCCGCTTCGGCACCACCTCGACCAGTTGCGCGGCCAGCGTTTCCGAAGTGGGGGCGAACGCGCCGATCACCAAGGGCCTGCTCACAGCCGCCTTCAGGAAGACGCCAAGATCAGATCGCATGCTTCGACGCTAGTGACGCGGCGGTCCGGCCGACTCCTGCCTGGCGGCGATCTCTTGTCTCCGCCCACGAGCCGGGGCCCGGCGGCCGACAGGCCGGACCTGTCCTCCTGCGGGAGGACCCACTCACGCCTACGGTAGGCCGCCCGTCCTACCCGATGTACTCGATGGTGAGCTGCGCAGCCGACGTGTGATCGGGCTTGTCCCGGTCGGCGAGGACCACCAGAATCTCGGCCCGGGCCGGCGGCTGGTGCTCACGCCACCGCACCCGGCTACGAGTGGACCACCAGCCCGCACCGCCCGCGATGCTCTTGTCATCGGAATCAGCTGACCACCCCGCTGACTTCAGGAACCGGCGCCGGCCCCATTCCGGTGAAGCGCATTCCTGCTCGCGTGAGACCTGGCTCCACCCGCTCGGGTCTGGGACTGGCCACCTCTCCCCTATCCAGGCGACGAACCCGCGTTGAGCGGCTGGATGCGGACAAGGGCTCATCTACCTGGCCATATGATCGGCGGCATGGCATTGAGACTCGTTCAGGTGAACTTCAAGGCTCGGGACGACTCGGCGCTCGGCCGGTTCTGGGCGGAGGCGCTCGGTTGGGGTGTTTCCAGCGAGGGGCCCGGCGTGACCAACCTCGAGCCCGAGGGCTTGGTCTGGCCGGACCCCGCCGGCTTCTACATCGATGTCGTGACCGTCCCGGACCCCGAAACGGTGAAGTACCGCGTACACATCGAACTCGCCACCACCTCTGCGGCCCATCAGGCCGAGTTGGTCGCGCGCCTCCAGGATCTCGGCGCTACGCCCGCCGATGTGGGTCAGGGCGACGTGCCGTGGACGGTTCTGGCCGACCCGGAGGGCAACGTGTTCTGCGTGCTGGAGCCTCGGGAGATCTACCGGGACACCGGGCCGATCGCCGCGGTGGTGGTCGACTGCGCGGACCCCCGGGCCATGGCCCGGTTCTGGGGCGAGGCGGTGAACTGGACCCTGCACGAGATGACCGACGATCATGCGGTGCTGCGCTCCGCCGAGGGCGTCGGGCCGTATCTGGAGCTTCGCCGCGCCTCCGACGGGACGACCGTGTGGAATCGCGTCCATCTCGACCTGCTGCCGTACCCCGTTGACGACAAGGAGGCGGAGGTGGCCCGGCTGCGGGCTCTGGGCGCCACCAGCGCCGACGTCGGCCAGGGCGAAGTGTCGTGGACGGTCCTCGCCGACCCGGAGGGCAACGAGTTCTGCGTTCTCGGCAAGGGCTGAAGCAGAGCTTCTTCACCTGCGGGTCGTACAACGGCTCCTCAGCGGCGTGGTCGGGCATCTTCCCGTGCAGCGAGGCCATCGCCGTCCGGTCAGCGCGGTCCTGACGGTGACCTGCGGCGAGCGGCGGCCATCCTCGGCAGCGAGGTGGGCCAAATCTCACTGACGACCATGGAGCACTGAAGATCGACAAGTGGGGTTACTTCTCGCCCGTGGAATCACCCCACCGCTGTCCCGCGTGAGGCAGCGCCGGGCGGAGAAAGAGGAGTTTCCGGATGGCCCCGGGCCGCTACAGCTTTCCATCCTGATCAAGGACGCTGCCCGGGGGCTCTCCGGTTACTTCGCCCCTGATCGCATGAACCCGAGTGGCGGGCCGGGTAGGGGCGGCGCATTACTGCGCCGCCCCTACCCGGTGAGCGCCAGCCCTGACTTGACGCCCGCCGCAGCCGGGCCGGCCGCTGGCCGAACGCCCGGCAGGGCGGGGTGCGCTCCTGACGGGGCAGGGCAAGCTATCGACTCTGGTCTACTCCTGGCTGCGACGTTGATCAGGCGTCACAGACCTGCATGATTCCATGGCCGGCGTCCACGCCCCAGCCGATTCGGCCTGACGGCCATGCAGTGCCGTCGGTGAACCAGATGTGGGACACGGGCGCGTCGCCGGGCACGTGTCCGCTGGACGCGAGCCAGGTGAATCCTGAGTATGGGTTTTCGTCGAAGACGAGGTTCACCAGGCGCTCGCCGGTCTGGCTCTCTAGCTGCCACTCCATTCTTGCGGTCGCGTAGTTGCTGGGGACGTAGAAGTAGAAGTTGCAAAAGCGCGAGGTGGTCACCGGGTAGTAGTCCACGCGGAGGCACGGGTGGTCTTCGTTCGTGGCGTTGGTCCAGTTGATCTCGACGTTCTGGTAATCGCGCGCATTGAAGTACTGCGTTGCGCCGCGGCAGCCGTCGGTGTTCGCCTCCGTTACCGTCACGTGAGGGGCGATGTAGAAGACCTGCGAAGGCTCCGCCGATGCGGGCGCGGTGATGGCGGCCGTTGCCAGGGCCGTGCTGACGACGAGGACCGCGATGCGCTGAATGGATCTCACGAGAGGAACTCCTGTCGGGGACGAGATGGTGTGCCGTGATGGCGTGAGATCACTTTCGACAGGCCGATGCCGTGTCCACCACCAGTGGACAGCGGGTGCGGACGACAACCGGACACCCACCGGGCGTGGACAGCCGTTGACCAGCGCAGAGAAGAGAGCATCGGCGAGTGTCCGAACGTGATGAGCCGGTCGCCGAGCACGGCCATGGACACCGCCTTGGGTCGGGCGAGGACCCGGTGGCCGCCTTCATCGCGCACTTACGGGTGCTGCGTCAGCGGCGGGGGCCGTCGGTGCGGGAGTTGGCGGACAGGACCCGGCGCGCCCGGATGCCGTATCCGAGGTCGGTCATCGGCCAGGCACAGGGGATCGTCTGCCCTCGAAAGGCGTGGGTTCGATCCCAGCCCTGGGGTGGAGCGCCGCGCCCAGGTCCTCGCAGCCGCCAGGACCCTTTCAACGGCGCAGCGAGAAAACCTTGTCAAGCAGACCCTCGGCGAGGGCGACAGCGCCGATGAACAGGCGGCCTCAGCCTGGAAGAGGCCTGCCCGGCTTCATGCCAATGACCGCCGCACGCTCCTGTCGGGCCGGCCCTCCCCCGCGATAGATGGTCGTGGCGGCGGTCCAGGATGTCGCTCTGGGCGGCACGGATGCAGGCACTGGCCCCCGGCCCACCCGGACACGGTCCGGAGGCCGGCGTGATGATCAAGAGGTGTGTCGGGGCTGGTTTGCGCAGTCCCGGGCACGCTCACAGCTGCTCGACGCGGCCGCCGTCCAGCCGGGCGCGGGCGTCGCTCTTCCCGTAGGGACGCGGTGGCGGGGACCGGCCGCGCGTCAGCCACACCGGTTGATGTACGGGCGGCTCTCGGAGGCGACGATGCCATCGGTGCCTGCGATCTCCAGACGCCACAGGCCGCTCTGCCCCATCGGCGCGGTCCAGGTCTTGCTGACGGTTTGACGGCCGGGCGAGTTGGAGGTGGTGAAGGTGAGGGTCTGCCAGGGGTCGCGGATCCATTCGTCGCCCTCGTCGGGCACCTGACGGGACCACGCGTAGGAGATCTCACCCAGCCCGTTGCTCTCGATGGAACCCGTGAATGAGTACCTGAAGGGCGCGCCGGTGCGGCAGTTGCCTGACAGCCAGGTCAGCTTGGTGAATTCCGCGCTCACGCAGGTCGTCCGGTAGTACAGCTGGCCGCTCTCCACCTGTGACGGGCTGGTGGTCCGGATGTATGCGGCGCCGCCGTACGGGGCGTCGGGCAGGGTGACCCGCTGGAACGGCGCGCTGACGATCTTGCTGCCGGGCTCGGTGAACACCACCTCCCGATCGCCGTCCAGGCCGGGAAGCGGCTGGCCGAAGCCATCGACCCAGCGGTAGCGGACGGCCTGGGCGGCCGGGGAGTCGATCCGCGCGTTGATCGTGTGAACCACGTCGGCGCCGCAGCGGCCGATGTAGTCGTTCGCGGGCTGGATCTGGGCAGTCTGCGGGACGGCGTCCGTGCACGACAGCTGGTAGGTGACGGTCGCCTGCGCCTGGTTGGCGCCCGTCACGGTGATGGTCCGGCTCTGCGAGCCGCTGCTGCCCGCGTAGTGGGACATGACTTCGGTCACCGTCTTGGTGCCCGCCTCGGTGAAGGTGACCGATTCAGGCCTCCGCCCCCATTGCCAGTGCGACCAGCGGTAGGAGACGGTGCCAGGACCGTTGGCGGTGACCTGCACGGTGGCGGTGAACTGCATGGACGGCGCGCAGATTCCGGTGTAGGAGGGAGGCGCGACGCCCGTCGGCGTCACCGAGACCTCCACTCCGTCGGCGGCCAGGGCTGGGACCGTACCGGCCAGCATCAGCACGATCGCCGCAAAGAGAACGCTCCACAAGCGCATGTCTCGTCCTTTCACATCAGATGACGGGAACGGATGGTGGCGGGGAGCGCTTGGGTTCCACTTGGAACGTTTGGAAGCGGCTGGAAGCGAGACGTCGTGAGGCGACACGAGCGACCTCGGCTCGAAAGCACTCCGCATCTGGACGGCTCAGGACTTACTGCGAGCACCACGCAGATGCCTGGACATGTCCAGCATTCGACCCGCTCTCCGAGCCGCTTGGTGAAAGGCGAACGCCGTGCCACGACGATGATCGGCAGGGCTGGCCGGAGCTCGCGGCGAGCAGGGATTTCTTGGTGCTGTCCTGCTCGGGCGGCCGCGCGGTCAGGCCCGCCTCCGCGGCCCGCAGCCGCGCCAAGTCCGCCCGTTCATCATGCAGGCTCTCCACCTGCTGGCGCGCCGTCGCGTGCTCGCGTGCGGCGTTCTCCCATTCGGTCTGCGCGCGGGTGAGCTGGACGGCCGCCGCGGTGCGGGGGCTGGCCGCTATGTGGACGCTGTTCCGCGTCTACAAGGCGACGTTCGGACGCCCGAGGCGCGCAGGTTCCGGGCGCTGGCGGCTGAGGCGGACTGCGCCTGGACGCGGTACTGCCTCGACGCCCGATAGCATGTGCCGCCCTCGAGGAACTGGGTGTAGGGCGCCAGCGGCTCCGGTGGCCGCCCACGCTCCACACCCTTCCGGGGCCGGCCCCGCTTCGGCGCGTTGCTCGGACGCCGGCCGGCCTGCCCGGCAGGCTGGCTCACGAAGGAGAGCTGATGAAACTGAGTGACCTACTCGCCGGCTACCCCCATGAGGTCGTGCAGGGTGAGCCGGACAAGACCGACGTGCGAGCCGGCATCGCCTACGACTCGCGGCGGATGACCGCCGGGTCGATGTACGTGGCGATGCGAGGCCGCCAGGCTGATGGGCATCAGCATGTGGCCGACGCGGTGCGTCGGGGCGCGGTCGCGGTGCTCGTGGACCAGCCGATCGAGGCCCTGCCCGAGCCGGTGTGTGTGGTGCGGGTGGCCGACACCCGCGCCGCCGTACCGCGGGTCGCCGCCCGCTACTTCGGCGAGCCCAGCCGGGAGATGGACGTGGTGGCCGTCACCGGCACCAACGGCAAGACCTCCATCTCGTACATGGTGGAGGCGGTGCTGCGGATCGCCAGCCTCGCGCGGGTGGGGGTGATCGGCACCGATGGGTACCGGATCGCCACAGAGACGATCGCAATGGACCGGACCACGCCGACCACGCCGGAGGCGGTGGACCTGCAACAGCTCCTGCGCACCATGCGGGATCGAGGTACCGGCACGGTGGTGATGGAGGCGTCCTCAATGGCGCTGGAGCTGCATAGGGTCGATCACACCGACATCGACGTGGGCGTTTTCACCAACTTGACCCCGGATCACCTGGACAATCACGGCAGCATGCAGGCGTACAAGGAGGCGAAACTCCTGCTGTTTCGGGGGCTGTGTCGGCGGGCGGTGGTCAACGCCGACGACCCGGTCAGCGCCGACATCGCCGCCCTCATGCCGGGCGCCACGACGACGTATGGACTGGAGGACGCGTCTGCGGACTTCCGCGCGACCGACCTGCTCATCGAGGCGACCGGCACCCGGTTCGTGCTGCACCACGCCGGCCGGATGCGCCCGGCGCGGGTGCCGCTGCCCGGCCGGTTCGCCGTCTCCAACGCTCTGGCCATGCTCGCCGTCTGCCACCTGCTCCGCCACGACATGGACGCCCTCGTCGCCGCCCTGGCGGAGCTGCCGCCGATCCCGGGCCGGTTCGAGACCTACCAGACGCCGGATGGGGTATCGGTGGTGGTGGACTACGCCCACAGCAGCGACTCGCTGGAGGAGGTGCTGACCACGATCCGAGGCTTCGCCGGCGGTCGGGTGATTACGGTGTTCGGCTGCGGCGGCGACCGGGATCCCAGCAAGCGCGCCCCGATGGGCGAGATCGCCGGCAAACTGTCCGACATCGTCATCGTCACCAGCGACAACCCGCGCACCGAGGACCCCGGAGCGATCATCGACCAGATCATGCCCGGCGTGGCGGCCACCGATGCCTCGGCCGTGCGGATCACCGATCGGCGCGAGGCCGTCGCCCGGGCCCTGCTGGAGGCCCAGCCCGGCGACATCGTGCTGTTGGCGGGCAAGGGCGCCGAGCCGTACCAGATCATCGGCGAGCGCAAGGCGCCGTTCGACGACATGAGCATCGTCCGCGAGCTGACCGGCGACTCCTCGCCGGCCCGGTGACCCGCGAGGGCGCCCGCGGACCTGCGCTCCGCGGGCACGTCAGGCTTGTCGTCGGTTCTTCAGCACCGTGAGGAACAACGGCTATGGCCTACTGCATCGCCGTACGACCACCTGGCGGCGCGCGAACGTGGACGGTGATCGATTCCACCTTCGCCACGGTGGGGCCAGTCGAGGAATGGCTGGAGGCCCATCGCCTGAGCTGGTCGCCCAACACGGTGCGCAGCTTCGCGACCGCGCTGTCGCAGTGGTGGACGTTCCTGCAGCACCGCGACGAAGCCGAGGGCTGGGATCGGCTTGGCGTTCCGGCGATGGCAGCCTTCGTGCGCTGGCTTCACGACGGCCGGCACCGTGAGACTGTGCCCGCCGTGCCCATGGTCGCAGCCGGGGCGGGTGGTGGGCTGTCGGTCAGCACGTTGGAGGCCCGGCTGGCCGCGGTGACCTCGTTCTACCGCTGGCAGGAGGCGGTGCATCAGGTGACCGTCACGCACCGCCTGCTCAAGGGCGTCTCCCGCCGCGCTCCTGCGCGGGGTCTGCTGGCGCACCTGGCCAGCAGACGTCCCGTGGTCGCGGCCAGGCTGGTCCGCGTGCGCCGTACGCGCCGGAGCGACCGGTGACGATGGCGATCAGGCGGGTCAGGATCTGGTCGTGGCGGTGGAGCGGCTTTGCGGCGTCAGGAGTCGTGCGGGGCGGCGGTGGCGGTCGCGAGCAGGGTGAGGGCGGCGTCGCGGGCCTGGTCGGCGGTTCCGGCCGTGCGGTGGTGTGCGGCGACGACGGTGGCGCCCTCGACCAGGATGAGCAGTTGGCGGGCGAGGGAGGCGGGGGCGGCGGCTCCGGCGCGGGTGGCGATGTCGGAGAGAAGGTCGAGGTAGCGGTCCAGGTGCCGTGCGGTGATGGCGCGCACGGTTTGGTCGTGGTGTTGGGTGGCCGCGTTCACCACGGCGCAGCCGCGGAAAGTCGGTTCGTCATGCCACTGTTGCAGGGCGTCGAAGATCGCAGCCAGCTGGTCGGCGGGGTTGTCTCCGGCCGCCGCGACGGCCGCGGCGAGCCAGTCGGACACGCGCTGGCTGCGTTTCTCCAGCATGGCCGCGACGAGGCCGTCCTTGGTGCCGAAGTGCCGGTAGAGCGTTTCCTTGGACACCCCGATGCGCGCGCACAGCTCGGCGACGCCGATGCCGTCGAGTCCGCGCTGGTACAGCAGCGGGGTGGCCGCCTGGAGGATGGCGGCGCGGGTGCGCACCGGGTCGATCGTCGTTCCCTTGGTCACTGGCACACACAGATGGTACCGCTCGGTTCGATTACTGCTAGGCTCCACAGGCCGAACCGATCGGTTCGATCTCTTGGGTGGTGTCAACATGATCATTGTTCGTCGGCGCGATCGTCGCAGTGGGGCCGCCCCGCGCAGGGCCCCCGATCGCCGGGTCCTGGCGGCCGGGTCGGTGTGGGGACGGTGAGGCCGCCGGTGTGGCAGGCGGTGCGGCTGGCCGCGGGTACCGCCTCGGCTCTCGGCCTGGCCCGCTTCGCCTATGGTTTGCTCCTGCCGGCCATGCGCGATGATCTTCGCTGGAGTCTGACCCAGGCCGGCGTGATGAGCGCCGCCAACGGGCTCGGCTACCTGTTCGGCGCGCTGGTGACCGCCGCCCTGGTCCGGCGGATGGGCAGCGCGGCCGCTTTCCGCTGGAGCATGGTGCTGACCGCGGTGGCGCTGGTGGTCACCGCGGTCAGCGGCCACTATCCGGCGCTGCTGGCCGCCAGGGCCGCGGCGGGCGTGACGGGGGCGGTGGTGTTCATCACCGGCGGTGTGATCGCATCGCGGATCGCCACTCGCGCCTCCTCCGGTGCCCCCATCGTCGTCTACTTCGCCGGCACCGGGCTGGGCATCATTCTCAGCGGCGCGACCATTCCGGCACTGGGCACCCACTGGCGCATCGCCTGGGTCGGCATGGGGCTCGCCGCCGGCCTGGCGACCCTGGTGAGCTGGACGGCCGCGAGCCCTGGGGGGGAGGAGAGGGCCGTCACCGCCGGACGAGCGCGACTGCGCCCTCTGCGGCGCATGCTCCTGGCCTACCTACTGTTCGCAACCGGATACATCACCTACATCACTTTCCTGTCCGCCTACCTCGCCGAGCGCCAGGCCCCCCTCACACAGGTGACACTCATCTGGACGGCCCTGGGGACGGCGGTCGTGGCGGCACCGGCGCTGTGGAGCCGTCCCATCACCCACTGGCGCGGCGGCAGCGCGCTCGCCGCGCTGTTGGTCCTGCTCGCCGGCGGAGCGGCACTCGCCCTGGCATCCCCTGCCCCGCCCCTCGTTCTCCCGTCCGCGCTCGTCTATGGCGCGACGTTCATGAGTGTGCCCGCCGCCGTCACCGCGCTGGTCAAGGCGGAAACCCCACCCGCCGACTGGACGGCCACGCTGGCGGCCTTCACCACCGTGTTCGCGGTGGGCCAGACCGCCGGTCCGTGGATCGCCGGCATCCTGGCCGATCACACCTCGACCAACGCCACGCTGGCCTGGACCGCGATCCTGTGCGCCGCCGCGGCAGCGATCGCCGCCACCGTAGGCCACCACCGGTCGCCCGCGCCGCCCGCCACGGCCACCACCGCAACGCACCAAACCGGCACCTGAGATCACCCGCACGCCGGCCTTCGCCGGCCACCAGACAAGGAGAACGACAGTGACCACCTTCGTGCTGATTCCCGGCATGTGCCACGGCGGCTGGTGCTTCCACGAGCTCACCGAACAGTTGCGCTCCCGCGGGCACCGCGCATACCCCCTGACCTTGAGCGGGCTGTCCGAGCGCAGCCATCTCCTGCACGGCGGCGTGAACCTGGACACCCACATCCAGGACGTGACCGGCGTGCTGGCGGCCGAGCAACTCCTGGACGCGGTGCTGGTCGGCCACAGCTACGGCGGAATGGTGATCACCGGAGTCGCCGACCGCATGCCCGAGCGCGTCAGATCACTGGTCTACCTGGACGCCGTCGTACCAGGCGACGGCGAATCCATGTGGAACCTGGTCTCCGACAACGAACGGCAGTGGTACCTGGAGGTCACCGAGACCGGCAACGCGGTCCGTCCGATGCCGTTCTTCGACCCGCGAGCCACACCCCACCCCCTTGCCTCCCTGCTCCAGCCACTGCGCGTCACCAGCAGCCCCACCCACAGCCGCCGCGACGTCTACGTGTATGCGGCAGGATGGCCGACCCCATCACCGTTCACCACCACCTACCAGCGGCTACGCCAGGACCCCGCGTGGACCACCCACGCGCTCGACAGCGGGCACAACCTCATGCGCGACGCCCCACAGGACCTGCTGAAGATCCTGCTCGAAGCCGGCGAAACCAGCTGACCCACCGATCTCGGCTACCCGACCGGACTACAGGCCAGTCCTCTACATCATCCTCGTCAACCCCGAGCGGGGCACCCGCCACCATCTGACGACGTCTCGTACCTCGGCTACCTGGCCGAGTTCGCTCATAGTGGGCGATGGCCTCCCCACGCGGGGTCGGGTTGCCGTCCCGCTGGATCATGCGCATCACGCCGTAGGCGCGGATCTCACCGGTGTAGATCGACACCACGACACGCAGGGATGTCGCTCCAGTGCCGCTTGATCTTTTCCAGGCCGATCTTCCCGCGGGCGAACCGGGACAGGCTCCCGTAGGCGGCGTCCTGGATGCGCCAGCCCTTCTGATCGGAGAGATCGACAAGGTCGCCCACCGCCGAAATCAGACGCCTTCGCGCAGGTACAGGTCGCGCAGCAGGCCGATCTCGCCGCCGTGATGTGTGACCTCTTTCAGAGCGTGCAGCGCGAGCTTCAGATAGGTCTCATCGGCCCAACCGCCGGGGCCCATGCCTATCGGCGCCAACAGGCGCTTGTCGCCGAGGGCTGCGATCCGGGAGATGAAGTGCTCCCAGTCCTCGGCGAGCGCCTGGATGCCCTCTTTGGCGGTGCCCGGCCACACATCGCGGTCGCCGTAGTCGGGAACGTCGTCGAAGAGGTAGATCACGTAGCCTCGCAGGCAGAGGTTGCCGATGTGCCAGATGCGCCAGGCGATCGTCGTGACGGGGTCCGGCGCCTCCGGACTCGATTCCGGAAAGAGCGTGGCGACGCGGAAGACGCCGTCGTCGCCGGGGCGGATGCCGATGCAGTCGCCGACCGGCTCCCAGTGGTACTCGGCGTCGGTCAGGCCCTCCAGGCGGCCGAACAGCTGGTAGCGCACGTTTTCGAAGGTCGCGAGAATGTCCCGCGTGACGGGGTCGGGCACGATCATGTCAGCCATGTCAACTCCAGGGCTCGGTGGTTTCGGGTCGGTCGGGATGATCAGGGTCGACGGGTTGGCCGACTCGGTCACGTGCCGCCGCCTCGGCGTGTGTCGCCGGGTGCGAGCAGGCTGGTGAGTTCGGCGATGGCGTCCGGCGACGGCTTGAAGTAGCGGCGGACGTTCTCCGCCTTCTTGTGCCGCGACTTGGCCATCAACATCAGCAGGCTCGCCCCCTGCTCTCCGAGGTGGGTCAGCCCGGAGTGCCGGAACTCGTGCAGATCCCAGCCTGTGCCCGCCCCGTGCAGCGCGGTGTGCTCGTCCAGCAGGGCGCGGGCCTGGCCGTACGACAGCCGGGCCAGCCCGGAATCCGGGCACACGTCCCGCGACGAGACCACCTTGCCCGGCCCAGGGCGGCGGTGAGTGACGAACACCGGGCCGCGGGTGCGGTTCTTCAGCAGCCGCGGCAGCAGCCGGGCGGTGCCGGCGTCCCAGTACACAGGCTCCAGCACGAAATCCTCGCGGGCCTGGCTGCGGCGGGCCTTGGACTGCGTGCCTGTGGCCTTCACCAGAGCGCGGCGGCCGGCGAAGTCCACGTCCTCGATGTTCAGCGGCAGGATCTCCCCTGCCCGCGCCACGGTCTCGTACAGCATCCGGTAGAAGCACTTCTCCCGCAGGTGCACCTCGCGGCGGGCGATCAGTCGGTCGATCGCCATCTTCGAACGCGCCGGCGTCTCGGAGTCCGGCGGGGTCAAGCGCTTGGCCCAGGCCGGCACCTCCGGGCCGTCGAAGCCGCGCTCGGCGCACCAGGCGAGCCAGGACAGCACCGCCGCCCGGCGGGCGTTTCCAGGTGTTCACCGCCGTCGAGCCCCACAGCGCTTCGAGGGCCTCGCCGATCTCGTCGTCCGCGACCTGCCCGAGCGG
This sequence comes from Nonomuraea sp. NPDC003727, assembly GCF_053586935.1. Lineage (NCBI taxonomy): Bacteria > Bacillati > Actinomycetota > Actinomycetes > Streptosporangiales > Streptosporangiaceae > Nonomuraea > Nonomuraea sp. NPDC003727. Next base: position 151,204 of record NZ_JBSFNE010000009.1, read on the forward strand.
CCGGCCCTCACCGACCCGTTCGGCGGTCTTGCCGACCCCGATCGCGTAGTTCCGCACCGTGTTCGGGTTGCCGAGCGCGTCGAGGAAGGCGTCCGCGGCGCCACGGATGGTGAGCGCCTTCCCGGCGGGCAGCTGCGCGACGGTGGCCACCGCTTCCCCCTCGCCACAGATAACAGGGCCGCTTCGCGTAGCGGCCCGGAACCGTCGCCGCAGGTCGCGATCAACGATGCCCCAGATAATAGGGCGCTATCTGCGGCAAGGCTTCAGCATCCCCCGACGCCGCCGGCGTCACCGACCGCCCACCAGGGCCGATCAAGGCTTGGCGCCGGTTTTCGTTCCGATGTTCCTCAACCCCCGTCCAGGTAGTCGAGTTCGTGGGCGGTCAGCCGGGCCAGACGAGCTTGCCCTCCTTGGCCGCCATCGCGAGCGCGGCCCGGAGCCGACAGGCTCGATCAGCCGATCGGTGGTGCGAGGTACTCCAGCGCATAACCGTCGCCGGAGGGGGTTACGCGGGCGATGCCGGGTGAGTCGAGGTGGGCGCCGGCTACGAAGTGGTGTGGTCGGGTCAGTTGTTCGAGGAGGGCCGCTCGCGCGGCGCGGGCCTGGGACTGGTTGCCGTCAAGCTCCCAGGACACCTTCGGCTGATCGAATTGGAGCGTGGGAACGTGAACGGTGTCGCCCCAGGCGAGAAGGTGGCCGGTGCCGCTCCTGACGTCGTAGACCGTGTGACCGGGTGTGTGGCCCGGTGTCGGGATCGCGGTGATCCAGTCGTTGATCGCGACCTTCTCCGACACGGGTACGACCCGGTCGCGGATCGGCTCGAGCCGCCCCGTGAACACCGAGGTGTCGCCCGCGCCGATCCACACGCGCTCGAGTTTGGCGAACGCCTCTGAACCGTCCGGCGCGATCAGGCCGCTCACGTGGTCTTCGTGCTTGTGGGTGATGGCCACATCGGTGACATGCGCGCGGTCGATTCCCGCTTCGTCGAGCGCGTCGTAGATCAATCCCATGGTGGGGTCGTGCCAGGCGTTGGACGCGCCGGTGTCGATGAGAACCGACCGCGTGCCGTCGGTGACGAAGAAGGCGTTGACCGACAGCCGCAAGTTGTCGCCGGCCAGCGGGACGGCGGCCGGCAGCTCATCGAGCGTGCGCCCATCCTCGTCGCGGAGCCGTGTCGGCGGCATGTCGATGTACCCGTCTCGCAACGAGATCACCTGCAGATCGCCGAATTCGAACGTGGCATGGTGCTGGCCACTCGAGATCAAACGCATGGAACCTCCGTCGTGTTGGGCACACATCTTGTGTCTTCGATAGAAGAGCATATCTTCTTTAGAAGAAACCCTACACTGTGGGCAGCGAAGTACCCATCGATCGAGGAGCACGGTGCTCGAGCAAGACGGAAACGCGGCCGGACCACAGCACGGTGACGACCTGGCCGGCGCGTTCGGCGGTAACGTGCGGCGACGCCGCGAGGAGGCGGGCCTGACGCTGGAGCAGCTGTCCACACAGTCGTCGGTCAGCCGGGCGATGCTGTCCAAGGTCGAACGCGGTGAGAAGAGCCCGACGATCGGCGTCGCGTCCAGGATCGCCCACGCGCTCGACGCGTCGCTCTCGGACCTGATCGGTGCGCCGGCTGCTGCCGCATCTGGTGTGGCCATTGTCATGCGCAAGAACGATCGCCCCGTTTTCCGTGACCCGGAAACCGGCTTCGAGCGGCACATGGTGTCAGCGGCCCCGGGCGCGGGAGGAGCCGAGATGGTCGTCCACTACCTCCCCGCGCAGGTCTCTACCGGACTGCTGCCCGCGTATCCGCCGGGTACGGAGAAGCAACTCGTGGTGCTCGAAGGCACCCTCACCGTCGCGATCGGCGGGATCAGCGAGACCCTGAACACAGGCGACTCCCTGTTCTTCCAGGCCGACGCGGACCACGGCTTCGCCAACCGAACGAACGCTCCCTGCGAATACATCATGGTCATCTCGCGCAGAACCTGATCGGCCGCAGCTTGCGGGGCTGGACGAAGCTGGCTAGGGCATCGCCAAACTCACGGCATTCTCCGGGAAAGCCGACTTGCGAGCATCGCCCGCCCTTCCATGGTGGCGGTGTCGATGCCCTACTCGATGACGTGCAGTCCGATACCGCGCTCGCGCAGCTCGGCACCGAGCGTCACCAGGTGCAGCACGGAGCGGGAGAGCCGGTCGAGCCGGGTGACCTTCAAGGTGTCACCCTCGCGCAGCAACTGCATGACGAGGTCGAGCTTCGGGCGGGACGCCTTCGCGCCGCTGGCGACGTCGACATGGATGTTGTCGCGGTCCACGCCGTGGCGGAGAAGCGCGTCCATCTGATGATCGGGGTTCTGGTCGGCCGTCGAGGTGCGGCAGTAGCCGATGAGCATTGTCGGAAACTACCCGAAGGGCCGTTCTCCGACGTTGATGTCCGACGCGAGTTGCCGACAGTGCCCACCTGCGGGTTCACGATCACAGACGGAAGTGTCGGCAGACGATCGTTTGCCGACACTGAGGGTTCTCTAGGCCGGTCGTCGTTGCACGGCGTCGGCGATGACCGCTGTCACGAGCTTGTTGACGACTGACGTGGTAGGTGGGCCGGGGTCGCGGTCTGCGAACAGGAGATGCCCACCGCCGACCAGGGAGAGGGTGAGTGAGTCGATATCGGCGTCGGCCGCGATGCGGCCCAGTTCACGCTCGTCGGCGAGATAAGCGGAGATCGCGGTCGTGGCCTGGGCGAGGATCGCGATGCCCCCTCCTGGTCTGGCTTGCCGCAGCCGTGTGCGCAGCTCGTCCCGGAAGGTGATGAGCGGGATGATTGCCACCGGAATCGGTCCGAACAGGGTGGTCAGTGCGCTGGTGAGGTTGTCGGCCACCGTGCCAGTTCCAGCGGACTCGCGCAGCGCCCTCGCCTGCGTCTCAAGCTGCGCGGCCCGGTCGAGCACGAGGTCGGTGAGGAAGGCGTCGAAGTCGGTGAAGTGCCGATGCAAGACGCCTTTGGCGCAGCCTGCCTCGTCGGTGACGGCCCGGCTGGTCAGCCCGTTCGGCCCGTCCCGCAGAAGCACACGTTCGGCAGCGTCGAACAGTTGCTGCCGCGCGTCGCGGAGGTGTACCCCAGTTGGCACTCGCAGATCCTCTCGTGCGGTCAGCCCGATGGCATCCGTTGCCTTAGTGGGCATGCGCCCACTAAGGTGGGCGCATGCCCACCTTACCGCGAGAACAACCAGAACCATCCCCAGCGGAGCCGTATAAGGCCCGGCGGACGGCCGAGTCGTTCGGCATGGATGCTCAGCGCTACGACCAAGCCCGGCCTGGCTACCCCGATGCGCTAGTGGCGCGGATCGTCGCAGGCAGCCCCGGGCCTGACGTGCTCGACATCGGCTGCGGCACCGGCATCGCAGCCCGACAGTTCCAAGCCGTCGGGTGCGCCGTGCTCGGCGTCGAGCCCGATGCGCGGATGGCCGACTTCGCGCGAGCCCGTGGCCTGGAGGTCGAGGTGGCGGCCTTCGAAGCCTGGCAGCCAGCCGGCCGGACGTTCGACACGGTTATCGCCGCCCAGTCGTGGCACTGGGTGGACCCGGTCGCCGGCACCGTGAAGGTCGCACGTGTGCTGCGTCCAGGGGGACGGCTGGCGATCTTCGGGCACGTGTACGAGCCGCCTGCCGAGGTGGCCGAACCGTTCGCCGCTGCCTTCCGGCGGTTGGCGCCCGACTCCCCGCTTAGCAGTCAACCGGCCCGACGCCCGCTCGACCTCTACCAGGCGGGATACGCGAAGTTCGCCGACAAGATCCGGGAGACCGAACAGTTCAACGATCCCGAACAGTGGCGATTCGACTGGGAGCAGTCCTACACGCGCGACCAATGGCTGGACCTGCTACCCACCACCGGCGGCCTCACCCAACTCCGTCCCGATCAACTGGCCGAAATACTGGACGCGGTCGGGAACGCCATCGACTCCCTGGGCGGACGCTTCACGATGAACTACACCACCCTGGCCGCGACCGCCGTGCTCGTCGGCACCTCCTGAGTCCATTCGCCAAGTCGCGGCCGACCTAGGAGTCCGCGCGGCCGTTCGATGCTCCGCCGGGCGCAAGCAGAGTGCGGCCAGGAGTTGACGGCGGGCGGGTTGCCGGTGACGACCGGGATGCCGATGGGGCCGGGATGCTTTTTCGGTGCAGTGCGCGCAGGCGGTCGATAGGCGTGCCGAGGCCGCCTCACGGTGTTGAGCGCAACGACCGTGTCGGGGTGTCGGCCGCTCGGCGGGGTCCGGGCATGGCCAAGGGCAACAGGTCGAGCCGCTTGTCCATGTCGAGGCGAAAGGTGCCGTACGGGTTGACGTTGGACCAGAACAGCGCGGTCAGGCCGCGCCGGTCCTCGGCGGTGAGCTTCTTGGCCCACTTCGGCTCCGCCAGGACCTGCTGGAGCAGCAGCGTGTTGACGTGCACGAGCGCGGACTGGAGCAGGTGCAGCGCGAGCATCGACGTCTCGGCGTGCTCCTTGTCCGGGCCGGTCAGGGCGCCGTCCTTGCCGTAGTGCAGCACAGTGTTCGCGCTGTTCCAGTTCTCCACGACCTGGAGGCCGCCGTGGATCTCGCGGCGCAGGTCGGGGCTGGCGAGGTAGTCGCACGCGAAGATCGTGCGCACGGCGCGGCCTAGCTCTTCGAGGGCCTGGTAGGTGGGGTGTTTGGGGCCGCCGCGGGTGAAGCGCCGCAGCACCTGCTCGGCCTCAGCCGTCCCCAGCCGAAGGGCGGTGGCGTACTTGACCATCTGGTCGTACTGCTGCTCGATCAGGTCCCAGCGGATCGGCCGGGTCAGCGAGCCGCCGAGCGCCGGCCAGCCGGGCGGGGCGTCGTCCGGACGGTACAGGCGGATGCTGCCGATGTTCTTCAGCCGCGGCAGCAGGCGGAAGTTGAGCAGCTCGGTGAAGGCGAATCCGACGACGCTCGCGCCGTGGGTGTCGACGTAGTTGGACTCGATCTCGGCGTCCGTGCAGTGTCGCAGCAGGCCCTCGATCATCGCTGCGACCTCGGACGACGAACAGGACTTCAGCTGGGAGTAGATGCAGACCATTCTTCTTCTCGACGTGCCAGTAGATCATCACGCCGTTGCCGCCGTAGCGGGCGTGGTACTCGGTCATGAAGTTCGAGGACCAGGACCCGAACTTCTTCGAGTCCGACGCGCACGAGGTGCCTTGTCCCCACCAGGCGGCATCCCTGGCGGCGAAGGTGCCGTTCACCAGCCGGGTGACGGCCGAGCGGAGGTTGTCGACGGTGATGAAGTGCCGGCGGACGTGCCGCAGGGCGGCCTCGGTCTCGCCGTGCTCGCCGGTCGCCACGATTGCCCGGATTCCCATGTTCGTGCCCAGGGCGAACAGAGCTAGCAGCAGGCGCCGCTGGAGGGTGGCGCGGTCAATGCGCTCGTACGCGGCGACCGAAGAGAACTCGTCGGTGAAGCCGGTGAGGAAGTCGGCGTTCTTCAGCACGTCCAGCAGGTCGAGCACGCCCCACCGTCGTACGACCTCGTCCTTGAGGGCCTGGAGGCCGGTGGGCTCGTCCAGCGGCTCCAGCTTCGGCACGGTGATCCACGACTCGCCCTTGCGGGTAGTGACCTTCACTCCGCCCGCCGAGCCGTCCGCGAGCGCCGCCGACAGCCGATTTAGGCCGTCCGTCATCCGGCGCTTCAGGCCCGTGACGAACTTCTTGGGGTCCTCGGGCTGGCGGATCGCGGCGTAGTGCACGGTGCGGGCCGACTCGAAGTCACCGGGCAGGTCGTCCTCCGGATCGCCCCACCGCCTCCCGCCCTCGACGTAGATCTCCCGGCGCCGGATCGCGTCCCGCAGCGCCACCAACACGCACAGCTCGTACGGGATGCGCTCGATACGGCCCTTGTCGTCGACAACCGCCTCGCGCCAGTCCTTGCGTACGACGCCGTCCATCGGCACCGCGTCGCCGGCGTCGTAGAAACGGGCCTTGCCGTCGACGTCGGCGTACTTCGCCAGCAGCGCGAGCGCGTCCATCACCGGCCGGTAGGCGGTGTTGTTGCACTTGAAGCCCAGCGTGTTCAGCAGCGGCGGCAGCATCTGCCGGTAATACGAACTGTACGACGAGCGCAGTGTGGTGCGGACCTTGGCCTTGAACGCCTTCTCGTTCGCCTTCGCCTCCGCGACCAGGTCGCGCAGCGTCTTCTCACCCACCACCGGGTACAGCACCGCGCGTACGGTCCGCTCCGGCCGTCCCACCGCGGCATCCGCGAGGCGGAAGAGGATGCCCTCCTTACCCCTCACCTTCTTCAGCTCCGCCGTCAGCTGCCGTTCCACCCGCCGCTCGGCACGAGCGTTGATCTTGTGGACGAGGGCAACAAGCAGTTCCACCAGGGCATCGGTGATCTCCGCCTGACGGGACGCGCACAGCGCGGCCAGCAGCGTGATCCATACGTCCTCGCCGGCATCCCGCAAGTCCGAGGGGTACATCTTGATCGCCCGTGCCCGCCACGCGGCCACCAGCTTCTCCGAACAGTCCGCGAACAGGCCCTCCGGCAACCCAAATCGCCGTACGGCGGTCAGCTTGGTGATCTCCGTCAGCAGCGAGTCCAGACCCACCGCACCGGGGTCCCGCTTCAGCGAGGCCAGTAGCGCGGTCCCGTCCTCGTTGCCCTCCGCCACCAGCTCCAGCAGGCGCCGGGCGCATACCTCCCCCAGGCGCGCGACGGTCTGCATGCAGAAGACCCGGTCCGCACGTGCCCGCGCGGCGGCCACGATCCGCTCGATACGGCCCGGGGGCTCGATGCGGTCACTGCGGCACTGCACGAGCAGGGCCTCGCGCAACCGGTCTTCCACCAGCTCCACCCGGCAGACCTCATCGGCGAGCCAGCCGGTCAGCCGCTCCTCATCGGCCCGGGTCGCCGGGCGGAACCCCAGGGCCTCGCGGATCTGCGTACGGTGGCCCTTCGCCGAGCGGGACGACAGGTCGTACTTCGCCAACTCCTCCGCCGGCACCTTGACCACGTCGGCCACGTAGTCGACCGCGGCCTGCGGGAACTCCTCCAGGAACTCGGGGAACCGGCCCTCCAGCTCGAAGAACTTCAGCATCAGCACGAACCCGAGCCGCGTCGGGCCGGACTTGTTCGCGACCAGGTTCCAGTCACTGCCCACCGGCGTCCAACACGCCACCACATCCTCGGGCGACCACTCCCTGCGCATGAACGGCCCCGCCCCTCTGTCGACTACTCGTTCGGCCTAACGAACAGGCCGGGCACGAAGCAACGGGGCGGGAAGGAGGGCCGGTGGCCACTTTGCATCGTGGGTCAGAGATAGGAGACCGGGGCCGTTTCGTAGAGCATTCGCCACAGCGCCCGCTCACGCAGCGGGATGTCGCGGCGTGACAGCAGCCGGTGGATCGTGGTCTTGGCCACTGCGCGGGTCTCGTCGGCGCTCTCCTTGCGGCGTTCGGCCTCGGCCGGGACCGACGGCGCGGCCCAGTGCTTCTTGCTCTGGCACCAGGACAGCCAGGCGGTGACGGCGGCGCGGTTGCGGTTCCAGGTCGCCGGCGCGCATCGGCCCCACAGGGTTGGCGGTGCGCGAGGTGGTCAGGAAGGCGTCGGCGGCCGCGGCGAGGCTGACGCCTCCACCGTGCAGGGCGGTGACCTTCGAGGCGGCGCTCATGCCGCCCGCCGGGCGACGTCCGGCGCGACGTACCGGATAACGTGCCAGAGTCGCGCAGCGGCCGCGCGAGTGGATCGCCTGGTTGGCGGACGGCTCTGATCGCTCATGTACGTGATAATGGATCATTATCTGGTACATGCTTCCGGCCTTGGCGTGCTCCTGGCGTACTCCGGCCACCTCCCCGCTCGATGAACGATCTCGTATTGCACCGACTGATGCAAAACAGGTAGCGTGCTCATATGGCGAGGCCGAGATCATTCGATGAGGACCGGGTCCTGGACACTGCGATGCGCACGTTCTGGGCGAACGGCTATGAGTCGACCTCGACCAGGGACCTGTGCGAGGTGCTCGGTCTCGACCGCAGCAGCGTGTACAACGCCTTCACCAACAAGCGCGAGCTGTTCAAACGCGCGTTGACCCGCTACATGGACATCACCACCGCTGACCAGCTACGCATCCTTGACAATCACGAACTGCCGGCGATCGAACGGATCCGCGCGTTGTTCGCCAAGATCCTCCAGACGGAGGCGGAGAACCGGAGCGACGGCCACGGCCTCGGCTGCCTGACCGTCAACACCACGATGGAGCTCGCCGGCCGCGACCCGGAGATCGCCCTGATGCTCGCCCGCGACACTGAGCGCCGAGTCGCCAGCCTGAGTGCGGCCATCAGGGGCGGGCAGCGCGAGGGCGACATCGGCTCCACCCGCGATCCCGCCGAACTCGCCAGGTTCGTCAACGCCGTGATCGCCGGGATCCGGGTGGCCGCTCAGGGTGGCGCCGACGACGCCACCATCGCGGCCATCGCGGCCACGGCCATGGACGCCCTGGCTTGACCTCTGCTTTTTCGTGCCCGAATTCTACACCGATTGATGCAAAAAGGAGTCCCGTTGCCCAGAGCCGTCTACGTCCTGGCCATAGGCATCTTCGCCATGGTGACCAGCGAGTTCGCCGTCGGAGGCTTGATGCCCGAGATGGCAGGCGGACTCGGCGTGACCATCTCCCAAATCGGCTATCTGATCACCGCCTTCGCGGTGGCCATGTCGGCGGGCGGGCCGCTGATGTCCGTCGCGCTGGTACGGATACGCCCGAGACCCGCACTCATGCTGCTTTTCGCGATCTTCCTGGGGGGCAATGTGCTCGCGGCGGTTGCGCCCTCGTACCCGATCATGATGGTCGCGCGCGTCATCACCGGCGTCGCCTCCCAGGCGTTCTTCGGAGTCGCCATCTCGGTGGCGGTCCAGCTGAGCCGCCCAGAGGTACGTGGCCGGGCTCTTGCCATCGTCCTGAACGGATTGATGCTCGGCACCCTGCTCGGGCTGCCACTGTCCACACTGATCGGCGGGCAGCTCGGCTGGCGCGCCGCCTTCTGGGCCGTCGGTGCCCTGACCGTCATCGCCGCACTTGCCACGATGATGGGCGTTCCCAGGCTCGGGCGTACTGACGGTGCCAACGGCAACTTCCGGCAGGAGATGGCGGTCTTCAGGAACGGCAGGCTGTGGTTGGCGCTGTCGACCAGCACCCTCATCATCGGCGCGACCTTTGCCGCCTTCAGCTATCTCAGCCCGATCCTCACCCAGGTCACCGGGTTCGCCTCGAGGTCTGTACCCCTCCTGCTCGTCGCGTACGGCGCAGCCACCGTGATCGGGAACTACATCGTCGGACGCCTGGCCGACAAGCACACCATCAGCGTCCTGCTGTCCGGGCTGATCCTCAACGCTATCTTCCTGGCCGGTTTCGCGCTGTTCGCTCACCTCAGCGTCCCCGCAGTCATTGCCATGCTGGGCGTCGGGCTGGTCGGAGTGACCATGAACCCGGCGATGGCTGTACGCATCCAGCGCGTCGGCAACCCGGGGCCGCTGGTCAATACCGTCCACGCCTCCTTCATAACCCTCGGGGTGATCATCGGCTCCTCGATCGGCGGGCTGGTCATCGACGGCTTCGACCTGCGAGCCCCCCTCTGGCTGGGCGTTGGGCTGGCCGCACTCGGGATCGCGTCTCTCCTGCCCGAGCTCAGCCGCACCAGGGCCCAGTCATCGACGGAGAGCCTCACACAGGAGCGCGTCGAAGCCGCCACCACCCACTGACGCGCCACACAAACCGCATCCACCACCCACCGAAGCGACGCACGGGCCGAACCGCACAACGGGCGGCCCGTCCGCACGAGAGCGCGGCATGCTGGGGTCTACTTGCCTGACATGGACCCTTCCTCACCACCTCCCTGCTGGAGCAGGCCCGCACCCACCCACCTGCCCTGTCGATGACCTCGACCTGCGCCTGGTCCTGGCACTCAACCACCTCATCGACATCGTCCTGGGTCGCTACCTGTGCAAGGCGCCATCGCCGACCGAGTGCGACCTCGACACCCTCATCGCCCTCGTCGCCCCGCCGTCCAGAACTACCTCACCAGCCCGCTGCCCACCGCCTCCGCCAACCAGCCCGCCAAACGGCTGCGGCCGCGCATAACTCCGTTACCGCCGGCGACTTTCGCCAGCGGAGCGGGAACACTCGGTGCGGGGCCAGTGAACGAGGCCAGCGCAGTGGTGTCATGGCCGGTCTGAAGGGGGACGGGTGATGAAAGCAGCCGCATCAGATGGTGATCCCGCCCCGCTGACGGGCTTCAGCGACGCCCAACGCCGGACGGCGATCGAGCGCTGGCGGCTGCTGCGGCCCCATCTCGAAGAGGGTGTCCCCCTTTCCCAGCTCGCCTCCTCCTGCGGAGTACCCGAGCGGACGCTGCGCCGCTGGCGCGCGGCCTACCAAACCGGCGGCCTGGCCGCTCTGGTGCGCCGTCCGCGCTCGGACCGCGGCCGGACGAAGATGCCCGAACCGTTGCGGCTACTCATCGAGGGCCTGGCGCTGCGGCCGCCCCGCAGAAGTATCGCGGTGATCCACCGGCAGGCCGCCAGCGTCGCCACCGCGCAGGGGTGGCCGATCCCCGGCTACTCCACCGTGCACGAGATCGTCCGCAACCTCGACCCGGCGCTCGTCGCGCTCGGGGTGGAGGGCACCAAACGCTACCGGGAGGTGTATGAGCTGGTGCATCGCAGGGAGGCGTCCAAGCCGAACCAGATCTGGCAGGCCGACCACACCGAGCTGGACCTGTGGGTTGTAGACCCCAAAGGCCAACCGGCCCGGCCGTGGTCCTCCGGCCCCGCCACACGGCGGGGCCGTGCCTTTGCCGGTCAAGGGATCATGTCTGGCCACGTAGCGCCAGAGAATCTCGGCCATTTATCGCCGGAATTTACAGGCTAACGATGCCTCGCAACGATCAATTCATGGCTTTGCGCTTCAGCGGGCGATTCCCGTCAGCTGGAGCGCTAAGTCACATGCGGCGATGTCCGAAGCGCGTCGCCGCGACGCTATGACTTGACGTCGGGCTCTTTGGGCGTCAGCCCCAGCTGGCGAAGCTGTGCTGGCCGCAGGGGCAGCCATCCGCCGGCGTCGAATCCGTCCCGTCTGCCTCAGTCGCCACGCGAAGATCATGATGGACGAAGCGTCAAGCATGTGCGCGAACCGTCAAAGCTCCCTAGGAACCAACCTGTCAAGGATGTCCCGGAACCACACAGTGACAGGCGAAAAAGCGATGACAGCAACAGGGCATAAGCGCCGCTCGCTCCCCGCGCCGTTCACACCCCACTGGCCCGGCAGCTTTGGGCCGGCTCGTCTACCCGGAGGTGGAGCCCGTCGAGCATGACGGTTAGAAGCTGATCACGGTGTGCGGGGGTCCGCTCCGCCGCCCAGGCGACTGAAGCGATCAGGGAGAAAAGGGCGGAGGCGTCGATATCGGGTCGGATCGTCTCTGTGTGCTGGGCTCTGGCCAGTAGTTGCGCCCCAGCGGCCTTGACGGCTTGGCAGGTGGCGTGGAGTTCGGATGTGGGGTCGGCGAGGCTCTCGACGAGGGCGTCGACCAGGCCGCGATAGGTCATGGCGTGCTCGACCGCGGCCGTCAGCCAGGTGGCCAAGGCCTGGTGCGGGGACGGGGAGGCGAGCAGCTCATCTGAGCGGGCTTTCAGGCCGCGCAGGCTTTCGCCCAGCAATGCCTCCAGCAGTGCCTGGCGGGTCGGGAAGTGCCGGTAGAGGGTCACGTTGCCGACGCCGGCGGTGCGCGCGATGTCGGCCAAGGAGGCGCCAACGCCGTGTTCGGCGAAAGCCGTCCGGGCGGTCGTCAAGAGCCGCTCGTAATTGCGTCGCGCATCTTTGCGCCCTACGGGCCGGGTCTGCGTTGATCGATCCGCCACGGGACCCTCCACACGTTTGCTAAAACGAGGAACCTCCTCATATGTTAGCTCACCGAAAGCGAGGAACTTCCTCGTTTCGTTGCGTACCATCCTGAGGAGTGCCATGACCGAACAGAGAACGCACGTGGCGACAGCGAGATCCGGGCCCGCCGGCGCCTCCCGCCCGCAGCGCCACCCCGGCCTGGTGCTCGCCATCGTGCTGATCTGTCAGACGATGTTCATCCTGGACACCAACGTGGTGAACATCGCCCTCCCCGACATCCAGCACGACCTCGGCTTCTCTGCCGCCGGCCTGTCCTGGGTGCTCAATGCCTACATGCTGGCCTTCGGCGGTCTGCTGCTGCTCGGCGGTCGCGCGGGCGACATCGTCGGCCAACGACGGGCTCTCATCGGCGGGGTGGTCATCTTCACCGTCGCTTCACTGGCCGGAGGGCTGGCCACATCGGCTGGGATGCTGCTGGCGGCCCGTGCCGGTCAGGGGATCGGCGCCGCCATCGCCGCACCGACCGTGCTCGCCCTCATCACCGTAGGCTTCCCGGAGCCTGCACGCAGGGCGCGGGCGCTGGGGGCCTACGCGGCAGTCTCCGGTTCCGGCGCCGCGATCGGCCTCATCGCCGGTGGCATGCTCACCGACTGGATCTCCTGGCGGTGGGTGCTGTTCATCAACGTGCCGATCGGCATCGTCCTGCTGATCCTGGCCCCGCTGTTCATCACCGAGACCGATCGCCACCCGGGCCGCTTCGATCTGGCGGGTTCGCTGACCTCGACGCTTGGTATGACCGCGCTCGTCTACGGCTTCATCCGCGCCGCTGAGCAGGGCTTTGGCGACGTGGTCACGCTCGGCGCACTCGGCGTGGCCGCCGTCCTGCTGGTCCTGTTCGTGGCCGTCGAGTCCCGTGCCCGGCAGCCGATCGTCCCGCTGCGGCTGTTCGCTGACCGCAACCGCGCCGGCGGCTACGTTGTACTGCTGTTTGTCCTGGCCGCGGGCAACGGCATGTTCTTCTTTCTCACCCAGTTCCTGCAGCAGGTCCGCGGGTACAGCCCTCTGCAGGCGGGATTCGCCTTCGTGCCGCTGGCCCTCGCGATCCTGGCGTCTTCCGGCATGGCGGCCCGGCTGCTGCCGCGCCTGGGCGCCAAGACGCTGATTGCCGTCGGCGCCGCGGCGATCAGCCTGGCCCTCCTGTGGATGACGCAGCTGACGCCCCAGGCCGGCTACGCCACGGCGCTGCTCGGCCCCATGATGATCGCCGGCCTCGGCATGGGCATCTTGCTGGTAGGAGCCACCACCGTGTTGTCCTCCGGGATCCGAGCCGAGGATGCCGGTGCCGCCTCGGGCCTGCTCAATGTCATGCAGCAGATCGGCGGTGCGCTGGGGCTGGCCATCCTCGTCACGGTGTTCGGCGCCGCCACGCGCGCTTCACGCGGACCGGCCCACCAGGTCCTCACCGAGGGAGTCACCACGGCCTTTACCGTCGCAGCTGCGTTCACCGCCAGCGCAATCCTCCTGGCCCTGACCATGAAGAACAGGCAGGCCCACACAGCCGAATCCGCGGAGGAGCTCACCCGATGACGTAGGGACCATCCTCAATCTGTGCCCCGACGCTCCGGACCTGCCAGGTAGCTGATCTACAGGTCTTCGGGGCTCGCTCGCCCCCAAAGCGGGAGTGCACGCCCTTGCCGGTCAGGAGGTGAGGTTCAGCGGCACAGGGCCGCGTCGACGGCTTTCTCCAGGTGCTCGATGGCTTGTCCGGTTTTCGGTTCGAGGGTCATCGTGACGCTGGCGGCGCGGCTTCGCGGGCAGAGCCATGTACGAATAGACGAGCAGAGCTGATCAGCGAGACCTCACCACCGTTCTGTCTCATTCAGCGGAACGGATTCGGGTCCGCTCAGGTGAGGAGTTTCGCTAGCTGGGCCATCTCAGTGGGTGGGTCGATCACCGGCTGGATGAGCAGTTCGTCGATGCCGGCTTGTTGCAGGGTGGCGATGCGGGCGCGGAGGTCGTCGCGGGTGCCGACCAAGGCCAGGGTGTTCATCAGCGAGGGCAGGATCAGGTCGCGGTCCTGCGGTGCGATGCGTCCGAGGTAGTTGGGGTAGAGCTTGGTGTGCCGGTCGGGTGCGGTGGCGCTGGTGCCGCGCCGGTCCAGCAGTCGCCGCACCGTCTCGCGTTCGGCGGGGCCGAGCTGCTCGGCGAAGGCGGGTGTGTCGGCGGCGGTGTCGGCAGCGAAGGCCAGCAGCGACAGGACGAGGTGGCCGGTCGCGTCCCGGGCCGCGTCGCCGTGGGGGTCCTCGTCCTCGTCGAGTATGTGCAGCGCGGTGACCACATAGGAGTCCGCCCGAGGGTCTGTGCGGGAATCGGGGTCGCGGGGTGTCCCGCGGGCGGCGTTACGGCGGGCGTCGTGCAGCGCGTGCCAGGCGGTGGGGTCCAGCAGGCCGAAGGAGATCAGGCCGGTGCCGCGGCGGCCGGCGACGGCGGCGGCCTTCGGCCCCAGCGCGGCCACGACGAACTCGATCGGGTCGGCCGTGTTCACCTGCCCTCCGGCGTGCAGGAAACGGACGTCGCGAACCCGGTCACCTTCGCGGTACTCGATGGTGCGTCCGGCGCACAGGCCCTGCAATGCGGCGGTGAAGGTCTCCACCGTGGCCGCCGTGGTCGGCCGCATGCCCAGCGTGCGCCGGGCGGTGTTTCCAGTCCCGACCCCGCAGATGATCCGGCCCGGTGCCAGCGCGTTGAGGCTGGTGAGTCCACCCGCGGCGGCCGGCGCCGAGCGCAGCGCCGGTGAGGTCACGCCGATGCCGAGCCTGATGTGGCTGGTGGCCATCGCACACAGGCTCAAGGCGACGAAGGCGTCGCCGTGGACCATCGGGGTGTCGTTGACCCAGAAACTGTGCAGGCCCAACTCCTCGGCCTGTACGGCGAGGTCCTCCACGCCTGGCTGTGCGGTGACCACGACGCCTGCACGCATCGAAACCTCCAAGGGACGAGGATCCCAACGTACTCAGCTTGACAGCTCACCGGCTCTGCACTTCCAGGAGTACCCCGACAGCTGGCGCACTGTCGCGGCGATCGCCACGGGCGCGCCGGGACCCGGCCTCACCCCGGCCGCGGCCTGCCCGCCGGTCCGGAGCCGGAGACGGCACATGGATGAGCAGGCGCTCGGCAGCGGCCTCGAGCCCGCCTCCCGCCGCTGGTCCGTAGCTGCCGACGCAGCGCGAGGCCGAGGTGTACGCGCAGATCCCGGCTGTAGCATGCCGTGGCCTGTGCGGGCCGATCGACTGCACCGACGACATCGGTATGAGAGCACGGGGGCCGGCGTGCCCGTTCGGCTGTCAGGTCATCGAAGCGCGCCCGCTCCCCCGCGCCGAGGCCTTCGCCTTGGCCGACGCGCACCGACTGCCAACGGCTGGAGAGCGCACAAGGCCTCGGCTTCGGCTACCCGCTCCGCATCGCGGGCGAGTGGGGACTCCGGCACCCGGACCGGGCCGTGACCTGGCTGAACTCCGCCATCGCGGGCGACAAGGTGATGGACCTCGAACCCCGATGGCAGGCGGACGTGCTCGACGCGCGCCCCGACGTGGTGTCGATCCTCGTCGGCGTCAATGACGTCGGCTGGCACACGTACGCCCCGGACGGCTACGTGATCCCCGCGGAGGACTACGCGGCAGGTTACGACCGCCTGCTCGCGCCCCTCGCCGAGGCCGGCGCCGACCTGATCCTCATCGAGCCGTTCCTCCTGCCGATTCGCGGCGGTGTCGAGGTCGGCGACGCGCACCTCGGCGTAGAGGACCGGAAGAAGTGGCGCGCCGACCTGGACCCGAAGATCCAGGTCGTGCGCGAGCTCGCCCTCAAGTACGGCGCGCACCTGCTCGCCGCCGACGGCATGTTCGCCGAGCTCGCCGCGACGACCGGACCGGAGTACTGGGCTGCGGACGGCGTGCACCCGACGCCGGCCGGTCACGCCGCACTCGCGGAAGCCTGGTTGCGCCTGGTCGCGTGACCAGCCCTCGCGATCCCAGGCGGGCCCGCCGCTCGACGGCCCGCGGCCGGCGCCTGGGACGCTCGCCGGCGATGACCGCCGAGCAGGTCCGGCACGCCCGCGACCTGCTCGCCCGGCCGGAGGACACCGTCTCCTCCATCGCCCGCCTACTCGGCGTCGGCCGCTCGACCATCCACATGTACGGACGTCGGCGAGGTCGACGTGACAATGGTCTGCCGGCGTGTTGGCAGAGCAGGACCCTGCTCCCAGGGCGAATTCCTCCCTCCGTCGGAAGATCCGCCGGATTTCGCGAGCGAGAGTCGGCCCTCGCTTGAACCCCGGTCCACAGGATGGACGCTCAGTGCCCGCGAGCCGCCGCGCCGCTTTCCTGCCGGTGAACGCGAAGAGCGGACGCGAGCACCTCGGGACAGACGGCCAGCGTGGTAGGCGGCGGGCCAGCTCGCCGACCCCTCTCTCCCATCCGGCCGGCGGCTCGGTCTCGGCGGCCTGATCGACGTCGCCAGCAAGGACTGGGCGAGCGTAGCGGCCAGCCGGCGGCCAGGCGGCCGCGCACCTGTCGACGAGGCTCGACGCCACCCGCATAGCGATGACCTGCACGAACACGGCTAAGCGCAGGATCCGGCTCGGATGTTCCTCAGCCCAGGGCCACGCGGCGGCTCGAGGGCAGGGATACGGTGCGAGGATGGCGCGCCTTCCCGGCTACCAACCGATGATCGCCCAGGCCGGCACCACTCCGCCGGGCGACGGGGATCGGTGGGCGGTGGAGATGAAATGGGACGGCATCCGCGCGCTGCTGTACGTCGAGGACGGCCGGGTGCGGATCCGCAGAGTGCCCTTGCGCTTTTCGACACGTCGGGACTGCATACCGATCTTGTCCAGCGCGTCGCTCAGGTCGGGAGTGAGCTTGCCCGCCTTCCGCGGGCTGTGCTGCCGGCTGATCCAGTCCTTGAGATAGTCGTTGTCGGGCTCGAGTCTGCCGGTGCTGGCGTGTAGCGCCTTGGCCTGCTCGTAGGCCTCTTGCCATTTCGCTTCGGCGGGCTCCCAGAGGATGTGGAGGCGGTCCAGCATCGCGACGCGTTCGGCGGACAGGGCGCCGCGGCGGCGTTCGCTGCGGCGGTGCGGATCAGCAGCGCTTCGGCGAAGCCGGGGTTGACGGCGCTGCCCATCACCTCGCAAGTCCTCCCGATCCTGAGCGGAAACGCTTTTCGTCGCTCGGTCCAAGTACGGGTGTAAGGCGAACGACGAAAGGGATTGCAGGCGATGCGCCTCAACGAAGACCCTGCGGCCTATGAGGCCTTTTATCGCCGCCACGTGGATGCCGTACTGAAATTCGTGGCCCGGCGGGTGAGGGACCCTCATCTCGCCGCGGACCTCACGGCGGACATCTTCCTGGCGGTCTTGGACTCGGCTCATACCTACGTCCCCGGCCGGGGCAGCGAAATCGCATGGCTGTACGGCGTCGCGCGCAACGTCGTGTCGGCCCAGCATCGCCAGGCGGCCAGGGAGGCGCGGGCCAACGGCCGCGTCGCGGGTCGCCGGCTGATGGACGACGACGATCTCGTCAGGATGGAGGAACGGATCGACGCCGAGCGCCACATGCGCTGTGCCCTCGAGGCCATGGCCAGGCTTTCCGAGGGCGAGCGCGCCGTGCTGGAGCTCGTGGCGATCGACCAGCTCTCCGTCGCCGAAGCCGCCGCGGCCCTGGGCATCAGGCAGGTGACCGCGCGGGTCAGACTGCACCGGGCCAGAAAGACCCTTGAAAACGTCGCTTCGCCAGCACCTGTGTACGTGGAAGGACAGGCATGAGCAATTTCGAAGAGCGCCTTCTCAGTGCACTCAAGGACGAAATCACGACGAGAACGGCGGAGGACAAGATGACCACTGTTACACCGGTTCAGCGCGGCTCGCGGCGGCGCTTCGTAGGGCTGTCCGCCGCGGTGGCGGGGGTCGCGGCGGCCGCCACCGCGGTGGTGCTCATGACCGGTATCGCGGGCGCTCCGGCATACGCGGTCACCAAGGGCGCGGACGGCGCGGTCAGCGTGCAGATCAACTCGTTCACCGACCCCGAAGGGCTGGAGGCCGAGCTGGCCGCCAACGGCGTCAAGGCGGTCGTCGACTACCTGCCTGCGGGGCAGACCTGCCAGGAGCCGCGCGGCCAGCGCAGCAGCATGACCGGGAAGTTCGCGACGAGCATCGGCTCGGAGGGCAACGGGATGTCCTTCAAGATCGTGACCGGGCAGATCCCGGAGGGCGAGACGCTCGTGCTGGCCGTGTCCAGGAGCAAGGACGGCGACGACAAGCCGCCGTTCGCGACCTCGCTGCAGGTCGTCAAGGGCGCGGTCGCGCCGTGCGAGGCCACCTCGGCGTCGGAGCCGTCGGCCGACGGCTCCGGTGGCACCAGCGAGAGCAAGGGCGACGATTCCGGTCTGAGCTCCAAGAACGACGGCGAGGACAACGGTCCCAGCCTGAACGAGGAGACCAAGTAGCCCCTCTACTCACCAGGGCCGGCGGTCCTTCCCCACATCACGCATCGCCGGCCCACCCGGATCAGCGGCGGTTCTTGGCCGGCCACCGGAACGAGGCAGGGCGGCCAAGCGGGTAGGGGGCATCGCCGTCGGGCGTGGCGATCACCCCGATCGGCTCGTTCACCAGACGAGCCAGGTCATTCACGTCGTACCAGTCGGCTCGGTCCATAGTCGAGCAGCCTACGCCTGTCCATAAAAGAGGACGAGGAGGCGTCGATCTCCACGCATGGCGGATACTCCCTTGCTCGATTCGGTCGGTTCTGGTCTCGGGGAACCTGCGGCCCCAGGCCGTCCAAGGTCGGGTGGCCGGGGATCTCAGGTGAGGTGGTCGGTGGGAGGGCTGGTGTATTCGGTGTCGGTGACGTGATCGAGCCAGGTGACCTCATCGCCTTCCCACAGGGCGATGTGGGTCATGAACTGGTCGGGGGCGGCGCCGTGCCAGTGCTCTTCACCGGGCGGAGTCCAGATGACCTGGCCGGGGTGGGCTCGGAGGATCGGGCCGCCCCGGGACTGGATCAGGGCGATCCCCTCCACGATGTACAGGGCCTGGCCCCTGCCGTGGGAGTGCCAGGCAGTGCGGGCGCCGGGCGTGAAATGTACAGCGTTCGCCCGCATCGCGGAGGCGTCGTGGCCTCGGTAGATGACGTCGGCGAAGGCGTCGCCGGTGAACCACTCGGCCGGCAGCTTGCCGGTGGCGGGACGCTTCAGCAGTTCCATGATGTTTGTTCCTTTCGCAGGACGGGCCGGTCGGGCGCGAAAGAGATCTTTGGTGACCGTCATGGCGGACATGGCGCGGGGCCAGCTGGCGTAGAAGGCCAGGTGGGTGATCGCTTCGATCAGCTCGGCCTCGGTGACGCCATTGTCGGTGGCCCGGCCCAGGTGGAAACGCACTGCTCGGTGCTGCCGCTGGTGACCGGGCTCGCGACCGTGACCAGGGACCGGTCACGGGCCGACAGGTCGGGACGCTCCCACACCTGTCCGAACAGGACCTCGTCGGTGAAGTGCACCAGCTGCGGAGCGAAGTCACCGAACATGCGGGCGGCACCCGAAGGCCGCTCGTCGCCGGAATGGTCATTCCCCCCTGTGATGTTGAGAGTTGTGGTGGATTGCCGCCCGGCCGGGTGGTCGGGAATCTCGACAGGCAATGTCCTCCCTCGACATGCTCGTCTGTGCACGTCAGGACGGCTGTGAGGCACGCCGGGCCGTCATGCGGGTGAATGGACTATGACCGTCTACCGCAAGGCGGCGCCGCGCGTTGTGCATGCGTCGTTCGGCGCTTGGCGCCTACCAGGCGGCGGCCCGGAGAAGGCGGCAACTCTCAGGACGACGCTCCGTAGCGGGTGGCGATCGCGGCGGCGCGGTCGCGCAGGGAGTTGCGCAACCACTGCGGGGCCAGGGCTTCCGCGTTCGTGGCCAGCTGCCACAGCGCCCATTCGGCGTGTCTCGGATCTTGGAAGGTCACCTCCAGCCGCAGCCGGCCGTCCGAGTCGAGTTCCTCGGCGAGGACGGCCAGCGCGGTGCCCACCAGGTCCTCCCGCCGCGCCGGGTCCACCCGTACCAGCACGGTGACCTGGTCGCCGCCGGTCCGAAACTGCGTGCTGCGTTGCCGCCAGACCCGGTCCAGATCGACCCGGTCCGGCCGCTGTGCCGGTTCGGGAAGTTCCTCGGCGGCCAGGACCCGGGACAGCCGGTAGGTGCGGTCCGCGCCGGACCTCGTGGCCAGCAAGTAGCCCTGGTCGCGTACGGTGACCAGGCCGATCGGGTCCACCGTGCGCCACTTCGGGGTCTGGTCCACAGCCGCGTAGTGGATGCGCAGTCTGTGTCCGGCGAGCACCGCGCGCCGGACCTCGGCCACTACGGCGTCAGGCACCTCCTCAGCGACCAGCCGACGCGAGAGGAGGTCGGTCTCCGGGTCGATGAGCAATCGCTCGGCCGCGCCGGCCGCGGTGTCCCGATAGCTTTCGGGTAGCGCGTCAACCACCTTGAGCATCGCCGAAGCGAGCGCCGAGCCGAGGCCGAATGCCTGCGCGCCGCGCCGCGATCCGGCGATCAGCAGGGCAAGGGCCTCGTCGTGGTTCAGTCCGGTGAGCTCGGTCCGGAAGCCGGGCAACAACGCGAAACCGCCGTGCCGGCCGCGTTCGGCGTAGACCGGGACGCCGGCTGCGGACAGCGCCTCGATGTCGCGCAGCACGGTGCGGGTGGATACCTCCAGCTCGCGGGCCAGCGTGGCCGCGGACAGCCGGCCGTGCTGCCGCAGCAGCAGCACCAGCGAGACCAACCGGTCAGCGCGCATCCAAAAACCCTACAGGGATACACGACACAGGATGTCGTGATTTGCCGGGAGGCTTGGCAACACGACGTCAAAGGCGGTGGCTACCGAGCCGACGGACGTCCGTAATGTCGACGAATCCGATGGAGCTGATATGGCAGTGGAGCGAACGGCGGTCAACCCGTGGCCGTGGTCGGTGGAGCTGGGCTACAACCAGGGTGAGGTCGTCTCCGGGCACACCCGGACCCTGTACTGCGCCGGGCAGACCGCGATGAGCGGCGACGGCAAGCCCCAGCATGCCGATGACATGGCGGCGCAGTTGGCGCTGAGCATCGACAACCTGGAGGCCGTGCTCGGCGAGGCCGGCATGTCCCTCGCGAACCTCGTCCGGCTCACCGTCTACACCACCGACGTCGATCGGCTCTTCGAGCACTACGGCGTGCTGGCGTCGCGGTTGGGCGCCGCCGGGGTGGCACCGGCCACCACGATGCTCGGGGTGACACGGCTGGCGATCCCCGACCTGATGGTCGAGCTCGAGGGGACCGCCGTCGCGTGATGCGACCTCGCCGCCTCCGGCAGGGCTGCCCGAGGCGGCGAGCCCGGTTCGCCTACGAGCACCACCCCGAGCTACGCCGGCTCCAGTACGCCGAGGACGACCGCCAGGGGGTCGGCAAGCGCTCCCGCCGTAACGTCCGATCCCGCGGGAAATGTGAACTTGCTCTTCGGGCTGGACAGGGGCACTCGTTACCATGATTTGGTGCACGGCCTCCTTCGCTCCGTGTGGAACGAGCCACGTCCCCCCGACCCGCCGCCGCGGGTGTGGCGGGACTGGGCGCTCGTGGGTGTCCTCGTGCCGATCGCGGTTCTCGAAGGAGTCCTGCGGCCGGACCTTCCGTGGCGGGCCGTCTCGGTGCTGGTCACCCTCGGGCTGGTGCCCACGTTGTTGTGGCGCAGGACCAGACCGCTGCCGATGCTCGCGATCGCCTTCGGAACCACGAGCCTGGCCCCGCTGTTGACGGGCGGCGAGTCTCCGGAGACGTACACGATGGTGTACCTGCTGTTCCTGGTGTACGCGTTGTTCCGGTGGGGGTCGGGACGCGAGGCCGCGGCCGGGTTGGCGATCATGCTCGTCGCTGTCCTCCTCTCGATCGTTTTCGACCGCATCGTCCTCGCCGACGCGGTGGCGGCGTTCGCGGTCATGTCGTCGGCCATCGCACTGGGCGTGGCGTTCCGGTACCGGGCCAGGGCGAGGATGCGCGAGCTCGACCAGGTCAAGCTGCTCGAACGCGAACAGCTGGCCCGCGACCTGCACGACACCGTCGCTCATCACGTCTCGGCGATGGCGATCCGCGCGCAGGCGGGCATCGCCACGTCGGCGTCGCGGCCGAACGCCGCGACCGAGGCACTCCACGTGATCGAGGCGGAGGCGGCGCGCGCCCTCGCCGAGATGCGCACCATGGTCCGGGTCCTTCGCCAGGACCAGCAGGCGGACCTGGCGCCCGGACGGGGCGTCGCCGATCTCGAACGGCTCGCGAGCCAGGGCCCCTCCGTCCCGGCCGTCGACGTGGAGATCTCGGGCGACCTCGACGACCTTCCCCCGCTGGTCGGGGCCGCGCTGTACCGCCTGGCCCAGGAGTCGGTCACCAACGCCAGGCGGCATGCGCGCCATGCCACCCGCATCGTGGTCCGCGTCGCCGCCGACGACACGTCGGTGCGCCTGCGCGTGAGCGACGACGGCGACAGCAGCCTCCTGCGCCAGACCGGGTCGCCGGGGTACGGGCTCATCGGCATGATCGAACGCGCCGACCTGCTCGGCGGCACCTGCGTCGCCGGCCCCGACCCCGACCGGGGATGGACGGTGACCGCGGTGCTGCCTCGAACCAGGTCGGCGACATGAGCATCCGGGTGATCGTCGCCGACGACCAGGAGATCGTCCGTACCGGGCTCTCGATGATCCTCGACGCCCAGCCGGACATCGAGGTCATCGGCGAGGCGGCCGACGGGCGGCGAGCCGTCGAACTCGCGCGGCGCCTGCGCCCGGACGTGTGCCTGTTCGACATCCGCATGCCAGGCCTCGACGGCATCGAGGCGACCCGTTCCCTCGCCGGGCCGTCCGTCGAGGACCCCCTCGCCGTGGTCGTCATCACCACGTTCGATCTCGACGAGTACGTCTACGCCGCCCTGAGGGCCGGCGCCCGCGGGTTTCTGCTCAAGAACGCCGGCGCCCACCTGCTCTCGCAGGCCGTCCACGCCGCCGCCAACGGCGACGCGCTCATCGCCCCGAGCATCACCGCCCGGCTGCTCGGCGCCTTCGCCCGCACCGGGCCCGCCTCTCCCCCGGCCCACCCCGTCGAGGTGCTCACGGACCGTGAAGAACAGATCCTGGCCACCGTGGCACGCGGGCGAACCAACAACGAGATCGCCGACGAGCTGCGCATCTCACTCAGCACCGTCAAGTCCCACATCGCCAGCCTCATGGCCAAGCTCGGCGCTCGCAACCGCGTCGAGATCGCCATGTGGGCCTACGAGACCAACCGTGTCCAGCGGTCCTGAGAAGGGCGGGTCCCGCCGCGGATGATCCGTTCGGCCACGGCGAGATTGATCACCCAGCTGCCGCCCAGGAGCAGCGCCCTGGAGATCTCGCCGGGCGTGCCGATGAGCAGGAACCAGAGCGCCAGCACCACCGCCTGCGTGCCCGCGCCCAGGCCGATCGCGTAACCACGGACCATCCAGGCGCGGTGCCCGGCGACGTCCCGCCGCCGGATCGCGGCCAGGCCCAGGGCAAGGGACAGGACCATGGCCGCGCCGAACACGAGCCGGAACCCCGCGAGGAGTGCGCCGTCACCCTCGGGGCGAGGATAGAACAGGGACATCCACAGCCCCGCCAGCGCCGCGAGGAGTCCACACGGAACCAGCAGCCTCCCGGCGACACGGTGCCAGCCGGGCCTCCGGCGGCGGAACCCCGCCGCGAACTGGAAGGCGCCCAGCACGCTGTACACACAGGCGCCGATGATGTGCAGCACCACGGGCAGGGGCGCCACGAAGAACCGTCCGTTCTCCGGCGTGATCGCCGCGCCGCCGGCAAGCTCGGTCAGGCGTACGGCACCGGCGACCACGGGAACGGCGCCGAGCACGATCAGCGCGGTCGGCACGAGCCACCCCGCCCTCGAGGACGGGGCTGTGGCCTCGCTCCGGCCGTCCTTCAACCGGCCGGCTCGCGACGGCTGCGGCAACGGCTGGCGTCCCGCCGGGCTCTCGTCGGTCATGCCCTCGATCGTGACGGCTGAGGCGACGGCGGGTCATCGGCAGAACGGCCCTGCCTGACCTGGCCGATCGTCCGCCAAACGGGCGTACTTTCGGCTGATGAGCCCCCTGACCACGCCTTCTACGCTGATTTTCACGACACGCCGTCGATGCGGGAGCGTGACGGCCCCCGATGGAAGTCCGCACTCGCCGTGGATGAGGAGAATGTGATGAAGGCGTTCGTCCTGCGCTCGTACGGCTCGCCCGACGTCCTGGATCTCACCGAGATCGAGACGCCCGTGCCAGGCGACGACGAGGTGCTGGTCCGGGTAC
The DNA here is from genome assembly GCF_053586935.1 of Nonomuraea sp. NPDC003727. Lineage (NCBI taxonomy): Bacteria > Bacillati > Actinomycetota > Actinomycetes > Streptosporangiales > Streptosporangiaceae > Nonomuraea > Nonomuraea sp. NPDC003727. The sequence continues at coordinate 175,469 of NZ_JBSFNE010000009.1, forward strand.
GCGCCACCTCCGTCCAGCCGTACGACTGGCACTTCATGAGAGGCGAGCCGTACATCGCGCGCCTGATGGGCGGCGGCCCCGGACTGCGCAGGCCGAAAATCAGCGTCCTGGGCGCCGACGTGGCGGGGCAGGTCGAGGCGGTCGGCAAGGACGTGACAGAGTTCCGCCCCGGCGACGAGGTGTTCGCGATGCCCAAGCAGGGCGGCTTCGCCGAGTACGTTTGCGTCCGGGAAGGCGAACTGGCATCTCGACCGACGAACCTGTCGTTCGAGCAGGCGGCCGCGGTACCGATGGCCGCCGGCACCGCCCTGATCGGACTGCGCGACCAGGGACGCGTTCAGCCGGGGCAGCGTGTGCTCGTCAACGGAGCCTCAGGAGGCGTGGGCACGTTCGCCGTGCAGATCGCCAAGGCGTTCGGCGCGAAGGTCACCGGCGTCTGCAGCACGCGGAACCTGGACCTGGTCCGGTCGCTCGGCGCGGACGAGGTCATCGACTACACCCGAGAGGACTTCACCCGGAACGGGCAGCGCTACGACCTGCTGCTGGACGTCGCGGGCGGCCATCCGGGAGCGGCCTGCCGGCGGGCGTTGACCCCCGAGGGCACCTACGTCGTCGTCGGCGGGCCCGCCGGCCGGTGGGTGCGACCCGCCGGCCGCATGTTCTCGACGCTCGCGGTGTCGCCGTTCGTGTCCCAGCGGATGGCCTTGGCGGACGTGGTCCGCTGCACGCAGAACAAGCGGAACCTGCTGACGCTGACCGAGCTCATCGAAGACGGCAAGGTCACCCCGGTCATCGACCGGGTCTACCCGTTCGAGGAGATCCCTGAGGCCATCAGATATCAGGAAGAGGGGCACGCTCCGGGCAAGGTCGTCATCGCGTCCTAAGACCAGGCCCGGCAGCGGGTGTCGATCCCACATCAGCCGTCCGGGCGTCGCCTGCCGTACGAAACCGGCACAACCTGTCGAGAAGATCCGCCCGACGCCCTCCCCGGCGTCCGCTTCGACGACATCGCCATCCGGCCCTTCCAGCGCAGGTTCGACGGAGTGCTGTTCGGCCTCGTCATCGAGGCCTTCGAAGGCGACGAACACGCCGAGTTCCACCCGAACAACGCTGCGCCCGCCCGGCGGGGCGGGCGCAGCGGCCTTCTACACGATGGGACCGCTCGCGAGCTGGTTCGCGGCGGAGTAGACCGCAGCCACTTCACCGTCGAAGTACGGGGAGACGCTGGTGTCGTAGCGGTCGTCGCCGTCGGTGTCGGAGACGCTGATCGTTATGCCGTTCAGGTAGCCGAGGCGGCTGTCTCGGCTGTAGTGGTACAGCCACGAGGAGCCGAGGGAGCCCTCCCCGGTGAACCGGGAGTCGACACCGACGGGTCGGTCGGCGGAGAGGTCGGAAAGCTTCACGGGGAATGTCGGCCCGGTGGACGATTCGAGGGTGTGGCCGGTGTAGGGCTGGGTTCCGTCGGGGTTGAAGCCGGCAGGGTAGCCGAAGACGTCGACCGAGGAAGGCGTCGGCTGGTTGTAAGACAAGCCCTGCCCGCCGACGCTGTCGACCAGCCTGCCGGCATCGGTCAGCACGCCGGAGGAGGACGAGACGACGCCGTTGTACACGTTCACGAAGGCGAAGTCGCGGTCGTAGTCGGCGTACACGTCGAAGTCGTAGTGGGCGACGGCCTGCTTTCCGACGTACAGGCCCGACGGGATCGTGCCTTCGGAGTAGCCGGGAACGAAGACCCACTTGTCGAGCGCGGCGCCTGCGCGCTGGGTGTCGTACACGCAGTGACCGGCGGTGGCGACGAGGTTGCGATAGTTCGACCGCATGGCGGTGCCCGTACACCAGTGCGGCTGACCGTCGGCGCCGACGAAGAACACCTTGCCCGAGGTAGTCGGCAGCTTCCCCGTCAGCGAGAGCGGACCCGGCACCGGCGCGATCAGGCCGGGCTTGCCGTCGGGGGCTATGGCGGTGGACGTCCGTTCCCCATGGACCACGGTCTGGACGGCGTAGGGTGTGGCGCTCTTCAGGTTGGCGGCCCCGTCGGCGAGCCAGAACGTCGCGGCCTGCTGAGCAGCCGACACGCTGGAGGCCAGAGGGAGCATCACCGGGCTCGCGGCCAGAGCCGGTGAGGAGACGACGGTGGAGCCCACCAGGCTCAAGCCGATACCTAATGCGATCAGTGCACGCCTCATAACGGATCTCCCAGTCCCATTCATGGGGGCGTTCGTGACGGCCCCGTCAGCATGGACCCCGGCCGGGCTGTTCAGCCTGACCGAGGAAAGGAAGATCATAACGCTGGCGGGATGCCCACAAGGGAAGCGTTGGACCTTTATATCCAATATGGGGCAATTCGTCCAGTTTGGGGGCGCGCCTTGTTGGGGCCATCCAGCTTGACGCTTGTGCCGCAAAGAAGTCGACGCGCCAGCGAATTCACCGACGCGGATTTTCGGGTATCGATGGCGACCGATCGAGTACCCGCCCGCCATCGCGTCAATCATCCCATTTCATGAGGTATGGCCGTTTAGCGAACCGTTCAGTCAATCACCTAGTGACCTTTCCGTGAACAGGAGCTTAATTGTCAACGCGTTATACGTGAGTCGCCGCCGACAACCCTGGTATCTCACATAATCCGATAGGGAGCGCCGGTATGCGGCGATACGGGGTGAGTTATTGGGGAACCAAATGAAGCGATGGATCGGCGTCGGGCTGGCGCTGCTCCTCGGTGCCGCCGTGGTGGTGGCGATCGTGGTGGGCGACCGCAGCGGAGGCGGCGCCGAGAAGGAAGACCTCACCCTTGTCCGCGGGGTGATCGGGTCGGAGAAGAAGCCCTTCTTCGACGACCGGCGAGTACAGGCCGTCTTCGCCGGGCACGGCCTGCGGGTCGAGGTCGACACCGCCGGATCGCGCCAGATCGCGGCCTCGGTGGACCCGAAGAAGTACGGCTTCGCGTTCCCGTCGAGCGTGCCGGCCGCCGAGAAGATCAAACGCGACCACGGCGCCGCCCGCACGTTCGCACCGTTCTCCTCCCCGATGGCGGTCGCCACCTTCGAGCCGATCGTGGACGTCCTCGCCAAGGCGGGAGTCGTCCGGGATTCCGGTCAGGGATACCAGCTCCTCGATATCAAGAAATATCTGGACCTGGTGGCGAAGGGGACCCGGTGGGACAGGCTCCCTGGCAACACCGCCTACCCCGCGCGCAAGAGGGTGCTGCTCACCACCACCGACATCCGCACGTCGAACTCCGCGGCGATGTATCTCTCCATAGCCGGCTACGTGGCCAACGGCGACGACGTGGTGAGCTCCAACGCGCAGGTCTCCAAGGTGGCCGAGGAAGTCGCGCCACTCTTCCTCGACCAGGGCTACTCCGAGACCTCCAGCGAGGCGCCGTTCGAGGACTACCTGTCCCAGGGCATCGGCAAGACGCCCATGGTCATGATCTACGAAGCGCAGTACGCCTCCCGTCTCTTCGCCGGCGACGGTTCGATTCGCCCTGACATGCGGCTGCTGTACCCCTCGCCGACGGTCCTGAGCAAGCACACTCTCGTACCGCTCAGCGCCCAGGGCACCGAGGTGGGCCGCCTGCTGCAGGAGGACCCGGAACTCGGGCGCCTCGCCGCGGCCTACGGCTTCCGCACCGCCGCCCCCAAGGCGTTCGGCGACATGGTGGCCAAGACCAGGGCACCGCTGCCGTCCAGCTTGATCGACGTGGTCGAGCCTCCCGCCTACGAGCGACTGGAGAGCATGATCACCGAGGTCGAGAAGCTGTACCGGTCCGGCGCGGCCCCCTCCCCCACCCCGTGACCCCGCCTTCACTACTGCCCGCAGGAGACACCACGTGAGCGATCTCGTCCTCAGCCCGCCCGAACCCGTGGCCAAGGTGCCCGTGGAGAAGGCGGCTACCATGCTGCCCATATCCGAGGGGCGCAGCGACGAGCTGGCCGAGAAGGCCAAGGGCTTCGCTGAGGAGCTCAGCGAGCTGGACCCCCGCTCCCCCGAGTTCACCCGCAAGGTGCACGACATCACCTCGATGGGCGACTCGGAGATCCGGGCGTCGTCCCAGGTCGCCAACCGCATGCTGCGGCGTCCCGTGGCGGCGCTCGCGTCGGCCAGGGGTGAGGGCAAGGACGCGCAGGTGGCGGTGGCGGGCCAGTTGCTCGCGCTGCGCCGCACGATCGTCGACCTCGACCCGAAGCAGGCGTCGGGCCCCGGCAGGAAGCTCCTGGGCATGATCCCGTTCGGCGACAGGCTGCGCGACTATTTCGCGAAGTATCAGTCGGCTCAACAGCACATCGACGACATCATCCGTGCCCTGAAGTCCGGGCAGGACGAGCTTCTGAAGGACAACGCGGCCATCGAGGGCGAGAAGGCCAACCTCTGGGAGTCGATGACCAAGCTCCAGGAGTACGCCCTGCTCGCCGCCGCCCTCGACTCCGCGGTCGAAGCACAGATCATGCGGGTGGAGACTGCCGACTCGGAGAAGGCGACCGCGCTGCGCTCGGACGCGCTCTTCGGCATCCGGCAGAAGCACCAGGACCTGTTGACCCAGCTCGCGGTCTCCGCTCAGGGCTACCTCGCCCTCGATCTGATCCGCAAGAACAACCACGAGCTGATCAAGGGTGTGGACCGCGCGACCACGACGACGATCGCCGCGCTGCGCACCGCGGTGACCGTCGCGCAGGCGCTGGCCAACCAGAAGCTGGTGCTCGACCAGATCGCCGCCCTCAACACGACCACGTCGGATCTGATCGTGGCGACCAGCGAAATGCTGCGCACCCAGGCCGCGGACATCCAGACGCAGGCGGCCTCCACCACGGTCGGCATGGACGCGCTGCGCAAGGCGTTCGACAACATCTACGCCACCATGGACACGATCGACACGTTCAAGGCGCAGGCCGTGGAGAACATGGCGATCACGGTCGACAACCTGACCGTCGAACTCGACCACGCCCGTACATACCTGGAGCGCTCCCAGTGCGGCGACGAACAGGCCCTCCCCCGATGAGAAGGCAGACCCCCGGCGCAGGTTCAGGGGCTCCCCGGGTGCGAAGGCCGGCCTACGCCGCCACGCGTGCCACCGCCTCCCGAGTGCTCACGATGCGACCGGCCGGGCGGGCGCTTGCCGTGATCGCCCTGCTCGTCGTGTCGGCGGCCTGCGGCGGTTCGGGCTCCCCCTCCGAGCCCGTGAACGGCCCCGACGTGCTCCGCGTCCTCGCAGGCAGCGAGATCAAGGACCTCGAGCCGCTGCTCGAACGGGCGCAGGAGGCCGTCGGCGTGCGGGTCGCGCTGTCGTACTCCGGGACCGTCGACGGAGCGGAGCAGGTGGGGAGCGGCGGCGCGGACGGCACGTACGACGCGACCTGGTTCTCCTCCAACCGCTACCTGTCGCTCATCGAAGGGGCGACCGCGCGGCTGTCGACCCAGACCAAGGTCATGGCCTCGCCGGTACTGCTCGGCCTGAAGCAGTCGAAGGCCCGCGAGCTCGGCTGGGACACCGAACCCGTGACCTGGAACGACATCGCCGCCGCCGCTCGCGCCCACAAGTTCACCTTCGGCATGACCAGCCCGGCCGCCTCCAACTCCGGATTCTCCGCGCTGGTCGGCGTGACCGCCGCACTCTCGGATGCCGGGGAGGCCCTGGACCAGGCCCAGATCGACGCGGTGACGCCGAAGCTGACGGAGTTCTTCTCGGCGCAGACGCTCACCGCGGGCTCCTCCGGCTGGCTCGCCGACGCGTACATCAAACAGGGCACGGTGGACGGGCTGGTGAACTACGAGTCCGTGCTTCTCGGTCTCAACGCCTCGGGCAAGCTCGAGGAGCCGCTCACGCTGATCTACCCGACCGACGGCGTCGTGACGGCCGACTACCCGCTCACGCTGCTGAACTCGGCCGGAGCGGAGAAGAAGGCGCTGTACGGGAAGCTCGCCGCCTGGCTGCGCGAGCCCGAGATCCAGCGCGAGATCATGACGACGACCTACCGGCGGCCGTTCGTGCCGGAGGTGCGGCCCGACCAGCGCTTCGGATCGGCGTCCCTGGTGGAGCTGCCGTTCCCCAACCGGCGCAGCGCCGCCGACGAGCTCATCGGCGTCTACCTCAACCAGGTGCGCGAGCCCTCAAGGACCCTCTTCGTGCTGGACACCTCCGGATCGATGGAGGGTGATCGCCTCGATGCGCTGAAGCAGGCGCTGACCGCGCTGGCCGGAGCCGACACCTCCGTGAGCGGGACGTTCTCACGTTTCCGCAACCGCGAGACGGTCACGATGATCCCGTTCAACTCGACGCCCGGGGAGCCGCGCACGTTCACGCTGCCCGAGCGGAACGCCGACCCCGTCCTCCGGCAGATCCGCTCGTACGGCGAGGCGCTGCGGACCACGGGCGGTACGGCGATCTTCGACAGTCTGCGCGCCGCCTACGAGCAGGCGAGGTCGTCACCGTCCGCGGACTTCACCTCGATCGTGCTGATGACAGACGGCGAGAACACGGACGGCAGCTCCTACGACGACTTCGCCTCGTACTACCGCTCTCTGCAGGTGAAGTTCCCGGCCTTCGTCGTGCTCTTCGGTGACAGCGACGTGGCGGAAATGAATCAGGTCGCGCAGCTCACGGGTGGTGCGACATTCGACGCCCGCTCGGGATCGCTGACGGCGGCCTTCAAGGAGATCCGTGGCTACCAGTAGCCCGGCCGCCCGGGTCCTCGCCTATGCCGGATCCACGAAGAACATCGCCGGATGCGCTCTGGCGCTGGTCGGCGTGGTGCTGGTGTTCCTCGGGGTGGCCGGGGCGTACTGGCCGGTGGTGGTGGCCGGGCTGTACGGCGTCGGGGCGTTGCTCGCGCCGGCGGACCGGGTGAAGCTGACGATCTCGCACGCGGAGGTGGAGAGCCGGCAGCTGTTCGCCGAGCTGGACACGCTGCTGGCCAAGGTCGGCCGGAACCGTTTCCCCGACGACGTGGCGACCGAGGTCGCCGAGCTCGCCGAGGTACTGCGCGACATCCTGCGCCGCGCGGACGCGCTCACCTCCTCCCCCGACCACCTGCACATCGTGTCGCAGACGATCAGGGACTACCTGCCGTCAAGCCTGGAGGCCTACGCCAACCTGCCCCGCTCGTACGCGCTCACGCGGCGCGGCGAGCGGCAGCGCAGCGCCCACGAGGAGTTGCTGGCCCAACTCGACCTGCTGGACGCCCAGCTCCGCAAGGTCGCCGAGTCGGTGTACCGGGGTGACGAGCAGGCTCTGCGCGACCAGGGCAGGTTCCTCGAAGACCGCTTCGGCGGCTCCGACCTGGATCTCTGACCGCCCCGTCAGCGTGGGCGGCTGAGGGCGGCCTCGGCCAGATCCGTCCATTTCTCGGCCGAGGAGTGGGGCACGACGACCCAGTCCTTCACCACCCTGCCCCGGCCCGAGGGGTCGAACAGGGACGCCCCGGCCAGCTGGAGTGCGGCTGCGTGTTCGGGGGTGTCCCTGACCAGCCGGAACACCATCGCGCCGTCGCGCTGCAGGCTCGCGAACACCTTCCCCGCCTGATCTTTGAGCGCGGGACTCCCCATCATCCTGGAGATCCGTACACCCAGGTCGGCCAGCTCGGCGCCGACCTGCTGGAAATCCTCTTCCGCGCTCATCGTCAGTCAGTCCCCAACTCCATGGCGGCGTGGTCGGGGTCCTTTCCGCGGGACGCGATCGCCTCGGCCGCGCCTTCCGGCAGCACGGCGCTCAGGCTAGTCGTCCCGGCGGGACCGATCAAGGCCGGATGCGGGGTGCCGACCATGCCGAGTCCCGCCGCCGGTCCTTGACCGTGCGCGACAGCTGGTCTACGTCTCATCTCCGGCCGGCGACCGAGCCGGAGATCCCTGGAGACGTGAGGCTGTCGGGTGTTCCGCGGCTGGGCCATGCGATGTCGTCAACGGCGAGAAACGGCTCGCCGGCCACGGTCGCGGGGGTCGCCCCGGTGAACGCCATGACGTCCCGATGCAGGTGGGACTGGTCGGCGTAGCCGGTGTCGGCCGCGACTTGGGCCGCGGCTTCACCCGCGACCAGGCGGTGGGCGGCATGGTCGAAGCGGACCAGCTTCACGGCGCGCTTGGGCGGCAGGCCGAGCTGCGACCGGAACCGGGACCACAGCCGCTTACGGCTCCACCCGACCTCGGCCGCGAGTCCGTCGACCCGGGCCAGGCCACGGCTGCCGACGATCCGGTGCCAGGCCCAGGCCGCCTCCGGGTCCACCGGCGGCCCCGCCTCATGCCGGCGGGCGAGCAGCGCGTCCATCAACGCGAAGCGATCCTGCCACGACGAGACATCGCCCAGTCGCTCACGGATCCGGGACACCTCACGGCCCCACAGGTCCTCGAGGGCCACCACGGTGCCGTCGAGCTCGGCGGGGGAGACGCCCAGCACCGCGCGTGCGATCACCGGGGACAGGCGCACCTGCACGCACTCGACGTTCTCACCCCGCGCCCAGACCGCGCCTCCGGACCCGACCCCGGGCCCGGCCACGACACTTCCCCGCTGCTGCCGCCCGGCCGTATCGTCCACGACGGGCGAACCGGCGCCGAACTCCACCAGCAGCGTCACGGCCGGGTGCGGGACCAGCCGGAGCGCGTCCAGGTCACGGACACGGAACCCGGCCATGCTGACACCTGCCACCCGGCTGGGCCGCCGCGGGCACGCGACGCCCCACACAGCCGCATCGTGTACGAACGTCCGCACCGTCCCATGCTAGCGAGCCGACGGAGGGGAACATTTGTCCAATCCTCCGGCGCGTACCGGCGGCGACAGTGGACTCATGACTGTTTCTGACGGCGGACCGTACGTGACCGGCGGCGCCGAGGCCACCCAGATTTCGACCCTGCCGATGGACGACGGCGACATCCACGTGTGCCAGGACGGCCCCCGCGACGCCCCCGCACTCCTGCTCATCCACGGGTCCGCCTCCTCGACCCGATCGTGGGAGTCGATGGTTCAGCTGCTGACCGGATCTCACCGCGTCATCCGGATCGACCTGCTCGGGCACGGCCGGTCGGCCAAACCGGCCGACCGCAGCTACGCGCTCCCGGACCAGGCACGCAGGGTCGGCGCGGCCCTGGACCTGCTCGGCGTCGAGCACACCGTGGTCGTCGGCCATTCCAGCGGCGGCGCGGTCGCCACCGCCCTCGCCGAACAGCGGCCCGACCTGGTGACCGCGCTCGCGTTCATCAACACCGGCCCCAGCCTGGACGCCTTCATCGCACCGGAGTCCGCCGCATTCGCAGCCTCGCAGTGGCCGCCGACCGACGAGCAGCTCCGCCAGTTCGCGAGCACCGGTTTCAGCCGTGCGGGCTACCAGATCCCACAAGAGCTCCTGGACGACGCGCGCGCCATGACCTACCACACGCTCACCACGACGATGCAGGCCACCCGCCATTACATGGAGCAGCGGGCGCTCCCGGATCGGCTGGCGGTCCTGGGCAAGCCGCTCCTGGTGATCTTCGGTGAGGACGACCGCAGATGGCGATCCTCATCCGCCTCCGACTACCGCGCCGTTCCGGGCGCGAAGGTCGAGTTGCTGCCCGGTCTCGGGCACTCGCCCCTGCTTGAGGATCCGTCGCGGACCGCCACTCCCCTGCTGGCCTTCACCGCGATCCACGCCGTACGGGTGGACTGAATGACAAGGAAAGGTGCCATGCGGATTCTCGTCTCCGGTGCCAGCGTCGCCGGTCCGGTGCTGGCCTACTGGCTCACGAGATACGGCTTCGAGGTCACCGTCGTGGAACGGGCCCCCGTGCTGCGCAAGACGGGCGGGCACGCGGTCGACCTGTTCCGGCCCGCGACGAACATCTCGGAGAAGATGGGCGTGCTCCCGCGCGTCGAGGAGCGGGCCACCGGCACCAACCGGATGACCGTCCACCCGGAGGGCGCACGGCGTCCCGTCCGGGTGGACCTCTCCAAGATCTTCAGCGCTACCTCCGACCGGCACGTCGAGATCATGCGCGACGACCTGAGCGAGATCTACTACGACGCCACGCGCGACGACGTCGAGTACGTCTTCGGCGACTCGATCAGCGCGATCTCGCCCGGCGGAGAGGTGCGGTTCGAGAACGCCGCGCCGCGCCGTTTCGACCTCGTCGTCGGCGCGGACGGGCTGCACTCCAACGTGCGCCGCCTTGTCTTCGGTGAGGAGTCCCGCTTCAGCGACTTCGTCGGGGCCTACCTCGGGGTGCTGACCCTGCCCAACGTCTCCGGCCTCGACGGCGAGCTCCACATGCACGTCGGCGTCGGCCGCACTGCCGGCATGTACGGCGCGCGGCACCTCGGCGACGCGCGGGCGTTGTTCCTGTTCCGGAGCGAGCGCGAGCTCGACTACCACCACCGCGACGTGCCCCGGCAGAAGGAACTGCTGCGCGGCGCGTTCGAGGGCATGAACGCCGACGTGGACCGCTGGCTGGACGAGCTGGACCGCGCCCCGGCGTTCTACTTCGACTCGATCACACAGCTCCGCATGGACACCTGGTCGCGGGGAAGGGTGACGCTCGTCGGCGACGCGGGCTACTGCCCCGGCCCGGCCGTCGGCGGCAGCACCAGCCTGGCCGTCGTCGGCGCGTACGTCCTCGCCGGGGAACTGGCGCGGGCGGGCGGTGACCACGAGCGCGCCTTCCCCGCCTACGAGCGGGCGATGGCCGAGCACGTGCGCGGCAGCCGCGCGGTCGCGCTGAGCGCGGCGAAGACCCTGGTCCCCACGTCCCGCCTCGGGGTGTGGGGGCTGGCCCAGGGTGCCCGCCTGATCTCCGCCCTGCCCGCCGGGCCCAGCCGCGCCCTCCTCCGCCTCACCACCAAGAGCGCGCGCCTCTACAACTCCATGACCGTCGACGACTACCCGCCGTCGCCCTCTGCATCACGAGGCTTGATCGGCCTCGAGGGCGGACGCGGGTTGGACTGAGGAGTGTTCGCCGGGTAGTGGAACTCGGATGACCACCCGCTCGTTGCGCGAGAGTGACCACACCCCAGCTCACCTGCCCGCTGTGCCACAGCACCGAATTCACGCGGCAGGACGGCCGCATCGACAACAAGAACGGCTACCTTCCCAACCCGGTGGCGCTCATGATCTGCAAGCTGTGCAACTACGTGTTGCCGTTCTGGGAAAGGAAGTCGATCTTTGACCTGAGCTGAGGTCACGCCGCGATCCGGCGATTACGTTCGCGATGCGGAGCGTCACGCCCTGGGCCCTCACGCGCGGGCGCGGACGCTCAACCTGGGAACCATTCGCGCGCTACAGCAGCGCGGCCGGCTCGCCGAGGGGGCCGACGAACACGGGCCGCCGACGGCGCCCAGACCGCAGACCGGCCCAGGCCCGACGTCGAGCGGTGTTCGCAAGCAACCCGCTGCGCCGTACGGACAGGTGACAGGGTTCCGAAGTGACCACGCATCGTGGGCGGCCAGTCGAGGCGCCTGCTGAAGTTCTTCCGTCGCCTGATCAGCGTCTCGGAGCCGTCCTCCGATCATGAACGCGGTGGCGAGGCCGTTGGCGAGCAGGCGCGCGGCGGCGGCCCACAAGGCGGTGGGGGCCGCGCCCGTACGGAGGAACAGCGTGCCGAGCAGGGCGAGGCCGAGCGTGCCGCCGAGTTGCTGAACGGCTTTGAGCAGCCCGGCTGCGCAGGCCGCTCCCACGTCCCACCGGAGAGGGGCGCGTGGAGGACCGCGGTCCTCCACCGGCTAGGGCACGACGCACACCGTGGCCCCTGACGCCTCACCGAGCGGCAGGGGCCGCTTTCCCCTGACCGCTGTCCCGGCCTGGATCAGGCCTTGATCGCGGTGCCCTGGGCGGAGACGAGGCGCCAGGTGCCGTGGGCGTCGGCGGCGTAGACGTGGGTGTAGCGGCTTCCGGCACTGAACGTGGCGCCGTCGGAGGTAGTGAAGTTCATGCCGGTACGCCCGACGACGATGCCTACTGTGCCGATGACCCGGACGATCGCCTCGTCCGGGAACGAGTGGATCCGCGGAAACCGGAGGGAGCCGGAGGCCACCAGGTCGAGCAGGATCCCCCTGTCGGCGACGGCCCCGTCCTCGACCCCGACCAGGACGAAGTCGTCCGCCAGCAGTTCCTCCAGAACGGCGAGATCGCTTGCCACGAGGGCGTCGAAGAAGCTCTGGTCGTACTTGAGGAGGGTGACCCGATCCAAGCTGTTCATGTCGCGACGGTAAACGTTGACGCTGGTGACAAGGTCAAGCCGGCCTCAGGGGCGCGTTCATCCGGGTGCCTGTGAGCGTCGGATCGCCAACCTCGGTCATACGAAGCCGACCGAGATCAGGGCGGTCCGGTAGTCTCGGCCGATGGCGAAGATCCTGGTCACCGGCATGTCGGGCACCGGCAAGTCCACGGCGTTGGCGGTGCTGGCGGCCCGGGGTCATCGCGCCGTCGACACTGACACCGACCGGTGGAGCCACTGGGTGACTCTGCCGGACGGATCCACTGATTGGGTGTGGCGGGAGTCGGCCATCAGCGACCTGCTCGCCGACCACCGTGAGGGCGCCCTCTTCGTGGCCGGCTGCAAGTCCAATCAGGGTCGGTTCTACCCGCGATTCGACCACGTCGTACTGCTGAGCGCTCCCGCTGAGATCATGCTTGCTCGCATCGCGACGCGAACCAACAACCCCTTCGGTAAGCGCCCTGAGGAACGTGCGGCCATCCTGCGCGACCTGGCCGACGTGGAGCCGCTGCTCAGGGCCACCTCCACTGTCGAGATCGACGCTTCTGCGCCGATCGACAAGGTTGTCCAGCAGCTTGAAGAACTGGCGCAAACGACGCCGTGACCAGGGGCTGCAGGAACATCCACCGCTTCTAGGTTCAGGCGCAGGCCGCCAGGAGCCTTGCGAGGCGTTCAACCGGGGTGTCCGGTCGCTTCCGGCGAGCACCGCGACCGCGGACCGCAACCCGAAGCCACAGCCCGAGCATCCCCAACGCGGCCAACGCGACGCGGATCCCGCACCTGCCGATCGCCGCACCTCCCCGGGCCGTGGCCACCCTCACCTTCGCGGTGCTGACGCTGCCGGCTCAGCTCATCCGGGAACGCGCCGCGCCCGTTGTCGGTGCGGATCAATGGGTGCGTCCCCGTGATCGAGAACAGGTCATGCCGGGCCCGAATCGAGGCACTCGCATGAACGCCGAGCAGAAGGTGCTCGACCGCATCGAGGCCGGCTCCGTCGCGAGCCTCGTGGCGTTCCTTGACGGCCTCGGCGACGACAAGCGCGGTGGCCCGTCACTCGCCCGCTCACCTGAGCGGGAGCGATCTGGCCTTGCGCGTGGCGTCCAGGAGGCCGGCTGCTCACGGTTCCCAACCTGTCAGGGGCGATGTCGGCGACGCCAGCTCGGCATGCCGAGATCAACCTGGGTAGCCTGCCCACATTAGATCAACTTTGCCCGCCCGAACGGGACAAGCCCATTGCCGTCAACGCGTGGAGGCGACACCGATCTTGAACTACGGCCTGGACATGTCCGGTGTAGAGCTCGGCCTTGCTCTGCCCGACTTGGTGGCTGAAGGGGATGAGCTTGACGCCCTGGTATCAGCGCAGGCCGACTGGTCGAAGCCTACGCCGGCAGCAGGGTGGACGATCGCCCACCAGATCGCTCATCTTGCTTCAGCTGATGCGAACGTTCTCATCGCCATACGGACTCCGGAGGCGTTCGACGTTGTGCTGAAGCAGGCGGAAGCCGCAGGCAGCCAATACGCTGATCTCGACGCCGCCGCAGGAGCAGCCAAACCGCGATCCGTACTGCTGGAACAATGGCGGGCTGGTCGAACCGAGGTGGCGGCGGAGCTACGTGACCTTCCACTGGACCATGGGTTTCCGTGGTACGGCTCGCAGTTGACCGCAGCGCTCATGGTGCCGCTTCGACTGATGGAAACGTGGGCTCACGGGCAGGACGTTTTCGATGCGCTGGGTGTCTCACGCCGTCCGACGGGTCGGCTCCAGCATGTGGCCTCGTTGGGAGTGGTAGGGCGAGAGCTGTCGTTCCATGCCGCCCAAGTGCCTGCTCCGGCAGAGCCGTTCCGTGTCGAGCTGACTGGTCCCGACGGCCAAACCTGGGCGTGGGGCCCAGAAGATGCCATGCAGCGGGTTCAGGGCAGTGCCCTCGACTTCTGCCTTCGAGTCACCCAAAGGTCCCGAGCCCAGACTGACCTCACGGCAGTCGGCGAGGACGCGCAGAAGTGGCTTGACATTGCTCGCGTTTTCCTCTGAAGGAGCACCTTCGTATGCGGACGACCGTGTGAAGCCGCTATCCCCCGCAACTTCTCTGTCAACGACGTCTGAAACAACCGCAGCACCACCGCGCCGCGCATGGTGCGGCTGGCAGCCCTGCTCTCGCCGAGCTGCCCGAGGGCTCCTGTCCGATCCTCGTCAAGGTCACGATCGCCCCCCTTCGCGATGAGGACGGCAAGACGAGGACGGCGACACGCGCGAGCGGGTAGTCGTCGCCAACGGGGGTGTCCTGTGACATCGGACCTTGGGCTCGTGCCATCGAGGTTCGAGCGAGTCAGGGGCTGGTTGTGGTGGACATGGAGCCGATAGTGCGGTCTACGACCCAAGCCGCCTGCGCCGCGGCCAATGGATCATAAGCGGATCTGTCCCACTATCGTCGTACCAGATCAGTACGAGGTCAGTACGAGATCGATGACAACAACGCCAAGGTACGCCGTGAGGATGGCCGATGGCGCGCCGTACAGACAAGGAACCCGTATGACCACCACCGCGCTCATCGTCGGCGACCTGCAGGCGGGCATCGTGGACAACTACCCTTTCGCCGCCGCCGTGCTTCCCGCCGTGGAGAGGGTTCTTCCCGCGGCCAGAGCCGCCGGAATCCCGGTGATCTTCGTGCGTTTCGGGCTCAGGGCCTCAGGCCTTGATGTGGCAGCGGGAAACCAGTTGATCAGCGCCCTGCAAGGGGCGGGGACGCTGTTCCACGAGGAATCACCCGAAACGCTCGTGCACCCGCGCATCGAGCCGTTGCCGGGCGAGGCCGTCGTTCTCAAGCGCCGTGCCAGCGCGTTCGCGGCGACCGACCTCGATCGGCTCCTGCGCGCCCAGCGCATCGACTCGATCGTGCTGACCGGTGTCGCGACCGGGGCGATGGTCGCCGCTACGCTCTACGACGCCGCCGACCGCGACTACGGCGTGACCGTGCTCAGCGACGCCTGTGCCGACGCGGAACCGGACGTGCACGACTTTCTGATCAATCGCGTGTTCCCGGCCAGGGGTGTTGACGTCCTCACGAGTCACGAGTGGATCGCCCGCCTGTGACCAGCCGTCAGCAGTAAAAATCCCGCGATGAGACGGCTCGCGGGCGCCGGGAGCGGGGCGGTCGCGGGCCGCTGATCTTTCGGCGGCCGTTGTGCCGCCGGTCTTGCGGCCGGGGCCCGGGTTGTGGACCCTTGGACGGTGGCCGACAGCGTGGATGCGGTGTGCGATCACCAGTTCCGGAGTTCCTGGATCCACCGCACCGTCAGACCGAGCCCGGTGGTCTCCGTGTCCACCGACCCGATCCCGAAGAAGGATCGCCTGGAGTGGTGGGCGCACATGGCCGCGCACGAGATCGCGCCCACGTCGCTGTCCAGCGAGCACGCCGACGACTTCTACGGCCGGGTGCACTCCATCGACCTGTCGCGCGTGCGCGTGGGCGAGTTCACGATGTCGCCGCTGGCGGGCCGGCGCACCCCCACCCACATCAGGCAGTACGACCCCGAGGGCTACCAGCTCTTCCTCGTCCACGACAACCCGGTACGGCTGCGGCAGCAGCGCAACGACTCCTTGTTACAGGCCGGCGACATGTCGCTGTTCGACACCTCCTCCCCCTACACCACCGAATTCCTCGACGTCGGCGGGCTGACCCGGTTGACGATCCTGTTCCTGCCGCGCGACGCGCTGCCCCTGCCACGGAGCCAGGTGGAACGCCTGCTGGCCGCCAGGCTCCCCGCCCGGACCGGCTCGGGAGCGCTGCTGGCCCACTATCTCACCGGTCTGCGCGAGCACGCCGGCGACTGCCACCCCGCCGACCTGCCGAGGCTCGGCAGCATCGGCCTGGACCTGGCCGCCGCGTTCGTCGCCGGTCGCCTCGACGCCGACCACCGGCTGCCGGCCGAGAGCCGCCACCGGACTCTGGTCACGCACATCGACGTCTTCATCAACCACCATCTCGGTGACCCCGAGCTGGGGCCGTCGAGCGTCGCCGCGCACCACCACATCTCCGTGCGCACCCTGCACGCGCTGTTCGAGCAACAACCGGAGACCGTCAGCGCCACGATTCGGCGGCGCCGGCTCGAACGCTGCCACAGCGACCTGGCCGACCCCCGGCTGGCGGAGCATCCGATCGGTGAGATCGGCATCCGCTGGGGCTTCAGGAACGGTGCGGAGTTCAGCCGCGCCTTCCGCGCCGCCTACGGCATCAGCCCGAGGGAGCACCGCCGCCAGGCGCTCAACGGACACCAGGACCGGGACTGACCCGCGGTCAACGGCCGGCGAGGTCGCGGTAGGTGTCCCTGACGACCTGCAGGCGGTCGCGGCGGAAGCGAGGGGGCTCGGCGGCACGCACCTCCCGTCCGCGTGCGGTCCAGAACGCCTCCGCGGGGACGTCGTCCCGCCCCTCGGGGATGAACTTGAGCACTTCCTCCACGGCCGCGCGCGCCATGGACAACGTCCGGCGAGCGTTCTCCGGGTCGTCGGGGACGTTGCCGGCCGTGAGGTCGGCGAGCCACATCCACTCCCCGGCATCGAGCAACTCCGACGGTTCCGTCCCGCCGAAAGCCGGCCAGCCGACCGGCATGGTCTCGCGCCGCGGCAGCGAGAACAGGTGCTCCCGCTCCGCGCCGCAACCTTCGCAGACGCCCGAGTAGCACGTGACCAGCGAACCTTCGACGCTGACCACGCCGCTGTCCCACTCGGTCTCCACAGAGCCGCACTCGCACGGGTTCAGGTCGAGGTATACGAGAGCCTCGTCGCGGGTGCGGGCAACCGGCCGATCCGTCACACCCGCAACCTACAGGGGTGCGAGGGAACCTACTAGGGTGTCGCCATGCAGGCACCGAGCGCGTTCGAGAAGCGACTCCAGGAGGCGCACGGCCGGCAGGACCTGACCACCTGTCTCACGCTGTTGCGGTACGCGGACTTCGCCTGCCCGGTCACCGACGCCGCCGCCAGGGGTGACGAGCGGATCGCCTGGCCGACGTTCCTCGGGGCGGATCGGGTGTGGGTGGTGGTGTACACCTCGGCGGAGGCGATGCGGGAGGCCACCGGCGACGCCGTCCGGCATTTCCGGGTCTTGTCGCTGGTCGAGCTGGCGGCCGGCTGGCCCGATCCCCGCTGGGGCCTGGCGGTCAACCCTGGGCTGGAGCCGTCGTTCCTGCTCGAACCCGGCACGGTCGCGAGGCTGGCGGTGCCCACGCTGGAGCAGGACCTGGCCGCCGAGCCGGACAGCGGCATCCCGATCGTGCAGAAGCTGCTCGAGGTGGCGCAGCTTCAGGAGCTGCTGGCCGGCGAGCGGCCGCGGATCTCCGGCTACTGCCATCACGCCCTGGACGTCGCGCACATCGCGACCCCCTCCGTGCTCGCCGACGCGCTGCTTCAGGAGGACGCGCTCACCGCGGAGGGCGCGGTCAACCTGTTGCGCTGGCCGGCGATCGGACTGGAGCTCTACCGCACGCCGTACGGCGGCACCGACGAGGTGGGCCGCCTGGCGATGGCCGGCTGGGTGATCGAGGAGCCGCCGTTCGCCGGCATGGGCCTGGTGCCGAACGCGACCGAGACCATCAGGGAGTACAAGATCGACGGCATCGGCCTGCCGCACGGCGCCGAGATCGTGGAGCTGGCCGCCGACGGGAAGGAACGTACGCAGGCGAGGTACGACGCCGACCACGGCCGCTGGCTCATGGTGGCGGACGCGTGAGCCGCGAGCCGTACCGCGCCCGCTGGGCCGGGACCGACTACGAGGCGTCGGCGGACCTCGTCGACGGCCGGCTTCACCTGCGCCTGTACGGCTCGGCGCCCGCCGACGGCTTCGAGAAGGTGGCGCCCGGCCGGTTCGTGCGCGCGGTTCCCGCCGCGGACTGCTCGGCGGTCTGGCACGTGACGACCGTCTGCGAGTGGCACGGCGCCCCGTTCCTGGTGCACACGGCGCGGGAGGCCGAGCTGCTCATCGAGTACACCGGCGGGGACGCCCTGCACGCCGCGGGGCTCGGTCTGGAACGGATCGAGCGCGGCGTGTACCGCATCTGGGTGAAGCGAGAGGAGGTGTCGGCGCTCGGCGAGAAGCTCGTAAAGATCGTCAGCAGTTGATGAACAACACGGCTCATGTTCTCTTTCACGCCCGATGATGTTGTTGTTATATTCGCCCCAGTTAGGGGGTGGGGCCTTGATCGAGGACGCCGACGTAGTCGGGCTCCAGGCCTACGCCGACGAATTACGCGCAACCTTCATGCGCATGCAGCGCGAGGCGACCGATCTCAACGCCCGGGCGCAGGCGATCCGGGTCACCGAGAAGTCCGCAGACGGGCTCGTCTCGGCCACGGTGAGCGTCCGTGGCGAGCTGATCAGGCTGGACCTCGATCCCCGGGTGTTCCGCCGCCCCGACGCCAGAGGGCTGGCGGACGCGATCACCGACACCGTGCGGCGGGCCGCCGCCAAGGCCATGGACGAGCTGCTCGAGGTCTTCCAGCCGGTGGTGCCGCCCGAGCAGTTACGTGCTCATCTGGAGGGCGATCTGGAGGCGGTGCTCGATCAGCTCTCCGGCCCGATGCCCGGGGAGAGACGCCGTCGATGACCGCCGACGACCGGGCGGACGTGCACATCCGCGAACCGATCAGCAACAGCCTGAACCAGTGGGACGCCATGGCGAACAACCTGAGCGCCGCCTGGCCGGCCATCGCGGCGCGGATCCGGGCGCTGAACGCCGCCCGCCCTCAGGGCGACGGGCCGGACGGCCAGTCCTTCAGTTCGCGATACCTGGCCGGTGGCGGCCCCGAGCGATTCCTGCGGGACACCGACGATCTCATCAAGGAGATCTCCGGTTCCGGGCCCCTGCTGCGCGCGACGGTCTCCAACACGCTTACCACTGAGCAGGCGATCGACCTGGGCCTGTCGACGACCTACCGCCAGGCATGATGGCGGGCAAGGGCGATGTCAACAACGACGCCCGGAAGCCGGCAGGCGGCACCGGCGCGTTCGACGGCGGGATCGCCACCAAGGACGTGGAGCCCGTCTGGCGGACCGAGGCGTTGCCCGGCTGGGTGGTCCACCACCTGATCCCGCTGCTCACGGCGGGCCAGAGCTGGCCCGAGGGAAGCGAGAGCAAGCTCTGGGAGCTGCGCGTCGAGTACGTCAAGCTGATGAACCTGCTCATCAGCACGCTCGACCCGACCTCCACCACGGTGCAGACCCTGAACGGCAGCCTCCAGTCGCCCGCCAAGCCGGCCATCTTCAAGCGGCTGGCCAAGCTCTACGACGACAAGGCCGGCGTGGTCGCCAAGGCGCAGGAGTCCTTCTCCTACGCGAAGATGGTCGACAACTTCGCCCGCGAGACCCAGTACACCAAGCTCTCGATCAACATCGCGTTCTGGATCGCGGTGATCGCCGCGTTCATCGCCCTGATCGCCGCGGGTTTCTTCCCGCTCGCGAGCATGCTGCTGCGCAGCGTCGGGACGGCGGGGGCGAGCAGGATCGCCCTGATCATGGAGCGCCTGGCGCTGGTGGCGTCGAGGTCGGGCACGGTCGCCGCGAGCGGCCAGGTCACCAAGCTCGCCGGAGCCGGTGCGGGCAGCAGGTTCTTCAACGCGGCGCTGGCCGCCGAACTGTTCGAGGAGATCACCGAAGAGCTCTCCATCGACGTCCTCTCCCAGTACCAGCAGATCAAGATGGGCACCCGCGACTCGTGGGACTGGAAGAAGATCAAGGCGGCGGCGATCGGCGCGGGCGCCGGCGCGATCGCGGGCACCAAGCTCGGCGGTCCGATGTCGCGCTTCGCCAACGACCTGCCCGGCATCTCGCGGCTGAACAGGATGGCGGGCGACAACCGCGGCGTCGGCAACGCGTTCCTGCGTTTCCCCGGACGTGCGCTGAACACCGGCCTGAACAACATGGTCGCCTCACCGGCCGGCAGCGTCGTCGCCAACTACGCCGTGTACGACCAGTTCGCGCTGCCCGGCGCGGAAGGCTTCTACGGCGGCTTCCTCGGCGGCGCGGGCCGTACGAACACCTTCGGCCCGACCAGCCATAACGTCGTGAGCGCCATCGTCTCCCCGATCTCCACGCTGAGCGGCGTGATCAACGAAGCGATGGCGGCCCAGCAGAACCCGCCCGGTACGGCAGGCCCCACCGCGGGGGACTTCACCTCGCCGGCCGGGCCCCGTCCCGGCTCGTCCGACGGCACAGCCGTGCCGGTGGTGACAGCGCAGCAGCCAGGCGGCGACCTGTCCGGCGCGCCCAGACGTGACCGCGGCGCTCCGGTCGCCGAACCGGCCGGGCCGCAGCCCGCGCAGAAGGGGACGCGGTCCGTACCGGCGCCCGACGTCGCCGGCCAGGACGCGCACCAGACGAACAGGTCGCAGCACGGCAACGACGCGAAGACGCGACAGGACACCGCCGCCGCGCAGAACCCGAACGTCCAGGACCAGTCCCAGGACCAGCCCGAGGACAACCAGGACCAGCCACGGGACCAGGACTCGCGACCGGCGTCCCGGCCTGCCGCGCAGGACGCCGCCCCCGCCCCCGACCAGCGGCCCGCGCCCACGACGGAGCAGGCCCCGGCCGAACCGTCGGCCGCGCCCGACGGCCCGCGGGACTCCACCGTCACCCCGGATCCGACCGGCACCGCGGATCCGGCGAACACCGCGGATCCGGCGAACACCCCTGATCCGACCAGGACCCCGGAGCCGGCGAACACCCCTGATCCGACCGGCACTCCGGATCCGGTGGGCGCCCCGGAGCCGGCGAGCGCCCCCGACGCGGCCGGCGCGCCGGAGGTGGCGAGTGCTCCGGAGACGGCCGCCGCTCCGGACCCGACCGGCGCCCCGGAGGGCGCCCCTCGAACGCCCGACCCCAGCGGCAGCCCGCAAGACGTCGGCACGCCCGGCACCGTCACCACGACGGAGACGGTGACCGTCTCCGGCACGACACCGCAGGCCGACACGCGGCCCGCCCCCGCGCCGGCCCAGCAGGCCGCGGACCCCGCACCGGGCCTGGTCACCCGGCTGATCAGGACCGCGCGCCGGACCAGGGACGCCCACGCGCTCGTGAGCGGCCGTCCCATCAGGAACACCAGATTCGTCGCCGATGGCCGCGAGAGCGGCGTGCCCCGGCTCACGGTGGCGGAGGCCAGGGCGGCGTTCGAGGCCGAGGTGCTCGCCGCCGACCTCGGCGAAACGGTCACCGGCCTGCGCTGGACCGCGCCCGACACGCTGGTGGTCGAGCTCAGCGGCCTCCCCGACCAGACGTTCACCTTCGAGGTGGGCCGCGTCTCACGCGGACGGCTCGGCCGTACCGTGGTGAACCCGGGCAATGTCAACGAGGTGCGGCTGGCTCCGGGCGTGGCGCCCGACCAGGTGGCCAGGCTGGTACTGCACGAGATCGTCGACACCCTGCACGCCAGGAACCACCCTCGCCAGAACCTGCTCCGCCGCCTGGTCACCCGGCCGGAGGGCCGCGACGAGTGCCTGACGGCGCGGCAGCGCGAGGAGGCGTTCCTAACCCGCCGGATCGGCGCGGTGAGCGAGGACCAGCGGGCCGACCTCGTGGCGGAGCGGAACGCCGTACGCCGGATCCTGGAGGCGCACGGCCTGAGGACGGCGCCTTCCGAGCCGGCCCCGGCCGCCCCGCCGTCGGTGGCCGACCTGGTCGGCCGGTTACGCGAGCACGACCACGCCGTCGACCCGCTCGTACGGGATCTCGACCAGGCGCTGGCGCAGCAGATCGACCGGCTCCTGGTCGTCGAGATGAACCTCCGCCTCCAGGCGATGACGATGGCCGGCGGCATGAGCACCGACCCGTTGCTGGAGGCGGTCTCCCAGGCGAGAGCCGCCTACGAGAGCGCCCAGGCGCTCGTGCACACCGCGAGCACCCCTAACACGAGCGTCACCGAGTTCGCCAGGGCGCTGTATGCGGCCAACCGGCTCCACCAGCGGTACGAGGAGCAGGCCGGCCAGGTCAGCGTGGTTCCCGCGCTCACCGACGCGGCGCCGGAGCCGGACCTGCTCCGCCGGCAGATCGCCGCGCTGCGCGCCGCCGCCGCCGAGCTCACCGGCCCGGCGTCGCGGTCGCCGGGCACGGCGGCCGAGCGGCAGGCCGCGGCGGCCTCGGCGGTGCACGCCGCCGAGGTCTACGGGTTGCTCCTCGACGAGACGGTTCGGGCGCGCCGCATCGCGATCGGCCCGCCGGAGGTGCTCGCCGCGCAGTTGCGCCGCCTGGGCGCCACCTACGAGCAGCACTACCGCCGGGTCGCGGCGCAGGAGAAGTCGGCCGGCGCCCGCGGCGCCCAGGACATCCTCGCGCTGTACGCCGACCTCCGCGGACATCTGACCGCCCGCCAGGCCACCGCCCTGACGCTGCGCGCCACCGTCGAGGCGCTCGGCGGGGTCGTCGCCGCTCAGCGCGCGACGGTACGTGCCTACAACGAGTCGGCGGGCGGGGCGTACGCCCTCGCGGCGGACGCCCTGGCCAGGAGCGACCTGGACGGCGCGCGGACGTGGCAGGCCACCGCGGCGGATCTCGGCCGGATCGGCGAGCTGCACGAGGGGGCCGAGCGGCTGGCGATCGCCGCGCGCAACGCTCTCCGGGAGCTCGACGGCCTGCTGGACGACGTGATCACGGGAGTTCCCGTCGACCACGTCACGCTGGCGGCCCACGCGGACGCGGCCACCGCGGCCCTGAGGACGTATCAGGAGGCCGTCGCCGCGCTGCCGCCCGCGACACCGCCCGCTCTCCCCCGGCTGTCACAGCCGCCGTCCAGCCCGCTGGCGCAGCTCAGGAGGGAGATCCACGAGGAGGAGAGGGCGCTGGAGGTCGCCCGCCAGCACAACCTCGAGCTCGGCCTCGAGCACCGGCACAACGCCTGGATCGCGCGGGAGAAGGTTTTCGAGGCGTTGCACCAGGCGGCCCTTCACGGCCGGAACCTGGACGACAGCGCGCCCGAACGCACTCGCCGGGCTGAGCTGGACGCCATGACCGCGTTGTCGATCGCCCAGCACCACACCCGCATGGCCGAGCGGTACGAGGCCGCCGCCGCGGCCGCCGACCACGCGCTCGAAGCCGCTTATGCCACGCTCGCCGCCCTGAACAGGGTGAACAGGCCGGACAAGCCCAAAACGCTGCAGGTCGAGTCCGCCATGCACGAGCTGAGGAGCCGGAGGGACGCCTACGAATCGGCGAGCCGGGCGGTGCTGCCGTCGGCGCACGCTCTGCTGGCGAGCTACGCGGCGGGGCCGATCGCCAACCTGCCCGTGCTGACCGAGCTGGTCAACGACATGCTCAGGCAGGAGGGGGTGGCCACACAGCTCACCCAGGAGGAGCTGAGGTACGCGATCCGCCAGGCCTTCCGCGGCGTGGTCTCGGAGGACGGCCTGCTCCTGCGCCTGAACGTGGCCACCGGCACGGAGCTGCGGATCAAACTGACGCTGGACGACCTCATGGAGGTGGCCAGGCCCGGCGGCACGCACTCCGAGACCATGTACGGCCGGCTGAGGCAGGGCGGCGGCAGATCGTCCGTGACCGGTCGGATGCCCCGCGGGCTCGACTTCGACCGGGACCTGATGGATACCGTCAGGGGGATGCTGCGGTTCCTGCCGTTCGAGACCGCCCGTCAGATCGCGGAGCACGGCGTACTGAGGCTCAGGCTCGGCTGGGACGACGGTCGCTCCGTCACCACCTCGGCCCAGAACAACTGGGTGGGCGGCAACGTCGAGGACAACCGCGGCATGGCCGCCATGTTCAGCGCCAGGGCGAGCTGGGAGGTGGAGCTGCGCACGGCGTCCGGCCACTCGGTGACGCGTGAGCTGCCCGCCGACAGAGAGTCCGCGCGGCAGAACGTGTGGATCGCGCACGCCTACCTCACCGACCCTCCGGAGCACGTCCTCCAGCTCCCGAAGGAGGAACGGCAGCAGGCTCCCTTGCCCGAACACGTCGTCACCGGCATGACCGGCCTGATCACGCTGGCCGACGACGCGGTCCGGCTGATCGAGGAGGCCGGGCTCAGGCTCAGTCCTGTCGCCCGGAGCCAGGTCCTCACGACGTTCACCGAGGATCTGCCCAGTTACCTCGGCGAGGCCGTCAACAATCCGTCGGGGCTCCGCCGGACCATCACCGTGCACGGCCGGGCCAGGGCCACGGTGACCGTACGCACCGCCGTGCTTCCCGGGGGCACCCTCGTCGGCGGCACCGTGAGGCAACGCCAGGAGCGGCATCGGACCGGATCCTCCATCGCGGGCCAGAGCCGTTCCAACAGCCACGACAAGGGCCTCGGAGCGGACGTGGGCGCCACCACGAAGTCGCACGAGCAGCAAGCGACCCCCGAGCTCGTCGTGAAGGGCACCTTCGGCGGCAACCTGGACCGGGCGGGTTCCACGAGCACCAGCGAGACCGCGGCGTCCCTCCATCCGGGCGTGCAGGCATGGGATGGCCAAACCCAGAGCTATCTGCTGAACATGGTGCACACGGTGACGATCCAGGTGGACGGGCAGCCACCGATCACTCTCGTCTCCGACCCGAGCACCGGACTGTTCCGCATGACCGAACCGGATGCCTACCGCTACGGACTGCCGGTCGACACCAAGGCGGAGATCGGGCGGAACGCGGACGGATCCATCGTGCTCCGCGGCGACCCCGTCAAGGTCGCCCCGCCCGGGAGAACCGGCGTGCTGCCCACCTGGCTCGGCAGCGATCCGGGACAGACCCGCGGCGCGGGCCCGGCACTGGTTCAGCAGGTCACCGGCATGAACCAGGTCCGGGCCCAGGTCGAGGACTATCTGCGTGACAAGGGCGTGTTGCCCAAGCTCAAGAACGGCGTCCCCGACTACTCCATGGACCCGTGGCTCAGGGCGAGCCAGATGGCCAACGAGCAGCTCGTCGCCGAGCAGTTCTCCGCGGAACGCCTGGAGACCGATTATGACCAGGCCGCCCAGGAGGGCCTGCTCATCAACCTGGTGCACCACAGGACCGGCCTCACGGCCGAGCACTACACCCTGCGCATCAAGCTGGAGCAGGACTTCGACAACGCCGTCTACGAGGGGGTGTCGACCGCCGAGCGCGTGGTGACGCTGGACATCGGCTCGGACACCTACACCTCGGCCCGGAACCAGGGCACGTCGGCCGGGCTCGGGATCCGCGGCGAAGCCGGGCTGAAGAACGCGCCCGGCGGAGTCGGAGGGTACAGCGGCGGCCTCGACGCCGGCCGGGGCAGCTTCGGGGAGCACACCACGGGCAGCACCGTCAACCAGGTGAAGCTCATGGAGGGCCTCGGGCAGACCGCGGTCTTCCGCGTCCCGCACACCGTCCGCGTCGATCGGCTGACCGGCCCGAACCTCATGCAGACCGTGGCGGAGGGACAGACCGGCGACGCGCGGGTCCTGCTTCCCGCCGATCTGCTCCCTCTCGCGCCGTCCGCGGACGGGCACCCCAGGCCGGAGAGCCCACGTCATCCCACCTCGGAGCGGGCGTTCCGGCTGGCCACGGTCGCCCACCTCTACGTCGGCGACATCGCGACGGCCGCCGCGAACGAGCTCGCCAAGTCGCTCGGCCGCGACTCCCCCGAGTTCCAGCACCTCGCGGCGTTCTTCAACGTACGCGGGCTGATCAGCCACCGCGAGGTGTTCTCCACCGGTCACCGGACCGGGGTGGACACCCGGACGGCGGCCGGGGCGGCCCGGCACCAGCCGGTCTCCCTCCACCTGAGGCGGGGCGAGTCCCGATTCCTGTCCGCCACGGACGTGCTGGTCGGCGACATCAATCTCACGCTCGGCTCCCACAGCAGCTCCGGCCGGCAGTCCAGGCCGCGCAGCGCAGGGGGCGGCCTGAACGTGCCGGTCACCACGAAGGGGGGCACCGACGAGGGCGCGGGGGTCTCATGGGGACGGACGACCGCACTCGAGCAGAAGATCATCGCCGGTCCCGAGCGGCTGGGCATCGACACGGGCAAGCAGTACGCCTTCGTGATGGACGTCACCCCCGAGCTGACCGTGGGCTCCGGCGCCGACGCGAGGACGACACAACCGGACAAGGGCACCGTCGTCTACCTGCTCGCCGAACGTGACGCGCTCGACCTGTACGCGAGCGGCGAGGTGCGGCTGCCCCTGCACCAGGTCGCCGACGCGGCCGAACGGCTGATGAACCGCAACCTGAAGCTCAGCCGCCGGGTCGCGGTCAGGTTCATGGACCGGTACCTGCAGGACCTGGCGCAGGCCAGGGCCGAGTCGCCGGGCCTCACCGCCGTGCCCGGTGTCCCGCTCACCTCGGAGCACAGCATGGGCAGGGCGCTCGCCGCGCTCCTCGACCTGTTCCCCACCGACAGGCTGGTCGACCTGATGCCGCCCGGGGTGCCTCCTGGACGGCCCGGCGAAACGGACTCCGAGACCATCGAGCGCATGCTGCGCCGGACGGAGTTCCATCCCCACGTTCTGGACAACCTGCGAGCCGCCGCCCTGCGGCTGGAGAACGGCGAGGTGGCCGCCGCGCTCGCGCCGACCTACCAGGACGCCATCGGCATGAGCACCGTCAAGGGGGTAAGCCTCCATCCGGCGAACAGGCCCGGCACCGAGGTGGAGCTGCTGGAAGAGATCGTGGCGGCGGTCGAGGAGGTGGCTCCGGGCGCGCTCGACCAGGACACCGCCCTGTGGCGCGCGCTGACGAACGACTTCTCCGGCAACACCTGGCTCGGGAAGATCGACAGCATGCTCGACCCGGACTCGCCCCCCGCCGACTACACCGTCAGGGTCGGCAGGGACGCGGAGGCGCTCGAGATCACCGTACGGGCCGAGCTCGGTGAGGACGCGCGGTATCGGGGTGAGGTCTCCGACTACGGGCAGATCCTCCAGCTCTACACCATGCTGGAGGACAACGCCTCCGAGTCGGCGGCGTTGACCGGCAGCGCCGGCTTCAAGGGGTCGGAGAGCACCGAGGCGGGCGCCGCGGGCACCGACCTCGGGCACGGCAACACGGGCGCGAGCAACATGCAGCAGACCCGGATCCAGCGGGTGGCGGCGTCCGATGGCACGAGGGCGGAGGTGCGCCAGGGCATCAGGCTCGTCGTCGAGGTGCGGCGGGTGGGCAAGGGCGAAGCCCCGCGCCGGGCCGCCCGCAGACAGTTGTCCGGCACCATCGACCGGATCATCCCGCCCGGCATGGTCACGCACGCGGGCGCGGCCACCGCGCCGGCACCCGCCGTGGCCGATCCCCGGCCCTTCCCCGTGCCGGAGAACTTCGCCGTCGAGAGCACGCGGGCGCCAGGACTCGCCCAGGCCGTCGAGCAGCGCCTGAAGGCCGCGCTGGGCCTGGAGCTCACCCGCGAGGGCTCCAAGGCGCTCGCCCGGCTCCTGTCCGGCAACGGCAGGAACGCCCTTTTCGAGCGCATGACGGCCAAGGACGGGTTCATGGTGCTCGAACTGCCGATGCCGGGTGGCCGGATGGTGCGCGTCCGCGTCGGAGCGGTGTTGTCCGACCCCGTGGTGATGGCCCGAGGTCACGTGAGCCAGGAAATCGGCCAGGTCGACCGCAGGCAGTGGAGCACCTCGGCGAGCTCGAACCGAGCCCGGCCGCTCCCGCTCGGGATCACCGTCGGCAGCAACGACCAGAACACCTGGGTTCCCGGCGATCCCGACATCGGCATGAGCGCCGGCTACCGGGACCAGGCCGGTGACGGCTCGTCGGTCAGCGGCGGCAACCGGGACGAGACCAGCGTCTTCGAGAAGGCCCGCAGCAGCTCGGTCCGGTTCCGGGTCGACTACGACGTGCGCTTCGAGGTCTGGTCGAATCCGGCCACCGACCAGCGGCCGTCGCGGACCATCGTGGAGCAGCGCATCGCGACGGGCGACGTCGACACGGTCGTCCACGACCACGTGTTGCGGGCGCTCGCGGCGCAGGCGGAGAACCCGCGGGCGGCCGTCCCTCCCGCGGATCGACCGGCGCGGCACGTACCCGGCCCGCCCGTGTCCCTCGCCGACCTGGGCGTCGACGACCATCACAGGCTGGCCGCCGAGCTCGCCAGGCGGCCGGGCCCCGTCCATCTCGACGCCGACCTGGCCGCTCCCCCGTACGGGCAGCTCAGGCAGGCGCAACTGGCCGCCCGAGAGCTGAACGCGGAGGTCAGGGTCACCGTTCACCTCCCGGGCGGCCCGCCCAGGACCTACCTCGCCACCCCCGACGGCCGGCTGGCGGCGGAAGAGATCGACGGAGGATTCGGGCGGCGCTTCTCCGGCATGCCGTCCGCTCTGATCGCGGCGGCCGAGCAGTACGGGATCGACCTGCACGCGCTGCACGAGCGGACCAGCGCGGACGGTGACACGAGCCTCGCCGAGCAGCTGCGGCGCGAACTGACCAGGCGTGCCCTGCCCCAGCCCGCGGCACCGGCGCCGGCCTGGCCGATCAAGGCCGCACCCGACGACACCGAGCAGGGGACGGACGGCGCGCACGGCTTCACCCACGGCTCGCCGATCCCCGGCTCCCGTTTCGTCGCGGACGGCCGGCCCGCCACGGAGGACGACCTCACCGTCGACGAGGCCAGAGGGTCGTTCAACGACGAGGTGCTGCCGGAGGACTTCGAGGGCGCCGACGACAGCTGGCGGATCACCTGGAACGAAGGCGACACCCTCACGCTGGAGTCCGACACCTTCGGGCGGCTGCACTTCCGGGTCCAGGTGGGACCGGTCGAGGGTGGCTACCTCGGCAAGACGACGGCGGTGAACGTCGCGGGCACGGAGGGGGATCCGCATGTGGTGACCCTGGCTCCGCGTGTCGCCCGCGATCAGGTCGCCAGACTCGTCCTGCACGAGATCAGCGATGTGCTCCAGCACCGGAACGCGGCCGAGCACGGGCACGCGCACACGCACGCGCCCGGGGAGTCCACCCGCGACGAATGCGTCACCGCCCGCCGCAACGAGCTTCGTTTCCTGGAGCGCAAGCAGCGGGCGGCCCTGGTGGCCGGCGACACCGCGGCCGCGGAGGACCTGGCGGGCGAGATCGCCGCGGTGCAGGGCGACCTGGCCGCGCGCACCCGCCCGTCGCAGTCCATCGACGACCTGATCAACTTCACGGACGACGAGGAGCTGACGGCCCTGGGCGTCCGGGGCGAACCGGAGCCCCTCGGTGCGAACGTCTCCAAGGTGACGCTGGACGACGGCTCTTCCGCGCTGCTCCTGGAGGAGAGCACCGTCCAGGGGAGGAACCGGCAACTGCTGGTGACCCGGCTGGCCCACCGCCTGGGGCTGATCGGGCCGCCCAGGGCGGCCGGTGACCGGCACATCCTCATCGACTGGACGCCCACCGGCACCACAGCCGGCATCCTCGGCACGCGTGAAGCGGTGCTCGCCGGATACCTCGTCGCCCTGGCCGACATCACGCCGGTCGTCGGCAGACCGGCTCTGCACGTGATGCCGAGCGGCACGCCGCTGCTGGAGTTGTTCCTGCGCGAGGACGCCTCCGGCGTGCGCGACTGGGGAAGCAACCCGCTGTCCCCGTCGGACGTGCGGGCGCTGGCGGCCATGCTGGAGGCCGCCCGCCCGGAGTTCGAGCAGATGGGCCTGCCGTCCGAGTTCGAGCGGATCCTGGAAAGGCACTGGGCCCTCGCCGGTGGCCCGCTCGCCAGGAACGCGGTCGGCCTGGAGAGCGTGGTGGCCGCCGCGCCGGGGCACCACCTGCCCCTCTTCGGAATCGGCCCGCTCAGGGCCATGGACGAGGGCTCGTCCGCCACGGGAGCGGACCTGGATCCGGCCGCCGAGGGCCAGGTCATCAACGCGGCTCGCCGCCTGCACAGCAACATCCAGCGAGGGGTCGTGTCGGAGCGGGAGTCGCCCCTGGGCGGCGTGGTCACGTTCGCCGACGGGTCCCAGGCGCTCAGCGTCCCCATCTTCGAGGGCAAGGAGATCCTCGTCCGGGCACTGCTCAGGCAGGTGTTCGGCCTCGCCGGCCCGGCCGTCGAGCTCGACGAGGACGGGTACGTGTGGCGTACGTTCGGCAACGACGCGTTGCGGGCGAGCCTCGCCACCGGCGTCTCCGAGGTGATCGACGTGCCCGGGTCGGACGGGCGCACGACAGAGGTGGTCTTCGGCGACGGCCGGCGGGCCCTGCGCCACGAGTTCCCGACCCCCGCGGCGGCGGACGAGCACGAGGCCAGGCTGGAGGAGGCGCGCGAGGCACGGGGCGACCTGCCCGGCACCCATCGGGCCACCCCCTACATTCTGTACGAAGAGATCGTCAGCCCACCGGAACCCACCGCCGAGTCCGAGGCCCGCCTGGCCACCCGGGCGCTGTACACGTTCCTGAGCCGCGGCCGGCCGTTAGACCACGCGACGCTTCGACGGCTGCTCGACGCCAACCCGCTCCTCGTCCGGTTCGGCGAGGCCGGCGACTGGGAGTTCCGGGCCGGCGCTCCGGTCCTGTCCGCCCAGGACGTCGCCCGCCTCACCGCCGCGTTCGAGGCGCTGAGCGACTCCTTCGGCATGCTCCATCTCGGCGACCGGTACGAGCGGTTGCTGAGCATGCTGAACGAGTTCGCCGGGTCCGACGACGCCAGGCTGATCCCGCTGGCCTTCTCCGAGGACCCGACGACCGTCGAGTACCGGGCGCCCGCCTGGCGGCCGGGACCGGGGCCCATCCTGGGCGAGCTCCTCCAGGGGGATCGCCTGGCGCAGGTGAACGCGCGCAACCAGACCGACGTGCTCTCCCGGGCCGACGCCGAGCTGGCGGCACGGCCGAGCACGGAGGGGTACGTGTTCGCCCGGGTCCCCGCCGGCCTCGTCCCCAAGGACATCCGGCCCGGCGAGGAGTTCACCGTGGATACCCTTCTCGACGGCGTCGACAACGCCGACCAGGTGGGCGAGAGTCCCCATGGCACGCGGGTGACCATCCTGGCGTCCGACTACGTGCCGGTCGGAGACCTATCGGGCAAGCCGCACCAGGCTCTGTTCAGGGCCGGCGCCCGGTTCGAGGTGACGGCGAGACTGACCACCGACGACGGTGAGGTGCACTACTTCCTCACCCAGCAGCCCGCCCGGTCGCGAACCGGCCCGGTGGTCGCGCCGAGAATCGAGCTCACCGGCGAGCTGGCACTGGATCTGGCGACGCATGTCCACAACGCGCTCCGTAAGACCCTGGCGGGAGTACGCTTCCCCAGCGGCGTGGACGACGACGCCGCCTGGCACATGCCCCCCGTCAAGGACGCCTTCGTGGTGGAGGGCCGCTACTCGGAACGCGGCATGATGGTCGGCAGGCGGCGCCTCCGGTCCGAGGTGGTCGCGGCGACGCTGCTGTGCTCCCCCGGCCTGCCGCAGGACGCCCCGATCGTGCTCGTCGGCCCCCATGACGGGACGACGACGTTCGCGCAGGAGCTCGCCTGGTACACAGGCCGGGTCGTGCTGGCCGCGGACGGTGGCGTGGAGATCACGACGCTGGGCAACCTACGCGTCGGGGACGGCAGACAGTTCCGGATCTTCCTGCCCGCCGACAGCTCGCACACAGTCGCGGAGCAGCTCAGGACCTGGCTCGGTCCCGCGCTCGCGGCGCTGACGAGCGCCCCGCAGACCGGTCACACAACGCCCACGCCACCCGGGCGACACGTCCAGCCCCCGCTCCTCGCGGACGTCAGGCCCGGCCAAGCGTCCAGCCCCGTCTCCGCACCGCCGCTGAGCAGCCGCCACCGAGACCTGATCTTCCAGCATCGCCGCGAAGTCTCCGCGGGCATCTGGTACCGCGACGAGAACTCCGCCGTCATGTCCACGGCCGATCCACGCCTGCTGCGGCGTTCCCCCGGCGTCATCGACGTCGCGATCGCCGGCGACGGCACCGGTTTCCTCATCGGCGACGAACGGCTCAGCGCGGCCGACCTGGCCACCATGCTCGCTCACGACCCGCGCGTGATCGCGCAGCCCGACGCCTGGATCCGCATCCTGGGCTGCGAGACGGCCCGCAACCAGGCGGTGCTCCAGGAACTGGCCGACATCACCGGCCGGTCGATCCTCGCCGGCAACGAGATCGTCTACATCGGTGCCGACCGGCGCCCGCACACCGCGGCCGTGCAGAGCTACGACTCGGACGGGCGGCCGATCTTCCCGCGCGACGACAACGGCCAGTGGCTGCAGGCCCACCCGGCCACGGCGGTGACCCCCCCGAGGCCCCTCCCCGTCCCGGGAACGCAGGCCGCTCCCCGGCGCGGCCTGCCACAGGGCCTCGTCGATGCCGCGCTGGCCGCCGATCCGAACGAATGGGAGTTGTTCGGACAGCAGGGCAATGAGGGCATTGTGGCACACCTCACCCTGGAGGACGGCACCAAAGTCGTACGGAAGGAGATACCTGCCCCCAAAGCCAGGGCCGAGATCCTCAGTGCGCTGGTAGGCCAGCGCTTTGGCGCCAACGTCCCCATCGTCGTCGAGCACCCGACGGACCCGACAGTGATCTTCATGGAGTACATCCACGGCGAGCACCCCGGTGAGGAGGCGAACGTGAACAACAGACGTGGCGCGATCCTGATCGAACTGCTCGACCTGGTGATCAACAACAACGACCGGCACCGGAAGAACCTCTTGCTCACGGCCGACGGCCTCGCGGGCATCGACCATGGGCTTGCCCTCAGCGTGAGCATCCCTTACGTGTTCGAGGGCGAATACCTCTTCGGCAACTTCGTCTCGTCCAGAGCCTACGTAAGTGACGTGTGGATAGACAACCCGCTGACCCTGCAGGACGTGGACGTCCTCACGGACGTCATGATGTCGCTGCGTCCTTACTATGAGAAGTACAACTTCCTGGACGCCTACGACCTGGCGCTGGACCGGCTGTACCACATCGGGATGCACGCCAAGGGCGAGATCTCGCTGATAGCCCCGGCGGCGCCCGCACCCACGCGGGTCCAGCGCCACTTCGGCTGGGACTTCGACGCCCACAACGAGGTCGTCGAGGACGTTACCCAGCGGCTGGCGGCCGGCGAGGACGTCGCGTCCGTCGTGCCCTACATGACACGCGACGCGATGCACGTGGACGTGGCCTTCGGGCTGGAGCTGGAGTTCGCCCACACGGACGGCACCGCGGGCTTCTGGGAGAGCGACGTGCGCCTGATGGCCCGTGAGCTGTACCAGGAGGGGCTCATCGCGAGCCCGGAGGTGTTCGGGCACCACAAAGCCCCCGCCTCGATGAACGGCCTGCCGCACATGGAGTGGGAGGCGAACCGGCAGCGCCTCGCCGGTGAGTTCGTCTCCGGCATCCTCCGGGACACCGAGGGGACCTGGGCGGACCTGCCCCGGATCACCGAGATCATCCGGTCCTACGGCGGCGAGATCACCACGGCCGCCGGCGGGCACATCCATGTCGGCGCTCCCAACCTCGGCACGGACGTGAGGGCGCTGCGTCGGCTGTTCACGCTCTACCACGGCTACGAGGACATCCTCTTCCGGCTGGGGCAGGACCCCAGGGAGCCTTTCGGCATGCACCGGCCCTACCGGGCGTGCATGCCCAACGACGTCCTCAACGTCACCGAGCGTACGCCCGCGGGGTTCCGGGTGCCCGGCGCCCGCGCCTGGGCCCTCAACCTGTCCAACGTCGTCGGCGCGGAGAACGATCACGTCGAGTTCCGTCACAACGACGGGCATCTGGACCCCTCGATCATCCAGGCACGGATCAAGCTCGTCACCACCATCGTGGACTACGCCCGCAACGGCGAGGAGCGCCTGCCCGCGCGGGAGGTGCTGGGCACCCACCTTGAATACGACTGGAGCCCGCGACAGGAGGCGGCCTCCTTCATCGACATGGTGAACACCCTGTTCACCCGCCAGGTCGACAAGGAACAGCTGACCGCCCTGTTCGCGATCACCCAGTGGCAGCCGGCTTCGGACGACGGACGATGGTGAGCGATATGAGCGTACGCGTCAGGAACACGTCGGCGGCCGAGGCGCCCCCGCCGCCCCCGGTGCGGGCCGACGGCACGCCGTACACCTATGAGGTGATCGACGGCTGGTGGCGCTTCTACGGCGACGAGCCCGCCGAACTGATCGCGGAACTGATCCCGGGCTATTCGGGCACCCTGGCGGACCGGGAACGCTACGCGCTCGCCGCCGCGGCGCGGCTGCAGGCCGGACTGGCGGCCGAGGGGCCTTTCGACGACTGCACCGACGCGGAGCGTGCGTCGCTCCTGGCCGACCGCGCGCGGGTGCCGCACGTCGGGCACTGGAGCGCGGCCGTGCCGCTGGTGCTGGTCACCACGCGCTGCCCGGAGCCGGGACCCACAGGCGAGATCGTCTGGATCGACCCCGCGGACGACCTCTCCCTGCTGTCGAGCCTCGGCCGAGCGGGCTTCGTCCAGGTGAGCGCCGCATGAGCACGCTCAAGGTGGTCGTCATCAGCTCCGACACGGTCATCGGCACGCTGACGCGGGACGGGGACCGGCTGGAGTACAGTTCGGCCGATGTCCGGTCGATGATCGAGACGATGGCCAACGCTCGGGGGTGGACCCCGGCCGAGGCCTTCGACGGGTTGCGCGGCTGGAGCAACGGCTACGTGGAGATCGTGCCGACGATCTCGGTGGCCAGGGTCTTCGACGGGGTCAGGGACGGCGTGCCGTACTTCCTGCCCGATCACCCACGGGAACAGGACCCGCGGCTGGCCGACTACCTGAAGGCCGGCGCCGCCATCCTCTCGACGACGAGTCTCGACCTCGATCGGCTCGACCCGGCGCGCGGCGCGGTGGTGCCGCTCAGCTTCCGGACCGACGGCACCTGGGTCTGGACGGACACGGTCACCTACTACCTGGAGGAGCACGGCATCCGGCCGGATGAGGACCTCTGCGCGCACATCGTCGCGCAGGGCTTCCGGTGCCCGGCGGTGGACCAGGCCACCGCCGAACGGACGCTGCGGGAGCTGCGCCGGTCCTCTTCCGGCTAACCGATCCTGCCGGAGACGGCGCCGTCCGTGTCGTCGCCCCAGACGTCGTCGTCCTCGTGGAGCCAGGTGCTGTTCTCCTTGTCCTCCGACTCGTTGGCCCCCGCCCCGGCCATCGGCATGAACGGCATGCCGCCGCCGGTCGCGGAGGCGGACCTGGCGTTGAGAGGGAGAGCGCCCGGGCCGGTCAGCACGTTGCCGCCGACACCGACGCCGGGGCCGTTGCCCGTGGAGGGGTAGGGAGTGGGGCCGTTCGGGAAGGAGGAGGGGTCCGGAGCCCAGCCGGCCGGGCGCTGGAAGTCCTCCAGGGTGGTGTTCGTCCCGCGGGTGTTCGGCAGGCCGCCGGTGTCCGGCGTCCCGGCGCCGGCGTCCGGGCCGGCGCCGTTGGTGTTCGCGCCGCTCCGGTCGGCGCCGTTCGGCCCCTTGCCGCCCGGGTCGCCGGCGTCGAGGCCGTTTCCGTCCGGGTAGCGGCCGTCAGTGCCGGAGCCGTCCCAGTCTGTGCCGGAGCCCGGGTAGCCCCCGTCGCCGCTGAGGGTGTCGCCGGGAAGGCCGGGCACGGCCGTGTCGCCGGCCGAGGTCTCATCGATGCCGTCGAGGCCGGGGCCCTCGAGGTCGCCGCCCGGAGGGGTGAAGGAGCTCGTATCGACGTGATGGTCCCCGGGGTCCTCGGTCGTGACCACCGGGGGGCCGGGAATCGTGGGAGGCTTGAGGTCGGGCACGACCTTGTGGACGTTGAACGGCCACTCCTCGTAGACCTTGCGCAGGTCGTTGTTGAGCAGCCGCAGATGCTGGCCGGCCAGCTCGTCCGACGAGCCCCACTCGTACCCCGACGAGTTCATCGTGTGATACCAGCCGGGGATGCTGTCGTCCCAGGTGTGGTCGTTGTCGCTCCACGCCTCGGACTTGTTCTCCACGAACTCCTTGTGCTCCAGCAGCCGCCTGCCGAGCGCCTCCAGCGGCAGGCCCACCGCCTTGAACTTCGCCGCCAGCTCGCGGATGGTGGCGTGCAGGGTGCGCAGCGACTGCTGCGACTCCACTGACGAGGGCCCCTCCCAGACCTTGGCCATCGCGGTCGCCCCCGACACCAGGGCCTCGTTCATCGAGGTGAGCCTGTCGGCGGCCGCCAGGTAGGACGCCGCCGTACGCTGGATGGTCGCCGGGTCGAGCATCATGATGAGGTTCTTGATCCCCGCCACGCTGCGGCCGTCGTCGTTGACGGAGAAGGGCACGCTCCCGTTGAAGCGGATCGTGTGGTCCGCCGTCACGTTGTCAGCCATCTCTAGCCCCCGTTCGCCGCGTTCGCGCGCTTGTAGTTGCCGGCGCCGACGTCGATGAGCGCGAACGCGATCGCGAGCTTCTCGTTGACCTCCTTGTAGACCTTGGCCAACTCCTCGTGGCTCTGCCGCAGCGCCGTGGCGAAGCTCCTGCCGCCCTCCCAGTTCTTCACACCCTCAAGGTGATCGGCGAAGAAGTCCAGCGCCGGTCCGTGCTGCTCCACGTCAGGGTAGGAGCCCGGACCGCTGGTCGTGGCGGCCTGCTGCCCCGTCGGATCGCTGCCGTAGACCTCAGGCAGCTTCGCCCACAGAGCGTTGGCGACCTTTTCGAGCTCCATGGGACTGTATTCGACGCCGTCCCTGTCGGCCACCAGACCCGGCCAGCTCTGCT
Organism: Nonomuraea sp. NPDC003727; assembly: GCF_053586935.1. Lineage (NCBI taxonomy): Bacteria > Bacillati > Actinomycetota > Actinomycetes > Streptosporangiales > Streptosporangiaceae > Nonomuraea > Nonomuraea sp. NPDC003727. Next base: position 212,199 of record NZ_JBSFNE010000009.1, read on the forward strand.
CCAAATACCAACCATTGTCGGTTGATGCCATGAAAGCCTCCCGCATGCGGTTGATCAAGAAGCCTACTCGCCCGCCATGCCTTATAAAAGTGTGATATCCCTTCTCATTAAATAACTTTCGCGACCTGCGTAATATTGTCCGTCATGCAGACCCGAAAGGATCTCTACCAGGCGCACAAACTGATGACCCAGCGCCTGGGATTGGCACTACTTCAGGGTGAGCCCGATCTGCCCGAGTCGCCCATGCGGCGATACAACGTGGCGACGTTCGCCGGCATTCTCCTCCTCGTGCTGATCACGGCCGGATTCGGGATCTGGGGCATGCTCAGCCCCGGAGGAGCCACCAAGCTCAAGGAGGCGGGCCAGCTGCTCATCGAGGAGGAGACCGGCGCCTCCTTCGTCTACAACCAGAGCGAAGGCAAGCTCCAGCCGGTGGACAACTACGTCTCCGCCAGGCTCCTGCTGGACAGCCAGGAGATCAAGGTCCGTACGGTGTCGGCCGAGTCGCTGGCCGGCTTCGCCAGGGGGCGCAAGATCGGCATCTCCGGCGCGCCCGACTCACTGCCCAAGCCCGAGAGGATGGTCACATCACCGTGGACGGTCTGCGTGGTCGAGCAGCCGGACGCGACAGGAGTGCGCCGTCCGTACGTCACGCTGCTGGGCGGCATCGACGTCGGCGGCACCCCGGTGGGCGCCGACGCGCTGCTCGTCACCGACGGGCAGCAGAACTGGGTGTTGTGGAACAACTACCGCATGCTCGTCGAGAACCCGCGCCGGCTCACCGACCAGGCGCCGCGCAGAGTGCCGATCACCTGGGTGAACGCCATTCCCGCCGGTCCTGACTTCGTCGCGCTCCAGATCCCGGAGCGCGGCAGGCGGGTGACGGGCCCCGGCGGCTCGCCCGCGAGAGTGGGGCAGATCTTCACCCTGGCCGCCGTTCCGGGCGTCCAGGAGCGCTGGTACGTGCTGCTCGCCGACGGCCTCGCCCCCGTCAGCCACACGCAGGCGACGCTCCTGCTCCAGGACCCGGACACCAAGATCGCCTACGGCAGGGGCCGGGTACGCCCGCTCGCCGTCGACGCCGCCACGGTCAACGCCGCCAAGATCTCGGCACGGCGCGTCATGGGCGACGGGCTGCCGGTCACCATGCCCCGCTTCCGTACACCGACGGCCTCCGCGCCCTTGTGCGCGGTGTACGCCGACACGGTCCGCGGCTCGGTCCGGGCGCAGCTGACGACCGGCGCGACGCTGACCATCCCCAAGCCGCCGAGCAGCGGCAACCCCGACCGCGTCGACCAGGTGCTGCTGCCTCCCGGCGGTGCCGCACTGGCCGGCCGGCTCTCCGGAGAGGGACAGGCGGGCGCGATCCACGAGTACTCCCTCATCACCGACGAGGGCAAGCGGTTCCGGCTGGCCTCCGCCGACCTCGTGGGCACGCTGGGCTACGACGCCGCCCAGGTGGCGCCGGTGCCCGCGCATCTGCTCCGGCTCATTCCCGAGGGGCCGCTCCTGGACCGCGCCGCAGCGCGCGAACCCGTCGCGGAGACGTCGGCCGGGCGGCTCGCCGGCCGCTCCTGAGCCCGTCGGCCCGGCTCAGAGGCCGCCGAGGCCGCCCTTCGTGTCCAGTTTGGGGGTCAGCGTGCCGCCCGCCACGTCGTAGTCGAGTGCGGAACTGCTGAACTCCGGCATGGTGCCGGACTTCAGGTTGGTGAGCTGGTTCGGGATGCCCTTCATCGTGGGGAAGGCCTTCCCGCTGGCCTCGGACTGCTGGACGGCCTGGTAGAGCAGGGTGGTGAGGAGGCCGACCGCGATGCCGTGCTTGAGCAGCACCTTCTTCCCCGCTTCGACGGCGACCTTGCCGACCTTGAGATCGAGCGCATAGGCGAAAGGCACGTAGCGCTGGATCGCGATCATCGCCAGGGCGTACATCATCATGAAGCTGGCGATGCCCATGAAGGTGATCGCCCCGTAGTAGTACAACTTCGCGCTCTGGTCGACGGCTTCACCGGTGGCGTTCCGCGTTGACTTGAGCGTGGCGAGGGACTGGGTGAAGTCGTTGTACGCCTGGTCGAACTGCTCGCGGGCCGCGCCCTCCCACTTGACTCCCGGGCCGCTGAGCGCGGCCTGCAACTCCTTGAGCTGCCCTTCGAGCGCGGTCAGTTCGGAGGTCAGCCCGCCGTGGTCGGTGGTGCGCCAGTTCTTGGCCGACGAGGACATCCGTCCGGGGTCGGAGACCATGAGGCCGATCATCAGAACCACGTAGTAGGCCCAGGGACGCCTGATCAGGAGTGCCGCGCCCGATGCGGTGGCGGCCGCTGCGTAGTAGAGGCCCTTGCCCTCCCCGTAGCTCACTACTTCTCCTTGCCGATGATCTCGGGGGCGATGTCCTCGTCGTCACCCCACACGCCTTCGTCCTCCGACAACAGCGAGCCCTGCTCCCTGTCGCGCTCGTCGCTGCTCGCGCCGCTCATCGGCATCATGGGCGCCATCGGCATGCCGCTGCCCAGGCCGCCGGGCGTGCCCAAGCCTCCCTGCCCCCGCAGACCGGCGCCGGCGCCACCGTCGGAGCCCGCGCCGCTGCCGGTCGGCGAGCCGAATGCGGTTCCCGGGCGCGTGCTCAGATCGGTCAGGTTCGGGTTCGGTACCCCGTTGAGCTGCTGCGTCCTGGGATCGAACGAGGACAGGCCGGTCTTGTCCTGCGGCTCGTTGAGCGCCGAGTCGATGTCGGGGACTTTCATGTTGGGGTCGTTGCCGCCGGGCAGGTCGGAATCCGGCCGGTCGACCCCGGGCAGATCGGCGCCCGGCACGTCGGTCGTGGGCCGGTCGGTGCCCGGCAGGTCGCCGCGCGGGAGGTCGCCACCCGGACGGTCCGTGCCGGGCAGGTCCGTACCGGGGAGATCCGTGTCCGGCAGGTCGCCGCCGGGCAGGTCGCCGCCGGGCAGGTTCGTGTCCGGCACGGTGGGCATCTTCGGGGTCGGGACACCTCCGGCGCCCGAGTCGATCTCCTCCTCGTTGCGCCACATGCCGTAGTCCGACGTCTCGGCCTCGTGGTAGTTGGCGTCGGCCTTCTTCAGCGCGGCCTGCCAGCTCTGCAGCGCCTTCTTGCCTCTCTCCAGGGCGGCGGACTGGGCCGCGATCGCCTTGTCGTGGGCTCTGGTGATCCCGATGCCGATCGTCCCGAAGCTGGGAAACGGGACACCCATGTGGCTGGACTTGGCCCGCAGCACGTCGATGAGTGCCGCCTGGCCGTTGATCTTGCCGCTGGCCGCGTCGAGTTCTCCTACCTTGAAGGAGATGCCCGACGAGCGCTGCGGCACCTGGATGCTCGTCGGGAAGGCACCGTAGCCACCGTAGGGCTGCTGGCCCGTACCGCCCTGCTGCTGGCCGGTCGGTTGCCGGCCCGTGCCGCTTGGCTGCCGGCCTGTGCCGCTTGGTTGCTGGTCGCTCATCCGATCACCGGGTCCGTCACGTCGTGGCTGCTGGTCCAGGCCGATCTGTCCTCCGACAGGTGGGTGGCGCGCTCCAGGTCGCCGCCCTCGTCACCCATCGGGCCTCCGGTCCCCATCATGGGCAGGAACGGCATGCCTGACAGGCCCGCCGGGCTGCCGCCGCGCATCGCCCCGAGGCGCCCGCCGGGTGTGTACGCGCTGTTCGGTGAACCGATCACCGACGGGACGCCCGGGGTCGTGCCGGTCGGCGTCGGGGTCGTGGCGGGGATCGCCGTTCTCGGAGGATGGTTGCCGATCGTGGTCGGCGTGGTGGTCGGGGGCTGGTAGGCCGAGGTCTCGGTCCGGGCGGGGTCGGCCTCGGGAGTGGCGTCGTCGAGGTCGGTCCTGTCCTGGGCGCCGATGACCGGAGGGGCGGTGCCGTCCTCCGTGCCCGCGCTTGTGCTCTGGCCGCCCGGCTGTTGCCCGGATCCGTCCCCACCGCCTGGTCGCTGCCCGTCGCCGGGCTGCTCCTGGCCGGGTTGCTCAGCGGGTTGCGTCCCCGGGACGGCGCCGTCGTCGCCACCCGGGCGGACGTCGTCCTGGTGGCCGTCCGCCGCGACCCGCGTGGCGGTCTCGCCCGTGCCACCCGAGCCGCTGACGCTCGCACGGTCGGCGCCGGGATCGCCGTCGCCGAACGTGGGCCCCTGGCTCCCGCTCGTCCCCCCGTATTGGACGCTCGTCAGGTCACCACCGGGCCCGGCCGGGATCGTCACGGCGGGCAGTTCGTAGGTGATGTTGTAGGGGACCGAGGTGAGGTGCAGGTCGCGGATCTTCTCATTGAGTCTCTTCAGGGCCTCCTGCGCCCTGAGGTCCTCGACCGCGGCGATGGCGTTGGTCTCGTCGTCGCCCTCCAGGTCGACCTTGAGCAACAACTTCTGGACCCGGACCATCTCCTGGACCTGCGGGTCGGTCTTGTCCACCTTGATGCCCTGGACCTCGGCGATGGCCGCGGGGATGTACCCCGCGTAGGCCTCCAGGCTCCGGCCCATCTCCGCGAGCTTCCTCGCCAGTTCCTGCCCTGTGGCGTACATGAGTTCAAGCGCGGTGCGGGCCCTGTCGGCGTCCGGCCCCTTCCAGATGGTGAGGATCCTGCCGGCGTGGTCCTCGATCCCGACGACCGCGTTGATGACCGCCTCGGCCGCGCTGATGTAGGTGGATCCGGCCCCTTTGACCTGATCCGGCTGGCACGTCCCCAGCAGGCGGAGGATCTCCGCCTTCGGATGGGGCTCGCCCTCACCAGTGGGCACCCTGTCGCTCCAGATGACGAGCGTCTCGCGCTTCGAACCGCTGTCGGCCATGGTCAGGTGCTCTCGTTCCGCGTGTCCGCCTCGGCGTGGTTTCCCGCGCTCGCCTCGATGGCCGCGATGACGTTCTTGTACGCCTTGATGAACTCGGCGTGGACCTGGCCGAGCTTCTGTCCCGCGCTGTCCTTGCCCGCGGTCGCGCCGAAGGTCTTGGCGTCCGCCCATTCCCCGAACTGGGTGGCGCCGGGCTGGACGTCGATCAGAGCCCTCCCGCTGATCCCCGGCCTCTCCAGGGTCGCGAGGTTCTTCGACAGAGCCTCGGCGATCGAGCGCATCATGGAGGGCTCGTGCACCCTCCCGTCGCCCTGGAACTTCTCGGCCGTGTGCGGCTCGACGCTGAGCGGATCGGTTGGCGGTTCGGGTTCCTGCTTGCCCATCGCTTACCCCTGCAGATGCGAGATCTCGGTCACCGCGTCGCCACGGTGACCGAGGAGGCGCGTCAGTCCGTCCAGATGGCGATGTTGCGCCGCTCGGCGCTCTCGTAGTTGCCCTTGGCGATGTTGACGGCGCCGGCCGCCTGGAACAGTTGCTTGGCCATCGCCTGCTCGTGGGCGTTCCACTGGTCCTTCTTGGTGTTGAAGAACTGCTCGGCCTCGCCTTCCCAGCTGGCTGCGAGCTCCTTCTTGATGTCGGAGAACAGATCGTCCGTGGCCTTGTCGAGCTCGGTCACGATCTTCTTGAGCTCCTCGTACGCCTGCTCCATGCTGCCGAACTTGACGAATGTGTGATCATCGGGGACGGTCACTGGGATCTCCGTTGCCTCGGTCGGCTAGTTGTCGTTGACGACGTTGTCGATCCGGCCCATGAAGCCGTCCCTGGTCAGCGACCCGGACAGCTCCATGTTCTGGTCGGCGGCGTTCCGGTAGACGCCGGCGCCGATGTTGAGCCGGTCGTGGATGTCCTCGAGGATCTTGATCACAGCCTTGAACTCGACGTCCCACTCGTCGAGCGCGTGGCTGAACTTCTGGGCCGCGCCACCCCGCCAACCCTGGGTGGTCAGGTCGCCCTTGATCGTCTGAACCCGCTGACGCATGCCTTCGATGTACTGCGCGGTGTCCTGGCAGTACCCGGCAGCATTGGTCAACTGCGTCGGACTTGCTCCGTACAGTGCCACTGGACCTCCAAGTGGACATTTCCTTGTCTCGCACGGCGGTTGGTCGACGCGAATAGGGCGGACAACCTCCGCGAAACAACATCGATTCGCATGGTAACCACCACTTGCCACACTGATCACAAAGTCGCGCAAACGGGAAAAACTCTGCGCTTAGCGCCAACACTTTCTGCGCTCTGCGCTAACGACGCGAAGAATGCGGCGTCGCAAGATTGCCCCTCGGCGAATGCGGCGCGGCCCGGATGGGGCCTGAACGCTCGCAGAACCGCCACCGTCGAGCGGATCAGCCGGCCCGACGGTCAAACCCCGCGATATGGAGATGAAGATCTTGAGGTTGAAGAAGAGGACGATCGGCGCGGTCATCGTGGCCGCGCTCGGCACGACGGCGGTCTTCACCGCCACCACCGCCTCGGCCTCCGGCCGGACGACCGAGACGCCCGCCACGGTCTGCGGCCCCGGCTACTCGGTCGAGCGCCAGGCCACGTTCACCGGCGGCGTCGCCTACCTGCTCTACAACGCCGGCAAGCAGAACGCCTGCGCGGTGACGTTCAAGACCAAGGACGTGGGCACGCGCACCTTCGTCTGGTCCGCGGTGGACGTGAAGGGAGCGGGCGTGGTGAAGAACGAGGAGATCACCCCTCTGCACACCGTGCCCGTCTACCACGCCGCGCCGACCGGCTCCTGGGTGAAGTTCTCCGGCGGCACCAAGACCACCGACTCCGGTGGCGGATACGAGCGCATCAGCTGACGACCTCGTCCCCGGGCGCCGGGCGCCCGGGGACCCCCTCGCTCCGCCGCTTGGCTCGCAGCAGAGTGTCAGCCCGACAATCCGCGTACCCAGGTGTAGATCTCGAGCACGCCGGCCGCGAGCGGGAAGAGCTCGACGACGAGCAACACGTCCAGGATGTCCCCGGCCCGCCCCCAGAACGGCGAGGGCTTCCCCGACGACAGGGTCCTCCCGATGCCCACCGCCAGCAGGGCCACCCACAAGACGCAGACCGCCACGGCCAGCGCGCCGATGACCCCTCCCTTGGAGCTGAGCGCGAAGGCCACCATGGCGAGCCCCGCCAGGCCGGAGCCGACCAGCCAGATCCGCTGGCCGACGCCGGAGAACACGCGGGCGCGCATGACGAGCGTCAGGGAGAGCGCGACCGCCATGATGTCGGCGACCAACCCGTCGTGCAGTACCAGCAGCGCCTCGGCGACCAGCGCGGCCAGCCCGACAGCGGTGATCAGCCCCGTGGCGTAGTGCTGGGCGATCACGGTGCGCTCCTGGATCGCCGCCGCGTCGAGCCGCTGGTTGTCGGCGCGCAGCTCTTCTGCCGTGGTGGGCATGGCCGGCAGCGGCACCCGGGCCAGCCGGAACGAGAGCGTCGGCACCAGCGGGCTCAGCGCCAGCAACACGGCGATGGCCACGGCCGCCACTCCCGCGGGGGCGGCCCCCGACACCATGACCACCGCCGCGCAGACCGCACCGCACGTCGCGGCGACGGCCGTGCCGAGGAAGCCGGGTATGCCGTGCGAGATCGTCATCCCGGCGACGGCGGCGGCGAGCGCCGTACAGGCGAACGCGGCGAGCACATGGGGAGCGCCGACCTCGGCCATGCTCCCGCTGCCCGCGGGGGTGAACAGCCCGGCCAGGAAGCCGTACGGCAGCGCCGCGTGGCCGATCAGCGCGCCGGCCGTGGAGTCGCCCATGGCCCGCGACAGCACGGTCCCCGCGGCGATCAGCAGCAGCGCGAGCACTCCGAAGACGACCGTGCCGACCAGCGGCGGCAGGCCCGCCAGGGCCAGGCCGACGGCGCCGAGGACCAGCAGTCCCGTGGCGCCGGCCGCGCCGAGGGCCCTGCTGTGCGCCGCCGTCCACGTGCCCGGTCCGTTGCGCACGCCGGTGGCGACGACGTCGGCCACGTCATCGAAGATCGCGGCAGGCAGGATCGACTCGCGCGGGCGGAGGTAGAGGACCTCGGCGTCGAGCACGCCGAGCGTGCCGAGGCTCTGCTCCAGGTCGAGCGGAGCGCCGCCGAGCCGCTGCAACGTCCATCCCGGCGACGACGTGGCGTCACCGCCCACCTCGCCGAGCATGCGCAGCAGCCCCGGCAGCACGTGCGGCAGCGGGATGTCGGCGGGCAGCGTCAGGTCGGCCTTGCGGTTCGGCCCCACGATCGTGACGTTGCACAACACCGGCAGCGGCAACGGCAGTTGCGCGAGGGCACCCTGCTGGATCGGCCCCGACTGCGTCGGCGTGGAGCTGTCGGCTCCCTCCGCAGGCGGCTGAGACTCCGGCGGCGGCTTCTGAACCTTCGATCCCACGGTGCACTCCGTCCCAGAAGCATCACGGACAGCACAGAACATAGCGGGTCGCTTCTGGTAAGAACGTCGCGTGAGCAAAGTGGTTGTCCGGCGCCCTGAGCGCCGCCCCGGCCCCAAGCCACCTCGCGGGGAAGTCATGCTGGAGTCCCCGCCGGAGATCCCCGAGGTCCAGGGCCAGGGGTTCATGCTGGTGCTCGCCTACCTGCCCATGGTGGCGGGCGCCGCGGCGATGGCCCTGATGTTCACCGCGGGCGGCAACTCCAACCCGATCATGTACGTGGCCAGCGGCCTGTTCGCGGTCTCCATGGTCGGCATGACCATCGGCCAGATGGGGCGCCAGGCGGGCGAGCGCAAGCACCGGCTGAACGGCGCCCGCCGCGACTACTTCCGCTACCTCGGCCAGATCCGCAGGAAGGCCAGGCGCGCCGCCAAGCAGCAGCGCGAGGCCCTGGAGTGGAGCGGGCCCGAGCCTGACTCGTTGTGGTGGATCGCGATGGGACCCCGCTTATGGGAGCGCCGTCCCCGCGACGAGGACTTCGGCACGATCCGCCTCGGCACTGGCGTGCAGAAGCTGGCCATCCAGCTCTTCCCGCCGGACTCCAAACCCGTGGAGGACCTGGACGCGCTCTCGTCCGGCGCGCTGCGGAGATTCATGCGCGCGCACTCCACGCTCTCCCGGCTGCCCGTGGCCGTCGCCCTCGCCTCCTTCGCCCGGATCCGGCTCACCGGCGACCTCGCGGCGATGCGGGATCTCGTACGCGCCGTGATCGGCCAGATCGTCGTCTTCCACTCCCCCGACGACATCCGGATCATGGTCTGCGCCGACCAGGAGCGCATGCCCCACTGGGAGTGGGTCAAGTGGCTCCCGCACGCCCTCCACCCCGACGTGGTCGACGCGTCCGGGCCGGTCCGTCTGATGGCCGAGAACATCGGCGAGCTGGATCGGCTCGTCGGCGGCGACCTCAAGGAGCGGCCCAGGTTCCAGCCGGGCGCACCCGCCGACGAGCTGCCGTACCACGTGGTGATCGTGGACGGCGGGCACGTGCCGCACGACTCCCAGCTCGGCAGCGACGCCATCCTGGGCGTGACCGTCATCGATCTGACCGGCTCCACCGGCGCCGTCGAGGAGGGCAACACGCTGCGGATGGAAGTCCAGCCGGACAACCTGCACATGGTGAAGCTCGACCACGCGGGCAAGGAACGCAAGACGCGGCTGGGCGCGCCGGACAAGCTCTCCTTCGTGTGGATGGAAGGGCTGGCCAGGCAGCTTTCCCCGCTTCGGGCCTCGTCGAGGAGCGGCGGCGACGGCGAGGACATGTTGTCGGTCAACACGACGCTCACCGACCTGCTGGGGATCAGCGACCCGCGCACGCTGGACCCGGCGGTCACCTGGCGGCCACGGGCCGGCCGTAACAGGCTGCGCGTGCCGATCGGGCTCGGCGCCGACGGCCGCATGGTGGAGCTCGACATCAAGGAGTCGGCGCAGGGCGGCATGGGCCCGCACGGCCTGCTGATCGGAGCCACCGGCTCCGGCAAGTCGGAGCTGCTGCGCACGCTGGTGCTCGGGCTCGCGGTCACGCACTCCTCGGAGATCCTCAACTTCGTCCTGGTCGACTTCAAGGGCGGCGCGACCTTCCTCGGCCTCGACTCCCTCCCGCACGTCTCAGCCGTCATCACCAACCTGGAGGACGAGCTCCCGCTGGTCGACCGCATGCACGACGCCCTGCACGGCGAGATGGTGCGCAGGCAGGAGCTCCTGCGGGCGACCGGCAACTACGCCTCGCTCCGCGACTACGAGCGGGCCCGCGAGCAGGGCGCCGACCTGTTGCCGCTGCCCACGCTGTTCGTCGTGCTCGACGAGTTCAGCGAGCTGCTGTCCACGAAGCCCGAGTTCATCGACCTGTTCGTGATGATCGGCCGGCTCGGCCGCTCGCTCGGCGTGCATCTGCTGCTGGCCTCCCAGCGCCTGGACGAGGGCAGGCTACGGGGGCTCGACACGCACCTGTCGTACCGGATCGGTCTGCGCACGTTCTCCGCCATGGAGAGCCGGGCCGTGCTGGGCGTGGCCGACGCGTACGAGCTGCCCTCGGCGCCGGGCAACGGCTACCTCAAGTTCGAGACCACCGGCATGACCAGGTTCAAGGCCGCCTACGTCTCCGCCGCCTACCAGCCCGACCCCAGGCACGTGACGGACAGCGGGCAGCCCGCGGCCCGCGAGGTCATCGAGTACGGCCGCGCCTTCGCGCCGCTGCCCGTCGTCGAGACCCCGCCGAAGGAGGCACCGGCGGAGGCGGAGGAGGGCGGCTCCCAGTCGAGCCTGCTCGACATCGTGGTCGGCCGGCTGGCGGGACGTGGCCCCGCGGCGCACCGCATCTGGCTTCCGCCGCTGGCCGAGCCGCCGACCCTGGCCCACCTGCTCCCCTCGTTGTCGGTGACTCCGGAGCTCGGGCTGTCCACGCCGGGATGGGACGGCAGGGGACGCCTGCACGCCGTCATCGGCATCATCGACCGGCCCTTCGACCAGCGTCGCGATCCGTACTGGCTGAACCTGTCCGGCGCGGCCGGGCACGTCGGCGTCGCGGGCGGCACGCAGAGCGGCAAGAGCACCGTGCTGCGCGCGCTGATCGCCAGCATGGCGCTCACGCACACGCCTCAGGAGGTGCAGTTCTACTGCCTGGACTTCGGCGGCGGCACGTTGTCGGCGCTGGAGGGCCTCCCGCACGTGGGCGGCGTGGCCAACCGGCAGAACGCCGACAGGGTCCGCCGTACGGTCGCCGAGATCTCGACCGTCCTCCAGCAGCGGGAGCGGGACTTCACCGAGCACGGCATCGATTCGATCGCCACGTACCGCAAGCGGCTGGCCGACGGCAGCATCGAGGGCGACGGCTGGGGCGACGTGTTCCTGGTCGTGGACGGCTGGCTGACGATCCGGCAGGAGTACGAGAGCCTGGAGCAGGTGATCACCGACCTCGCCGCGCGCGGGCTCGGCTACGGCATCCACGTCATGGTGACCACCAACAAGTGGTCGGAGTTCCGGCCGGGCATCCGCGACCTGTTCGGCACCAGGATCGAGCTCAAGCTCGGCGACGCCTACGAGTCGGAGGTCAGCCGCAGCGCGGCGCTGGCGGTGCCCGAAGGCGCGCCGGGACGCGGGCTCACCAAGGACGGCATGCACTTCCTGGCCGCTCTTCCCCGCATCGACGGGCTGCGCGGCGCCGACGACCTCGCCGACGGGCTGCGCGCCCTCGTGGAGATCGTCAAAGACTCGTGGGAGGGCCCGGCCGCGCGTCCCGTGCGGCTGCTGCCGTCCCTGCTCCCCGCGACCGCCTTGCCGGGCCCCGAGGAGACCGGCAAGAACCGCATCGCGATCGGCATCGACGAGGCGACGCTCTCGCCGGTCGCCCTCGACTTCGAGGCCGATCCGCACGTCGTCGTCTTCGGCGACACCGGGTGCGGCAAGTCGAACGTGCTGAAGCTGATCATGGAAGGTCTGGTCGCGCGCAAGACGCCCAAGGAAGCCAGGCTGGTCGTGATCGACTACCGCCGGTCGCTCCTCGACACCGCGGCCACCGAGCACCGCATCGGTTACGCGGTCTCCAGCGCGGCGGCGGCGGAGCTGGTGCAGGAGGTGCGCTTCGCCCTGCTCAAGCGCCTGCCGCCCGCCGACCTGACGCCCGACCAGCTTCGCGAGCGCAGCTGGTGGAAGGGTTCGGACCTCTACGTCGTGGTGGACGACTACGACCTGGTGGCCACCTCGAACAATCCCCTGCAACCGCTGGCCGAGCTGCTGCCGCAGGCGCGGGACATCGGACTGCACCTGATCCTCGCCCGTCAGATGGGCGGCGCCAACCGTGCCATGTACGACCAGGCGGTGCAGCGGCTCAAGGAGATGGCCAGCCCGGCGCTGATCATGTCGGGCAACCGGGAGGAAGGTGTGTTGTTCGGCAAGGTGCGACCGCAGCCCCTCCCGCCCGGCCGGGCCTTTTATGTGGACAGAAGGTTCGGAGACCGGCTGATCCAGACAGCTTCCTTGGAAGTGGAGGAAAACGGGACTCACCAACCTCAATGATCTCCACTATGCTCGACTTTCATGAGCGCAGGCTTCGTTGATGTTTCCTACAAGGCATTCGACGAGTGCAGGACGCGGATCAACATCGCGGCCAAGGGGTTCGATCTCGACGAAATCTTCAAGAAGACCAAGTCGAAGCCTCCCGCCGAGCTGACGGACGCCAAGCTGTTCGGCAAGCTGGACGGCGCGCAGGAGCTGGCCGCCAAGATGGACGCCGCCTGGTCCGGAATCCGCGTCGAACTCGACAGCGCGCAGCTCAAGCTGGAGAGCGTCGAGCGGGCGCTCAACGATGTGGAGGCCAACCTCCGCAAGGCGGAGAAGGACTCGGGCGCATGAGCACCGACAGCACCATCATCATCACCGTAACCGCGCCGGACATCACCGAGGTCCCCCGCGGGGCGGAGTTACAGGCCATGCTCGACAAGGTGACGGGCAATCCTCAGGGAATCAGGGCCCTCGCCTCGACCTGGCGATCATGCTCCCACCAGGCCGCGGACGTCACCTCCGCGCTCATCAGGAACATCAACGAGGTCGACCTGAAGTGGGAAGGCGATTCCGCGGACGCCTTCGACCGCCACATGCGTCTCTATCCCAAAGCGGGCGGCGAATTCAACACCGCCGTCACCGCCTGCGCGACAGCGCTCGACCAAACCGCCACGGCACTGGAGAAGGCTTCCGCGGAAATCCGCAAGCTTTGCGATGAAACGGTCGGCGGTGCGCAAGTTTTCATCGGGAATTACCTTGTCAACCACCGCGACAAGGATCAGGTCGACGCCATGCGCGCGCTGCCCGAGGACCGGGACTTCACCACTCTGGTGAACACCAAGATCGAGCTGGCCAAGGGACATGTCAAGGCCGCCGAGGAGGCCGTCACGGCCGCCAAGAACACGCTGGCCGGCCGCGTCCAGGCGAGCGGGACCGGGGAGAACTCGCGGTTCGGCTTCTTCTCCGACATCCCGTATCCCGGAGGGGCGGACTTCGACCCGGGCGACAAGAAGGTCATCTGGAAGCGGACGACATCCTCTCAGGGGGACACGCGGCTGTCGGGCGGTGACGGCTCGAAGTCCGGCGGCGGCGCGGGAGCCGGTGGCGGCTCCGGGTCGGGCGGCGGGGTCTCGCCGGCAGGCACCACGCCCGCGCCCAAGGCCGAGGTCGTCGAGTGGATCAAGCAGGCGCTCACCGTCATCAAGTCACCCGAGATGGCGGACGTCATGCGCGAACGCGGCGTCGACGTCAATGACCTGGACCCGAACGACCCCCAGGACGTCCAGCGCATCTGGACGATCATCTACCATGAGTCCGGCGGCAACCCCGGCGCCGTCAACACCTGGGACATCAACGCCAAGAACGGCGTTCCGTCCCAGGGCCTGATGCAGACCATCCCGCCGACGTTCAACGCGCACGCCCTGCCCGGCCACGGCAGGATCCTGGATCCGGTCGACAACATCATCGCGGGAGTCCTGTACACCTACAGCCGCTACGGCAACCTCGGCGGCCACCCCGGCATCCAGTCCCTCGAACGAGGCGGCGGATACAAGCCCTACTGACGGTCGCGGCAGCCGCCGCTCGTCCGGATCTCGGGCGACGACGACGGCCCCACCCGGAAAGCTCGGGGTGGGGCCGTCGGTCGCCGGATCAGCCGCAGTTCGCCCAGCCCGCGGCGGTGCTTCCCGCATCGACGCTGCCGGAGAACTTCACGCACCTGCCCGGGGCGACCAGCTTGACCGGCCCGGCGTAGTACTTGTAGTTGCCGCTGTCGGTCGCGCTGCCCCCGCCCTGGACCTCGAGCGTCGCGCTGACCGGGCTCTCCCTGCCCACGCCCGCGTACTTCATCGTCACCACGCAGTTCTGCTTGGTGCCGCTGTTGTACAGCTGGAAGGTCTCACCACCGTTGAACGCCTGCGAGCGCTGCACGTAGAAGCCGGACCCGCACACCTGGACCGGCGTGTAGGGGTTCTTCGGCTCCGGCTGCGGCTGCGCGGGCGGCGGGGCCGCGCTCTTCGTCTCCGGCGGGGGCGCGGGGGCCTCCGTCGCAGGCGGCGGAGCCGGCGCCTGTTGCGTGCTCTTGACAGGAGTCGGCGTCGGGGACGGAGGCTCGGTGCTCTTCTTGGGCGTCGGGGTCGGGGGCTCGGTCGTCTTCTCAGGAGTCGGGGTCGGCTCCTGGGACTGCTCCGGCGTCCTGGTGTTCCTGGGCCTCGTGTCCTTGGGCGTCGGCGTCGCCGTGACCGTCTTGGTCACCCGCGGGCTCTTCGGCTGTGCAGGCGTCGCCTGCGGGGTCGTCGGCTGCGCGGTCGGCTGCTTGGTCGGCGGCGGGGTCGTCGGCTGAGCCGTGGGAACCGGCTGGGTCGGCGGCGGCGAGGGCGTCGGCACCATGCTGTACGCGGGCGCGGTCGGGACGCCCGACGGCTCCTCGGTGGGCAGGACGAGCGGGCCCACGCCGTACGGGTCGGCCTCGGACGCCGTGGCCCACGGCACGGTCACCTCGGGCTGCGGCTGGTCGGCGCCCGGCTCGCCCGGCTGCGCGACCGCCCCGTCATCGGAGTCGGCCGTCCCCTTCTCTCCCGCGTCGGCCGATCCGGTGGCTCCGCCGGTGACCTTGCCGTCGGCCGAGACGCCGATCGAGTTGATCCGCTGGGTGTCCGTGTAACGACTGGCTCCCCAGATGCCCACGCCTGACAGCACCATGAGCGCGGCCACCGAGGCGGCCAGGCCGACCGGGAACCTCCGGCGCGGCGAAGACGGTTCCACGACCGACGCCTGCAACACCTGGGGCCGCTGCGGCGACTCCCACATGGGCTGCTGCGGCTTGGGCCTTTCCCACGCCTGCTGTGGCTTGGGCGGCTCCCACGCCTGTTGCGGCTTGGGCTGCTCCCACACCTGCTGCGGGGGCTGGACCGGCACACCTTCGAGCGGCGCGCCGTCCGCCGCCGGCGGCAGGGCGGGGAGACCGAACGCCGGAGGCCGGGTCACCGCCTCCGCCGGCGGCGGCTCAGCCGTGACCTCCGGCTCCGCCGCCGGGCCGCCGAGCAGGCGCAACAGCGCTGTGTACGTGGTCGGCCGCTGCCCGGCGTCCTTCGCCAGCGCCGCGGACACCACGCCCAGCAGCGGCTCCGCCAGCGTGCCCAGCGCGGGCACCCCGGTCAGCACCGCGTCGGCGTCCTGACCGAACGGCGCCTTGCCGGTGGCCGCGAAGACCACCGTGGCCGCCCAGGCGAACAGGTCCGCGGAGGAACCGTACGGCTCGCCTCTCAGCTGCTCGGGCGAACGGTAGCCGATCTCACCGGCGGGCTCGCCGAGGTCCAGGTCGGTCACCCGGAGGCCGTCGGCGCCCATGATGACGTTGCTGGGGGTCAGTCCCCGGTGGGTGATGCCCGCCAGGTGCGCGGCGGTCAGCGCGGTCAGCGTGCCGACGGCCACCCGCTCCACGGCCTCGGCGTCGAGCGGCCCATCGGCTGCGACAAGCTCGGCGAGGCTGCGCCCCTCGACGTGTTCGCGCACGACGTAGAGGTGGCCCTCGTGCAGACCGACGTCCACCGTTCGCGCGATGGACGAGCTGGAAAGGCGCCGGACCCTGGCGAAACGCGCGACGCCTTCCGGGTCCGGCTTGCCGGTGAACAACTTGATCACCCGGAGAGGCGCGTCCTCCGACTCCCGGCCCAGGAAGGCCGTCCCGCGCGGCCCCTCCGGCAGGCGTTCCAACAGGTCGTGGTCGCCCAGCCGCATCGGATCGTCCGGCTGTAATGGGTCCATCGTAGGTTTCCCTTCATCAAGCGCTGCGGCGCAGCGCCTGCATCAGCAGTCACATGGGTCATCAGGTCGGTGGGCCCGCCCGCCATCCACGGCTTCTGCCGAGCGGCAGCACCCGGGCGAGCGCGCCGGCCGCGGCGGTGAGGATCAGCGCCCCCGCGGTCACGGCCAGCGAGATGTTCCTGGCCCCGGCGTCCTCCGGTGGGAGTTTGGCGATCGCGTCCGCCGCGATGGGAGCGGGCGGAGGCGCGGCCACCAGCGGCCGGCCCGCGGGCTCGAAGGGCAGGACGGCGCTGACCGCCTGCACCGGATTGACCATGCCCGCCCCGGTGCCCTTGCCGACGGAGCCGTCGGCCGTGGCGATGATGCGCCGCCGCACCTGCTCCTGGTTGAGATGCGGGAACCGGGCGCGCACCAGCGCGGCGGTCCCTGACACGTAGGCGGCGCCGAAGCTGGAGCCCTCGAGATCCAGCTTGTACGTGCCGTGCGGCCACGGGGCGATGATGCCGACGCCCGGCCCCAGGACGCCGACGGGTGTGGCCGTGTTGGAGGAGTCGGCGCGCCGCCCGTCGGTAGTGGCCGAGCCGACGGCCAGCACTCCCTCATAGGAGCCCGGATAGGCGGGCACGTCCTCCTTCTTGTCGGTGATGTTGCCCGCGGCGGCGACGATCACGACATCTCTGGCCAGGGCGTTCTGGACGGCCGCCTTGAGCGTGGGATTGTCGGCCGCCTTGATCGAGATGTTGATGACGTCGGCCTTGAGCTGGACCGCCTTGTCGATGGCCGCCGCCAGGTTGGCGACGTGGCCCTCGGCCTGGTTGCTCTGTTTGAGCTCTATGACGGTCGCCTGCGGAGCCACGCCGTGGAAGGCGACGCCTGGATAGACGCGGCCGGCGATGATTCCGGTGACGGCGGTGCCGTGACCGACGCAGTCGGTGTAGCCGGTTCCGGTGAAGTCGACGAAAGTGGAGAGCCAGGGCAGTTGCGGGTGCTTGACGTCGAGGCCGCTGTCGATGACCGCCACCCGTACGCCGGCGCCGGTGCTCAGCCGCCACGCCGTCTTGATGTCCAGCCGCTTCTGCGCCCAGGGCTCTCCGCCGGGCAGCTTCACCACGCCTGCTTCGGGGTTGCACTCCTCACGCGCCGACGTGGCGGTCGCCGGGGTCGCGACCGCTGGAGCGACGACGAGGCCGAGAGCGGACACGGCCGCCAGAAGCACTCGACCGAGCACAGCCGAACGCCGCACTTTGTCCAGATATATCCGAGCGATCCGCCCCGACTGCGCAGGACCATCACGGCTTCCCGCCGGCACGGAGGCGCGGCTCGCGCTCGTGCGACGCCGACCGCCCCACCGCTCTACCAGGGTCATCTCAGCCATCCAGGTCGAACCGCGTCTGACCGCCGGATCCGGCGATCAACACGACCAGCAGGGCAACGAGCAACGCGGGCGTCCTGGCCCTGGCATCCGCGCCCCCGCGCACCTGCCCCGATCAAGTCGCATTCGTTCGAGAGGCAATCCTGCGACGCCGGATACCCCGTGTCGTTAGCGGAGAGCGCAAGATATCTTGGCGGAGAGCGCAGATCATCCGGCCCCGGCCAGGCGACCCCGCCGGGGCCGACCAGTGGGCCCGTCAACGCGCTCCGGTACCCTCTCGTGATCTTCACACAGCGCTCGAGTCCCGGCCGGACACCGGGACCCCCCTTGAAACCAACCTGGAGTAGTCGTCAATGACCATGCCTGAGCACAGCACGACCTGGCACGACGCTCGCTACGACATGCCCGTCAGTCGGCAACTGGAGCGCTACAACGAGCTAGCCGCCAGGAACGCATCGGCTCGTGCCCGGATTGAGCTGGTGGAACGAGGGATCTATGACCCCGCCCGGCATGGAGCCGATGACCGGCCTCCGCTCACCGTGGCCGAACACATCGAATTGCTGGCATTGGCGGAGAGCATCGCGCGCACCGTGCGCCATCCCTCCAACGTCCACCACGCGCTGCTGGCTGGGGTGACCTGGGCCGATATCGCCCGCATCGCCGACTCCGACGAGCTCGCCGTCCGGCGGGACTACCAGCAGTGGGCTGACGATCAGTACGACCTCAACCAGCGCTTCCCCGACCGCGGCATGACCGCCGATGAGCACGCCGCCGCGACGGCCAGAGCAGCGGAGGGGCCTTGAGACACCTTCTTGCTGACCGAGACACCGTCGCCGACTTTGTGGGCACCTCACGTCCGGCGATCTTCGCGGCCTCCACGCTGCCCGTGAGGGTCGCCAGGGAGATCGCGACCTTCTTCACGTCCGTGAGCTTCCGCGCGCCGGGCCGGCAGACCACCAGAACCCACGGAAACCGGTGCCGGCGGTCGATGTCGCTCCGGTCGTCGGCGCAGTGGTAGCCGTATTCGGTGGTGCCGTCCCGCTTCTCGGCGACGGCTTGGCCGTCCACGGACGCTTGGGGGCGAACCTCCTTCGACGGCGGTGGCGACGACGTCGCCGAGGAGCCGTTGTACGACCCGCAGGTGAAGAGGCTCCGCGTCAGCGCGGGGTGAGGACGCAGAACTCGTTGCCCTCCGGGTCGGCGAGGACCGTCCACGACACGTCACCCTGGCCCACGTCGAGGTCGGTGGCGCCGAGAGCCCGCAGCCGGGCCACCTCCGCCGCTTGATCGTCGCCGGGGTAGGGCCGGAGGTCGAGATGGATGCGGTTCTTCACGGTCTTCACATCAGGCGTGCGGAGGAACTCGAGATACGGCCCGACACCCTTGGCGGAGCGCAGCACCGCATGATCGTCGGTCACCTCGTGCAGGGTCCAGTCCATCGCCTCGCCCCAGAACCGGGCCATGGCCCGGGGGTCCGCGCAGTCGACCACCACCGCGGCCATCGGCCCGGTGTCCCGGTAGACCGATCGAGGCTCCAACACGCAGAACTCGTTGCCCTCCGGGTCAGCGAGGACCGTCCACGGGACGTCACCCTGGCCCACGTCGACGGGCGTCGCGCCGAGATCCTGGAGGCGCGCGACCAGATCCGCCTGATGGGCCGCAGAGGTGGTGGCGAGGTCGATGTGCACGCGGTTCTTCACCGTTTTGGATTCCGGGACGCGAAGGAAGTCGATGCAGAGAGCGATGGGGTCGGGATAGGCGAAGCCCTCGGGCTCGACGTTGGTCTCGCCGGCTTCGTCGCCGGAGACGTTCCAGCCGAGCGCCTCCGCCCAGAACCGGCCGAGTGCGGAGTCATCACGAGCATCCATCGCAACGTGAACGAGCCGTGTCGCCATGCCGCCGATCCTATGCACGCGTCGATGAGGACCCAGCTGGGGCATCGAGGGCCGAGAAGCTGAGGACCGCGTCCAAGGCCGCGTAGTAGAGCTGAGGCGCGTGGGGACGTCGGCGGTGACCGCCTAGCCCGCCTCACCGCCGTCGTCCAGGTGCCCGATGGCCTGCTCGGACGCAGGCGTGCGGCGGCGGAGCCTCTGGCGAGCTCCGGCCTCCTGCCGAGCACGCGGATGGCGCTGCAGATGAGCGTCGCCTTCTCCGTGGCGTTCCGGCGCAGTGATCGGCAGCGAGGTTGTCGGACCGTTCCGCTACCTTTCCACCATGGCGGAATTCGTACTGGTCGCGGGCGCGTGGCTCGGATCGTGGGCGTGGGACGAGGTGGTGCCGGAGCTGCGTGCGGCCGGCCACGGCGCCCACCCGTTGACGCTGTCCGGCCTCGCCGACAGGCGTGGCCTGCCAGCTGGGCAGCAGACCCACGTCCAGGACATCGTCGACGAAGTCGGACGCCACGATCTGCGCGACGTCATCCTGGTCGGGCACAGTTACTCGGGCATCCCGGTCGGTCAGGCCGCCGAGCGGATCGGTGACCGGCTGGCCCGCGTGGTCTTCGTCGACTCCAACGTTCCCGCCGACGGCGAGTCGTTCGTGTCCCGCTGGTCGGTTCACGGCCGGACGATGGTGGAGGCCTCGATCGCCGAGAACGGGGGCTTCTGGTCGCCGCTGGTCGCGGCCGACTACGACGGTCAGGGCCTCACCGGAGAGCAGATCGCCCGGATCGTGCGCGGCTCGACACCACACCCGGGGGCCACGCTGACCGAGCCGGCCGTACTGGCAGGCCCGCTCGGCCGGCTTCCGGCGACGTACGTCAAATGCCTGCTCGACGGCGACAAGCCGAGCGACGACGTGGTCGAGCTGCTGACCAGCGAGCACTGGCGGCTGGTCGAGATGAACACCGGCCACTGGCCGATGTTCTCCCAGCCACGCGAGCTCGCGCGAATCCTGCTCGACGCGGTGGCAGGCGGGTAGGTCCGGCGCCGCGGCCGCTTTGGCGAGGGCTGCCCGGATGGTCTCGTCGCCGACCCGGTCGACAGCGGCTTGCACCTGGGGGGACGCTGTTCCGGCGCGGCCGAGAACGAACTCCTGGACCGGCGGGCGGCGTGGACAGTTCGGCACGCGGGGCGGGCACCGTCGATCACCTCAGTCGTTTGTGCGCGTGGGCCAGTAAGTGGTGGGTGGCCGCCTGGCCGCCGACGGCGATCTGGCTGACCAGGAGGCTTCTGGTGCCGTCGCCGGCGTTGGGCGAGTCGGGCGCCATCCTCGACCAGGCGTGCCTGATGTGCGTGGCCAGATAGCGGGTGTCGCTGCCGGTGTCGGCGAGAACGACGACGCGGTGGACGGGGTAGCGGTCGATGACGCGCTGAAGTTCGTAGCCGGTGCCGATGTTCTCCTTCTGGAAGCCCGACAGGTCGATGACGACGAGGTCGGCGAGACCCAGCAAGGTGTCGACGGCGCGTTTCCAGTAGGCACCGTGGCACAGGTACGCGGACATGGGGTAGCTGCCTTTGCGGTCCCAGACGCGCACGCCTTTGCCGCCGGTGCCCCTGATGGTGCGAAACCCGCTGGGCAGCGGCTCGAAGGGCCGCGCGTCGAGCTCGCGCAGCATGCGTCGGTCGGAGGCGATGAACAGCTCTCCGAGCGTCCCGGCGCGCCGCATCCGCGCCAGCTCGGAGTGGCGCACGGAGGCGGCGCTGCGCAGCAGGTGCACGTACCCGCAGCGGCGAAAGGCCCCTTTGACGAAGTCGCGCACCCGTAGCTCGTTCTCGAACAGCCGGAAGTAGACGATGCTCAGCGGCGGCTGGCCGAAGACGTTGCGTGCGGCGCTGACTTTGGGCAGGCCGAAGACGATGGTCCGGGGCGGCGCGTAAAAGGTGATCTTCAGCTCGGGGATGACCGGCGCTCGGTAGCGGGACAGGGCGGCGGTGGCGGGCGGCATCAGCTCGGCGAAGGCCGGGTCCTGCGAGAGCTTGCGCACCTGCCTGGCCAGCAGGTGCCGGCGCGTGACGTCGACGGCGACCACAAGCAGCACTACCAGCCCCACCCCGCCGGCCAGGGCGGCGACCAGCATCGCCTCCTCGGCGCGCGAGCCCATCCGCTCGGGCGTGAGCACGGTGCCCAGCGCCACGATCGCCAACGGAAAGGCCACCCACGGCACGGCCAGCATCAAGACGTTGCCCAGCGTGGTACGGCCGGGCCGCGACTGCCGCAGGGCGGCGCCGTGCTCGGCCGAGGGCGGCAGCAGCAGCGCCTTGGCCGGATCGCGCGCCCGCCGTTGCTGCGACAGCGCGATTTGCCAGCGGACCACGCGCACGACCAGCGCGACGGTGAACAGTGCGGAGGCCAGGCCAGTGCCGCCGGCCAGCCAGGGGAAGAGCTCGAAGTCGCGGGGGATCCGCACGCCGACGGTCACCGCAGGAACCCGGCCGCTCATGTAGGCGAAGACGAGCGAGGCTATGCCGCCGGTGTAGAGGCCCCCGAGCAGGTTGCCGCGCGCCGCCTCGGCCTCGGCCGCCGGGTCAAGCCGATACCGCATGAGCCACCTCCGTTCCCACCGAGTGTGGCCACCCAAGATCCCCGGCACATGAGTAGCCCCTACTCAGGAGGGGGTACAGGGGCTCTACCGCGGTCAACGCGGTACCGGGCCGAGCGGAAGCTCCTCATCACAGACCACTGACAGGCGCAGAAGCCACAGGTCGCTACCGCTGATTTCCGCACCCAACCTCCTCGATGGCCCATCGGCCGCTTCGTCCCCCAGATCGTGACGTGTTCGACGCCGCAATCTTGGGATCAATGGAGGCACCACGGCGGAGAGCGCACCGGCAGATCTTGGCCGACTCGGCTCGATGCCCTCGGCTGACCCGATCCCAGGCAGCACGAGGACGAGCGAGCGGCTGAGCCGGCCCCCGGACCGGCGACAGCCCGCAGCGGGCCAGCGAACGCGCGATCGGCGCTGATTCCGTTCACGGGACAGACGGGAGGTCGTGGGACCGAGGTTCGTCAGCGTGATCGCGGTCAGCGTCTCGGCCCACCGCCGCTCACAACGGATCGCAGGCGGGATCGTGTTTCTCATAGAGCCGGGCGAGCAGACGATTGAGCTGCCGTTGTTCGGCTGCGTTGAGCGGCGACAGGAACTCGGCCTCCGCCTTGGACAGCTGATCGAGCGCCTCGTCCACCACCTTCGTGCCGGCATCGGTCAGCCTGACCAGGTACTTCCTTCGATCAGCGAGGTCGCGTTCACGGTGCGCGTAACCCAGCCGCTCCAGCTTGTCCACGACCGCCACCATGGTCGTCCGGTCCATGCCGGTGAGCCGGCCCAGTTCGCGCTGGGACAGCCCCTCACCGTGGGCGACGCTCAGGACGCGCAGGTCACGACCGGTGAGAGACCAGCTGTCCAGCGCGTTACCGATCACTGCGCGGGCGGCGTCGCCGAGACGGAGCATCATGTGGCTGGTCGCCGAGGTGACCAGCCGCGCGGCCGGGGTCGGTTCTCTCATGAGGGCAACATACGTCATAGCACCGATCATCAGTTACTATGATCGTCAGCACCGCTGATGAATCGGAGTGTGCCATGAGCTCAGTTGCCACTCGTGAGACCGCGCTTCGCGTCGCCCTCGTGGCGATGGGGCTGGTCACCACCCTCCCCGCCCTCGCACTGGTCACCTCGTACGCGCTGGAATGGACCTACGGGGTGATCGCCCCCGAACCGATGACGCTGGCACTGCTTCAGCACCGGGGCATGCTCCAACTGCTGCTGGGCGCGGCCCTGATCTGGGCGGCCTTCTTCCCGCCGGCGCGGCGGGCTGCCGCGATCGCCGCGGTGGCGGGCAAGTCGACCTTCCTCCTGCTGATCCTGCCGAACCCCGACCTGCGTGCCGACCTCGCGCCCTTCAGCACGGTGGTCGATCTGACCTGCATCGTCGTGCTGTCGGTCTACATCGTCTGGAGTACCTCGGTCAGCGTCAGAGGCGGTCGACACGCCCCGCATTGACTTTCTGGGCAGTCGGACGGCTGTGCTCTCTCAGCCGGCGTGAAGGATCCGCAAGCGATCGGGTGCCGCCGGATCTCGGTCGACGACCTGGACCGGCGCCCAAGCCCACTGCCAAACGCTGATGCCTGGCGTGCGGGAGAACTGGATCTTCCCGCGGGTGCCTTCGACTGCAACGCGCGGCCAGGCTTCGGCAGTGCGTGCCCGGTCCACGCCACCAGACCGCAGCGCATCAGCGAGGACGGTGACCGTGTCGTAGCCCTCGAAGGCGACGAAGGAGGGCGCCGCGGCCAGCCGTTCGCGCAGGACCTTCTCGACTCGTGCCCCGAGTGGGCTGAGGCACTCGGGCAGGTAGCGCAAGAACGGGATCGCGGCGCCGTCGTCGCCCAGCAACCTCGCCCATTCGGCGAACTCCGGCTGCCCGGCCGGAGCACCAATCATGATCTCGGCCAGGCGCGGGTCGCGGCGGACAGACTTGACGATCGACACGGCCGGCTCCGGGTGGCCGACCAGAAGAAGGAGGGCCGTCGCGCGATTGCCGACGAGTTCGTCGCACACGGCCGTGGGGGCGAGCGCGCCCATGTCGAGCTCGATGACGGTGCCGCCGTGCGGAGCGAGGTAGTCCCGCAGAATGCGGGCCCCGGATGCCCAGTAGACACTCGGCTGGGCAGCTACGGCGATCCGCCTGTGGCCCGCGCTGAGAAGGAAGTCCGCGTAGATCTGCCAGCCGTGGGACTGCGCCGGGGCGACGCGCGCGACCCATTCCGTCGGCTGTTCGGTGAGCGTGTCGAGAACCGCTGAAGAGCAGAGGTACGGCAGGCCGAGGGCCTCGGCCCTGGCCGCAGCGGTGCGAGCGACCACGCTGTGATACTCCCCCGCCAAGGCGGCCACGCCCAGGCGAGCCAATTCATCCACGGCCGCCGCGGCCCGCTGCGGATCAGCCGCAGTGTCCCGGACCACCAGTTCGAGCGGTCTTCCGACGATCCCGCCGGCGTCATTGACATCGCGAACGGCCAGCTCGAGTCCGGCGAGCAAATGTTGGCCTGCCTCGACCCAGCCAGGCCGAGTCAACGGAACGAGAGCGCCGATCTGGACGGATGATCCGTCAGTCCGCTCCACTGCAGGCGGTGATGGTGGCGTGTTCATGCGTGGCGTCTCCCGTGTGACGTTTCGGTCGCAGTCTGCCCTGATCACAGAGTGGCAAGGCCAGATAGTACGCGTTCATCTCATCTCGCCGGGGCGGGCGCCCCCCGCGACCTGTACGACCCCGGCCGCCCCATCACCTCACGTGTTCCTCAACCACTCACACCCGGAGGGGTTGGACCAGCGGATCGATCCGGGCGGGCCTGAGACACCCCCTCGTCCGCCTCTTGATCCTCTTTCTGGGCAGGGGGTGTCAGTCGGTGCTCGCGGCGGAGGCGAAGGGGCCGTCCAGGGCGGCCCATTGCAGCAGCAGGATGGTTTTGCCGTCGGTGATGCGTGCGTCGCGGACCATGGCGAGGGCGTCGGTGAAGGGCAGTTCGAGCACTTCGATGTCCTCGCCGTCCTCCTCCAGCCCGCCGCCGTGTGCTGTGCGGTCGGCCGGTGTGTAGGGGGCGGCGTAGAAGTGCAGGCGCTCGGTGACCGAGCCGGGGCTCATGTAGGCGTCGAGGACGTGGGTGAGCGGGCCGAGCGTGATGCCGAGCTCCTCGGCGGCCTCGCGCCGGATGGCGGCGACCGGGTCGTCGCCGTCGAGCAGTCCGGCCGCGGCTTCGATGAGCATGCCGTCGGGGTGGTCGTTGACGTAGGCCGGGTAGCGGAACTGGCGGGTGAGCAGCACGCGCCCGCGGTCGGTGTCATAGGGCAGGACGACCGCGCCGTTGCCGCGGTCATAGGTCTCGCGCTGCTGGGTGACCCAGCGTCCGTCGCGGCGCCGGTAGTCGAAGGTGGTGCGGCGCAGGACGTGCCAGCCCTGGGAGGTGAGCTCCACGTCGCGGACCACGACGTCGGAGTTGCGGTCCAGATCACGCCCGACGCGGTCGAGGCCGGTGCGGCCGCGGTGGTCGGGGACGTCGATGCCGGGGCGGGTGTTCACGCGGTCTCCTGCGGAGTGCGGCGCGGGATCTCGTTCACGTCGTGGTAGACGGGCAGCGCGACCCACTCCCCGATCATCGGGACGTGTCCGGCGGCGAAGACCGGCCACGCCGCCGCTTCGAGGCGGGCGAGGTTGGCGGCCATGGCCTGCGGGTCGCCGTCGGTGCCGGAGCGGTAGGGCCCGGCGATCAGGATGAGCATCGGCTTGTCGGTCATGACGCGCTACGATACATGCAGAAACGTGCAAGAACTGGAGAGAACGTGCATGCTGGCTGCTGAACGGCGTGACCACCTGCTGGGCCTGCTCGCCCGCGAAGGCAAGATCGTCGCCAAGGACGTCGCCGCGGACCTGGGCATCTCCGAGGACAGCGTGCGGCGCGACCTCCGCGACCTGGCCGCCGAGGGCCTCTGCCACCGCGTCTACGGCGGAGCGCTACCCGTCTCCCCTGCCGTGGCGGACTACACCGCCCGCAAGACCGTCACCCCCGACGGCAAACGGAAGGTCGCCGCGGCGGCCGCGGCGCTGGTACGGCCGGGCAGCGCCGTGATCCTGGACGGCGGCACCACCGCCCTGGCCGTCGCCCACACGCTCTCGCCGGACCTGGCCTGCACCGTGATCACCCACAGCCCGACCATCGCCGCCGCGCTGCTGGAACATCCGCGGGCCGAGGTCTTCCTGCTCGGCGGCCGCATCTTCAAACACTCGGCGGTCGCCTGCGGTGCCGCCGCGGTGGAGGCGGCCCAGAACGTCTCGGCTGACCTCTGCCTGCTCGGCGTCACCGGCGTCCATCCCGAGGCGGGACTGACCACCGGCGACGCCGAGGAGGCCGCGATGAAGCGCGCCCTGGCCGCACGGGCCGCCGACACCTACATCCTCGCCTCGTCGGAGAAGATCGGCACGGCTTCACGGTTCCGCGTCCTGCCCTGGGAGGAGATCAGCGGACTGATCACCGATGCCGATCCCGGCCACGCAGTCGTCGAGCAGCTCACGGCACGCGGCGTGGAGGTTCTGGCAGCCGGCTGAAAGCCACGCGCCGAACACGGGAGCGCAGGAGGTAGCGGTTCAGCCGGCCACAGGAACTGACTAGCCTCGGCCGTATGGTGTTCGACTCCGTTCATTTCGATCTCCAGTCCTATGCCGGTTTCGACATGGATCGATACGTTCGGCGGACGCACTGCAGCTGGGAGGACCTCGGCTGGCAGTCCTTGCTTGCGCAACGGTTCGACCACGTCCCGCTGGTCGAGGACATGGAGTTGCCGGCCGCGGCGGACGTGCACCTGATACTGCCCGTAGGAGGCCGGACCGTGATGGAGACACGGATCGATGGTCGATGGAGCCGCCACACCTGGGTACCGGGGCGGCTCGAACTGGGCATCCCGGACCGGCCCGCCGTCCGCCGCTATCGCGCGGACGGCCCGTTGCGCAGCGTGCAGGTCCACATCCCGCGCGGCACCGTCGAACGGACCGCCGAGCAGCTGGGTGGCCGCGCGGTGGACTACGCGAGCATGGCGGCGTCCGTGGCCGCCGGCGATCCGCTGATCGAGGAGGCTGTCCGCGCCGCCGGCTTCGCGGAGGAGACCGGCGACCTGTACGCCGAGTCCGCGGCCGCCTTCCTGGCCGTGCACCTGCTCACCCGCCATTCCCGGTCACCTGGTCAACGGACGCCGGGGCGGGAGGACGCACGCGTCCGCGCGGCGATCGCCGTCATGCGTGACCGGCTGGCCGAACCGCTCACCCTGGCGGACATCGCGGACGAGGTGTACCTCAGCGTCTATCACCTTGTTCGCGTGTTCAACCGAGCAACAGGAGAAACGCCCCACCGGTTCCTCATCCGCTTGCGGATCGAGAAGGCGCAACGCCTGCTGCGGGATACCGACCTCACGGTCGCCCAGATCGCGCCGCTCTGCGGTTTCGCCAGTCCCGGTGCTCTGTCGACGGCCTTCCTGCGGCACACCGGCACCCGTCCCTCGGCATATCGCAATTCCTGACCGCTCTCCCGGCAATCTCACGCATGGACCCGGGGGTGACCGGTTTCTAGGGTTTCGTCCATGTCTGAAAACGCGGCGACAACGCCGGAGATCGAGCCGTACCCCATGCGCATTCCTGACCGCGACCTGGCGGACCTGCGGGCTCGTCTTGACGGGGTTCGGCTTCCCGAGCCGGAAACGGTGCCGGACGCCACGCAGGGTATCGGGTTGGACCGGCTGAGCACGCTGCTGGACACCTGGCGACAGCACGACTGGCGGGCCAGGGAAGAGCAGTGGAACACGATTCCGCATTACCGCGTGCGCCTCGACGGCCTGCGGATCGCGTTCTGGCACGTACGCTCGCCCGAGCCCGCAGCGCTCCCCTTGTTGCTGACCCACGGCTGGCCGGGCTCCGTCCTCGAATTCGAGAACGTCCTCGGGCCGCTCAGCGATCCGGTCGCCCATGGCGGTTCCGCGAGTGACGCCTTCCACATCGTCGTCCCGGCCCTGCCAGGGTTCGGGTTCAGCGATCGTCCACGCGAGCGCGGCTGGCACCCCGCACGCACGGCGCGGGCGTGGGCCGAGCTGATGACCGTGCTCGGCTACGAGCGGTTCGGCGCGCACGGCGGAGACTGGGGCGCGTTCGTCAGCACCGAACTGGCACGCCTGGTGCCCGAGCGAGTCGCCGGCCTGCACCTGACGATGCCGATCGCCTCTCCCCTGCCGGACGACCGGATCTCGCCGGACCCGGCGGAACAACGCATGCTGGAGCGGCGCGACACTCATCTCGCGGACGGATACGGCTTCGGGATGATCATGAGCACGCGCCCGCAGACGCTCGGCTACTCCCTGCTCGACTCGCCTGCCGGCCTGGCGGCGTGGCTCGGTGAGAAGTTCGCCGCCTACTCCGACACCCGACCGGAGGCCGGCGGCGGGGTGAGCGCGTCGCAACAAGTGGACAACATCGCCCTGTACTGGCTGACCGGGACCGGCGCCTCCAGCGCTCGCTGGTACTGGGAGGCCATGCGGTGGGTACCACGCAGCGCCGAAGAAGAGAACGAACAACCGGTGACGGTGCCCACCGCCTGTTCGCTCTTCCCCGCCGAGCCGTGGCCGACCGCCCGGCGCTGGGCCGAGCGGCGCTACCACGACCTCCGGTCATGGCACGAACTGGACCGCGGCGGCCACTTCCCCGGCCTGGAACAGCCAGACCTTCTGGTCTCCGAAATCAGGACCGCATTCCATCACCTACGTCACCGTCCCGGCGATCTCACGCGGTGAAGGTCTCTCACCCTCCCATCCACCGGCGGCCGGCTTTGCCTCCGTCCCCGCGATGACCTGCCACCTTCCCGCCCGAAGGGAAACATCATGACGACCGTGTCCACGCGACCCGCCCGCACCGACCGGCGCACCCCGCCGGCGGTGACCATCTCCTCCTGGGCGGTCCCCGTGATGGTGCTCGGCCAGTTCGCCCTGCTGGCGGGCGTCCCGGTCACGATCGCGCTGGTCGGCGCTCTCCGCCACGTCCGCGATCGGACGGTTCGCCGGGCGGCCACGCTCCTCGCCGTCACGTACGCGATCCCGCTCGTCGTCTGGCGGACGCGGCTCGACGGCGCGCCGAGCCTGTCCAAGGACATTCACCCCGCGTTCGTCGCTGTGATCGTCGCCGCCTCCGCCGCACTCATCGTGGCCATCCGTCGAGCCCGGCGCTGAAGCAGCGTGCCCACTTTCCTCAGTACTCATCAGGAAGCTCAATGACCATGTCCAGCAACAACCTGTCGAACTCCTCCGGGCAGCGATTCCCGACCCGCGCGCGCATCACCGCGCTCACGATCTCGCTCGCCGCGACCGGCGTATTCGCAGGCGACATCTCCGCCGCGCAGGCCGTCACCGCGCAGCCCCCGGCCATCCACCACGCCGCCGCTCACCACGGTGGTGGACTCCAGTGCCGCGGGAAAGGTGTCGACCCCACCGCGAAGATCCGATACCGGACCGAGGCCCTGATCAAGGCGCCGCTGAACACCGCCTGGAAACTGCAGACCGATGTGGAAGCCTGGCCCACCTGGCAGAAGCCCGTGACCAGCATGAAGCGCCTCGACCCTGGCCCGCTCCGCAAGAACTCGCGCTTCCGGTGGACCACCCCGGTTCCCGCCACTCCCGTCAGCGCGCCCACCACGCTGGTCATCACCTCCACCGTCCGCCAGCTTCGGCACCATGCGTGCATCCGCTGGACCGGGCCGGCGATCGGCGAAGGACTGCGCATCGACCGGGGCGTCCACGTCTGGACCTTCACCAAGGTCAAGGGCGGCGTCCTCGTACGCACCGAGGAGACCCATGCGGGCGACCAGATCGAAACCAACGTGCCACTCGCCACCGACTTCCTCGGAAAAGGTCTTGAGGCCTGGCTGAAAGACCTCAAGAACACCGCCGAAGCGCGCACGAGCGCTTAAGTGCCTGTTCCGAACTTCTGGCCATGGACCGAGGGACGGTGGACACATCCTGGGCTACCGCATGTCGCGGTCTCCGATGATCAGGGATACGCCGGCGTTGAAGATGTCGTCGGGGGTGAGTCCGGCGTGGCGGCCTTCCGCCAGGGCACGGGCGATGGTGGGGAATGTCTGCGCGAACTGTTCGGCGGTCCGGGTGTCCATGGTGTGGGCGCCTGCGGAGTCCTGCTCTTCGATGACGTGGCCGAGGGTGTAGTGGGTGCCGGTGAAGACGATGTTCGCCGCCTCAGCCAGGGGCAGGTCGCGGTCTTCGAGTGTGCGGAGTGCGTGTTCGGCGATGCGGGCGAGGGTGGGTGTGCCGGGTGGTCGGGCGCCGGCCACGACTCGGGCGCCGTCGGGGTAGGCCAGCATTGCCTGGCGCAGGCGGTGGAAGATGGCGGCCAGCCATGGCCGCCAGGACTGGCCTGAAGGCAGTGGCGCGAGCTCGGCGAATTGTTCTTGCAAGATGGCTTCGGCCATCGCTTCCAGGAGTTCCTGCTTGTCGTTGAAGCGCCAGTAGATGGCGGGGGCTTTGACCTGCAGGCTGGTGGTGAGCCTGCGGAAGGTCACCCCGGTCAGACCTTCCTGTTTCAGCAGCGTCAGGGCTTGCTTCACGATCGTCTCGGCATCCACGGCATCCATTGTATAACTGTGTTACATTGGCTCCTGTAACGTCGTTATAGAGCGGGGTGTAGATCTTGAACCAGGCACTCGTGGACAGCATGCGGACCTACCTCCAGGCCGGACTGGCCATGGACGTGGACCAACTGGATCAGCTGTATGACCCGGAATTCGAAAACGTGCGGGCGGATGAGTCCGGCCAGACGATCACCCTGACCAAGGCCCAGTTCATGGCGCGCTTCCGCGCACTGCGCGAACAAGGCCAGTCGGTGGGTGAGTCCATAGACGACATCACCTTCCCGGCCACTACCGACTTCGGCGACCATGCGGCGATCATCATGCGCCGGGTCGAAAACGATGTGCCGGCACTGTATACCTTCATCTGGCGGATGGACGAGGGACAGCCGACCACCATCCTGCGCGAGATCACCTTCGACAAGGACATCAGCTACCTGCTGAAGATGGTGCAGTCCGCGAAGGACGCATAGCGGTATCGGAGGGCGCGCCCAAATCAGCAGCGGGCCCGGGGCGTCCACGATGACGTGCAGCTTCCTGCCCTGCACGTTCTTGGCCGCGTTGTATCCGCGAGAGTCGGTGGCGACAGCCTCGGCTGCCCCGCAGCGACTGTGAATCGATGATCCCTGTGCTGGGTTCGGCCTGGCGCCCCTCGGCCAGTCGGACGTGTTCACGCAGGTCGTTATGGCGTACGTACAGATCCTGCCGCCAGCGACTGAAGATCGCGTGGACGGTGCGCCAGGGCGGGAACTCGGCAGGGAGATTGCGCCACTTGCCGCCGTTGTCGACGACGTTTCGGATGGCGTCCGCGATCGGGCATGTCGCATACCAGGCGGCGGTGGTGGCGTGCTCGTCCTGCTCCCACTCGCTCCGCACGGGCATCCCTCGCGTCGGTGATTACAGTAAGGACCGCCGACCACAAACAAGAACGGGCTCATCCGTCCAGGAAGCGCACCAGCTCCGCAGTGACGAACTGGGGGTTCTCCTCGACGAGCCAGTGTCCCGCGTGCGGCACGTCCACCGCGCGCACGATCTTGGTCATGCGCGGGGCCACTGTGGCTCGGATCGCGTCGAGGTGCCCCTGGGCGGTCATGAGCAGGGTCGGGACACGTACCGGTGCTGCTGCCGCGGTGTCACGAACGTCTTTGTCGAGGGCGCGGTAGAGCTCGAAGCCGCCCGACAGGACCTCTGGCCGGCTGTAGGTCCGTGCGTACTCGTTGATCTCGGTGTCGGAGAACGGGGACCGATCAGATGTGCCGCCGAACGCCGTGCCGCCGAACGAGACCTGGGGATAGAACAGCGCCAGGTACTCGCGGACGTCGTCGCGTACGACCGCCTCGGGGACCCGTCGCTGGGAGTGAAAGGCGATGTGCCAGCTCAGTGAGCGGTACGTGGACGCATCGATCCTGGGCCCGGGTAGTGGCAGGTCGAAGTAGCCGAGGCGGGCGGTGTCGTCGGGGAATTGGCTGGCGTACTGGAAGGCTACTGCGGCGCCGAAATCGTGCCCGACGACGCGGGCGTCACGTATCCCGAGCCGGTCGGCGATCAGCGTGTGGACGTACCGCGCCAGAGTGGCCTTGTCGTAGCCGGTCGGTGAGCCGGTGCTGTCGCCCAGTCCGGGAAGATCGACAGCGTAGACGGTGTGGTTCTTGGCGAGCGCCGGCATGATCGGCCACCAGCCGTACCAGGTCTGCGGCCAACCGTGTATCAGCACTACCGGCGTGCCGCTGCCGCCGGTCACGTAGTGCATACGGACGCCGTCGACGTCGGAGAACTCGTGTCGGAAGGTGTTCTTGAACTGGGGGTCGTCCTGGGTTGCGACGGCGTAGGGGGGAACGTCGCCGGCTGTCGGCGTGGAACAGGCCGCGGTGCCGATCGTGAGCAGGAGGGTGAGCGTGACGGTCGCCACCGTGCGCGCGGATCGGAAGAAGCGGCGCGACAACAGTCGTGTTGCGGTGATCATGTGGTCCTGTTCTGGAGAAGGTGGATCAGCGCCCGGTCGCGCCGTCGATCAGTTCGCGGAGGATGTCCGCGTGGCCCGCGTGACGGCCGGTCTCCTCGATCATGTGGGTGAGGGCCCACCGGATGCTGGGAGCGGGGCGTTCCGGTCGCGGTCGAGGAATCGGCGCGCCGAGATCGGTGCACCCGTCGAGCAGTTCGTTCGCGCGCCTGACCGTTTCTCGGTAGCGGGCGACGACGTCGGCCACGCTGTCCGCCGGCGCAGCCTGGAACGTCGCCTGCCAGTCGGTGACGTCGTCCCCGAGGAACATCGAGCGTTCGACGAAAGTCAGGTGGTTGAGCAGGCCGAGCAGGTTCGTGCCGGACGGCACCACGGCTGTTCGCGCCTGAGGTTCGGGGGCACCCTCGACTTTCGCGGCGATCGAGGTCCGGAGGTAGTCGAGGAATTCGCGCAGGATCTCGGTCTCGCTGCTTCCGGTCCGGGGCGGCGGGGTGTCGCCGCGGCGGTCGCGGCGCGTGGTGCTGGGCACAGTGGCTTCCTTTCTTTCGCTCTTTCGCCGGGGGCGGGTCTGGTGCCGTGTCAGGCGGTACGTCGGATGAGTAGGACGTGGTCGGTGATCTCGGCGGTGCGCCCGCCCGGTCCGGTCGCGATCCGGCGGGGTGTGTCGGCCCGCTCGACCGTCCATGTCGCTGGGTCCAGATCGATTCCCGCGGCGACCTCCCGCGGGCTCGGGTACCGGACGTCGGGATTTTGGTTCCACGACCATGGCGCGGCCGAGCCGTGGTCGACGACCAGTAGCCGCCCGCCCAGGCGCAGTGCGCGCGCGGCTGAGCGCAGGACGGTTGCCCTGTCCAGGTCGAAGGGGGTGTGCAGGTAGTGGGCACAGATCAGGTCGAATCCACCCTGCGGGAACGACTTGTGCAAGTCGTGGCGCACGGTGATGACACGGTCGCCCAGGCCGCGCGAGCGGGCGAGGACGGCGAGCCGCTCGACCGCCACGGCCGAGATGTCGGCGGCGGTGACGTGCCACCCCTGGCCGGCGAGCCACAGCGCGTCGCCGCCGTCGCCGCATCCGAGGTCCAACGCGTCGCCGGGCGGCAGGCTCGTGATCGTCTCGGTGAGGCGCGCATTCGGCTGCGGGTCACTGGCTGCCGGTCGGGCCGCGTGCAGGTCGTCCCAGAACGTGACCGCATCGGTGGTGCTCATCAAGGCTCCTTCTGTCGGGAGCGCTCAGTCTTGCCAGGCGGGCCCGATCTGGCACAGAAACTTGCGGTTCCGGCAAGATGGCCTCATGGATCGCGAAACGGACGACGTCCTTGACGCGGTGGGGCCGCGACTTCGTGCACTGCGTCGTGACCGCGGCATCACCCTCGCTGCCCTCGCGGCGACGACCGGCGTGTCGGAGAGCACCCTGTCCCGGCTGGAGAGCGGGCAACGTCGGGCAACCCTGGAGCTGCTGCTGCCGCTGGCTCGTACCTACGACGTTCCGCTGGACGATCTCGTCGGCGCCCCGCGCACCGGCGACCCCCGGATGCACCTCAAGCCGATCAAACGGTTCGGGATGACCTTCGTGCCCCTGTCCCGGCGGCCGGGCGGAGTGCATGCGTTCAAGATGATCATCCCTGCCCAGCCGAAACCGCTCGAACCGACCCCGCAGACCCATGAAGGCTTCGAATGGCTGTACGTGCTCAGCGGTCGCCTGCGGCTCGTCCTCGGTGAGCGCGACCTGACGTTGCCGCCAGGTGAGGCAGCCGAATTCGACACGTCATTGCCGCACTGGCTGGGCAGCGCCGACGGCGGCGCGGTCGAGCTTCTCATCCTGTTCGGCCTGCAAGGGGTGCGTCTGCACGTACGCGCCGCCCCTCATCGGTCGTCTCACGGCGAGAGCCGGCGGTGAACTCGGCGCAACCGTCGGGGATGGCGTGGCAGTGAAGAACCGGGAGCGGGCGCCGGTGCTCCTCGGCCCCCGCGGCGCTCGACGAGGCCGTGGTTGTCCAGCACTTTAGAGTACACAATTGCATCTAATGGCGGGCTCCGTAAGTCTCCGCGATAAGATGCGCAGGTGGACCGTAAGCGGGAGCGGACCGCGGCTGAGCACGAGGCGATCAGCGCGCAGGCGGCGGAACGTCGTGCCGACGCCGGCACGACCCGCGACGGCGGCGCGTCCCGTCGACGCGGCCGCAAGCTCCAGGACGCGATCCTCGACGCCGCGTGGGACGTGCTGGTCGAGCACGGATATCACGGCTTCACCTACGAAGCGGTCGCCGCCCGCGCCGGCACGAGTCGTCCTGTGCTCTACCGGCGCTGGCCGCAGCGCGACGACCTGCTGCTGGCCACTCTCGCCAAATTCTGGCAGCCGATCACGGTGCCCGACACCGGCAGCCTCCGCGATGACGCGATCGGCTTCCTGCGCAACGCCGACGCTGACCGCGCAGGCATGATCACGTTGATGAGCGTGCAGCTGGCGGACTACTTCCGCGACACCGGCACCAGCCTCGGCGAGCTTCGCGACACCCTCCTGCCGCCGGGCCGGCCGACCGCCTTCGAGATGATCGTCGCTCGCGCGGTCGAGCGCGGCGAGCTGCCGGACGTGCCGCGTTCGTCCCGTGTGGTGAACCTGCCGCTGGACCTGTTGCGCCACGACATGTTCATGACCATGCGCGCGGTGTCGGAGGAGTCGATCGTCGAGATCGTGGACGAGGTGTGGCTGCCGCTGCTGGGGGTGCATGGGGGTCCGTCCGCCTCACCGGCCTGAGCCTCGCCGGCGACCTGGCCCGCCAGGTGTTGACCGACCCCCTCGGCGGGCAGGTCGGCGCCCGGCCGGGCGGGTGCAGCCCATGCGACGTGTCACTCCCGGCCTGGCGGGCTCGACCAGAGAACGGCCGGCCGGAGCCACCCGTCTGCTGCCGCCGCCACACCCACGAATGCTGCAAGAGGTCTTGCGAGATCGCCGAAATGCGGGGTCGCCGCGCGCAAGATATGGCTCTCCAGCTTCTGCAGTGATTGGGGTGGAAATGCTGAGTCGCAGGAAGTTATTCACGCTCGGCGGAGTCGCAGGGGCGGCGGTCTTGTTGCCCAAGGCGCTGGAATCATCGGCCGTGACCCGGGAAACCCCGCCCGGCCCCGGCCACACGCACCATTCGACCTCCCCCAAAACCGTCGTCTCCACCCGGGCGCCGGTCGCCCCCTTCTCTGCGCGCATGCCCGTGCCGCAGGTGCTGCGGCCGATCGCCCAGCTGCCCGAAGCCGATGTCTATGAGCTGGCCATCCGCCAGATCGAGGCGGAGATCCTGCCCGGCGTCCGGACTCCCGTGCTCTCCTACGGCAACCAGTTCGTCGGTCCGACCATCCGCGCCAAGAGTGCGCGCCGTACCCTGATCACCTTCCGCAACCGCCTGGAGGCGCCCTCCAACGTGCACCTGCACGGTGGGCACGTGCCGGCCGTCAGCGACGGCCACCCCATGGACCTCATCCAGCCCGGGGGTGCCAAGCTCTACAACTATCCCAACCGGCAGCAGGGCGCGACGTTGTGGTACCACGATCACAGCCACCACACCGAGGCCGAGCACGTCTTCCGCGGCCTGCACGGCGCCTACCTGCTGGAAGATGACAGCGAGCGGCATCTCGGGCTGCCCGGCGGCGAGTACGACATCCCGATCCTGCTGCGCGACGCCGCCTTCGACGAGTCCGGGGCCCTCGTCTTCGCCGAGCCCGAGTACCGCACCACCCTCCTGGCCAACGGCAAGCCCTCGCCGTACTTCCCGGTCGCGGCGCGCAAGTACCGCCTGCGCCTGCTCAACGTCTCCACCCACCGCGACTTCACCCTCAGCCTGGGCGGAGTCGAGATGACGCAGATCGCCACCGACGGCGGCCTGCTGCCCGCCCCGGTGCCGCGGACCACGCTGCTGCTCAGCCCCGGCGAGCGCGTCGAGATCGTGGTCGACTTCTCCCGCCATCCCTTGGGCACCCAGCTGGTGCTGGCCGACACGACCGGGCCGGTGCTCCGCTTCGACGTCGTACGGCGGGCCCGCGACAACAGCCGCGTACCCGACCGGTTGCGGGAGCTGCCTCCCCTGCCGGAGGCGACCGCCACCCGCGAGGTCGTGCTCGGATTCGGGTTCGTCGACGACGTGCCGATGGGCCTGATCAACGGCCGGCCGTTCGACCCGGACCGCATCGACGCGAAGATCAAGCTGGGCACCACCGAGATCTGGCGCATCACCAACGGCGACGTCGAGTACCAGGTGCCGCACAACTTCCACACCCACCTGGTGCAGTTCCGGGTGCTGGACCGCGACGGCAACCCGCCGCTACCGGGCGAGACGGGCCGCAAGGACACCGTGCACATCCGGCCCGGGGAGTCGGTTCGGGTGCAGGCCACCTTCGGCGACTACACCGGGCGCTTCCTCTACCACTGCCACCTGCTCGAACACTCCCAGATGGGGATGATGGCCCAGATGGAGATCACCCGTTAGGCGCGGCGGGCAGCATTCCCGCACAGCAGCGGACACCCTGCCGGGTGACACCGTGTTCCAGGACGGCGAGCTGACTCCGCAACGTTCATGCCGGCGGGCGTCGGCAAGGGGCGAGCGAGACGGCGTGGCCGCCTTGGCAGGGCTCGCCCCCTCCCTGCCCCGGCACGCCGCCGCGTCCCGGTGACCGGAGGCCCCGGGACATCGCAATCAAGCGGCGTCGAGGGCTGCGGTGATCTTGCGGGTCATCTCGGCCAGGGTGGGGCTGGGCTCGCACTGGTGGTTGCGGGCGGCTGCTTCGACGGCGACCAGGACGGTGCTGCGGAAGTTGTCGGCCTCTGCCGGATCCTGCTTCCTGAGCAGGCTCATGGCGGCTGTCAGGGCCGGCAGCACGTGGTCGGCGATCGCGGCCACGGACTTGCCGTCCAGGGTGATGTCCCTGGTCTTCTCGGCGAGCACGTGGCCGACCAGGCCGGTCGCGGAGGCCAGGGCGATGGAGCCCTCGGTGGCGACCTTGTGGGGCTTGCCGGTGGCATCGGCGGCGGCCAGCAGCGAGACGGCGCCGTAGGCGGCGGTGCGCAGGGTGGACTTGTCCTGGTCGGTCAGGGTGATGGACATGGTGGTGTGCTCCTTCAAAGCTGTCAGGAAATTCGATGGAACGGGCGGATGGTGGAATGCGGGGTGAGGGCCGGCCTACCGGGCGAGGGCGCGGGGTCAGTCGTCGATCGCCTGGTAGAGCATGGTCCAGAAGTCGTGGATCAGCCGCGTCGAATCCGGGGTGGACGCCCCGACCTGCGTGAGCAGGATTCCGGTGAGCTGGTTGGCCGGGTCGGCGTAGGTCGCGGTGCCGCTCCCGCCGTCCCAGCCGAACTGGCCGACGGGGGCGTAGTCGCCGCGGTAGGTGCGCACCGCCATCCCGAAGCCCCAGCCGCCGTGCTGCCCCTGGCCGTGCGAGATGTGGACGTTGTCGAGGGCCATGGCGTTGCGGGCGGCGTTCTGCTCGGGCGTCAGGCGGTTGGTGGTCATCAGCTCGACGGCGGGCCTGGACAGGATCCGCTCGCTGCCGTGCATTCCGCCGTTGAGCAGCATCCGGAAGTAGGCGTGGTAGTCGTCGACGGTGGAGACCAGCCCGCCGCCACCGCCCTGGAACGCCGGAGGCCGGCTGTGGCGTCCCCCCTTGGCCTCGTCCCACACGAGGAACTGTCCGGTCTGCGGGTCGGGGGCGTACAGGGTCGGCAGCCGGTCGATCTTGTCGGCGGGCACGTGGAACCCGGTGTCCTTCATCCCCAGCGGGTCGAAGACGCGTTCGCGCAGGAACGTCTCGAACGACTGGCCGGTGACCCGGGCCACCAGCACGCCGAGCAGATCGTTGCTGATGTGGTACTGCCAGCGCTGTCCGGGCTGGTGCATCAGCGGGAGCGTGCCCAGGCGGCGCATCCACTCATCCGGCCCGGGCATCGGCACCGGAAGATTGGGCGTGAGCCCCTGCTCGAAGATCGCGTTCATGATCGGGGTGCCGAGCGACGTCATGTCCATGCCGAGCCCGAACGTGGAGGTCAGCACGTCCCGCACGGTGATCGGCCGCCGCGCCGGCACGGTGTCGTCCAGCGGGCCGTCGATCCGCTTCAGCACCCGCCGGTCGGCCAGTTCCGGCAGCCACGCATCGACCGGGTCATCCAGCCGCAGCCGGCACTCGTCCAGCAACACCATCGCGGCCGCCATCGAAACCGGCTTCGACGTCGAGGCCATCCGGAAGATCGTGTCCCGGCTCATCGGCGGGCCGCCGTCATGACGCATCGTCCCGATCGCCTCGACGTGCGTCTCACCGCCCCGGCTGACCAGGGCGACCAGCCCGGGAATCTTCCCGGAGTCGACATGCCGCGTCAGCACCTCGCGCAGCCTGCGCAGCCCTGCCGCGGAGAAGCCGCTGTTGCTTGTGTCCATCACGTAGCTCCCTGCCTCAAATGTTCGATCTCTGCGAGCCCGTCCCGGCGTGCCACCCATGGCCTCGGCGAGCTGGGGCTCGGTCATGCGCCACCGGCGCCGCATGTGTTCGGGAATCCCTGAACGTCTGCGACACTACATTGCGTTTACACATCAGTCAACAAGCAAAGAAGAGCATTACCCCTGCTCTTGCGGACCAAAGAGCGAGTATTGCAATGATGGTGATGCTGAACGCAATGGGTGATCAGGGTCAGAATTGCAATGGACTGCGCGTGAATGCATACTGTGCAGCGGGGTACGCGGGCGCCGAGCTTCGCGCATGTCGAGCGAGAGGAAACAAGCACCGATGCCCGGAGGCAGGCTCACCAATGAGGACCGGCAGCGCATCGCTACGGGGCTGGCCGAGGGACTCGGATACGCAGAGATCGGTCGGCTTCTCGGGCGGCCCGCCTCGACCATCATGCGGGAGGTCACCCGCAACGGCGGCCCCGACGGCTACGGGGCGGACCGGGCGCACGAGGCCACACGCCACCGTGCGCGCCGACGCAAGCAGGCTCAGCCTCCGGCGCCGCCGGTCCCCCACGGCGACCACGGGCGTGACCCCCGAGCGGTTCAGGACTTCACCGAGTCCTTCACCGATCTCCTCGTTCAGCAGGGGCTCCCCCAGATGACGGCCAGGGTGCTGGCCTGCCTGTACATCACCGACTCCGGCGCCCTCACCGCCGCCGAGCTGGTCCAGCGGCTTCGCGTCAGCCCGGCGTCGATCTCGCACGCCGTCACCTTCCTCGAACAGCAGGGACTGCTCACGCGGGAGCGGGTTCCCGGCGGGCGCCGCGAACGCTATGTCATCGACGATGAGATCTGGCTCCGGTCCACCCTTGCGGCTGTGCAGACGAACGATGCCCTGGAGGCCGCGTCGCAGCGCGGAGCCGAGATTCTCGGGGTCGCAACCCCGGCGGGCGCCCGCTTCAAGTCCTCCGCCGAATTCCTTCACCTCGTGACCGAGTCCCTCGGGAAGGCCATGGAGCAGTGGCGGCAGAGCCTGGCCGCCCGGAGCACCCAGCACCCTGACCCGGACTCGCTGACCACACAGGACGAACTCGCGTACTGAACCGGGAGTGGGCAGCCGGCGGCTGACTGGCAAGGCTCTGACAGTGCTCAGCCGGCCATCCCGAACACGCAGCGCGCCTACGCCCTCGCCATCGATCACACCATTACCGCCCTCGGGCGGGAGCGGCCGTTGTCATCGGGTGAGGAGATCCGGCGGAGCGGCGCTCCGGTCGGCCCCGGCAAGTCACCCGCGGATCGCGCCGCCCCGCATGCGCGAGATCCGGGTCCGGTTCGCCAGGACCGGCGCCCCTGGCCGGGACCCGTACGACGACGAGCGCAGGACCACCATGCGCGTCGACGCCGAGTGGACCCAGGCCGACGACCCCCGCAGCCAGGAACAGGGAGCTGATCCTGCACAACCCAGTGGAGCCGTTCAGTGCACCAGGTTGGGGCGATGCGGTGAGGTGTTCACGGGGTGGGGTGCGCCGCATCCAGCAGGCGGCGTAGGTGCAGGGTGTCCGGGGCCAGGGCGGTGATCAGGATGGCGGGGCCGGCCAGGGGGGCCAGCAGGGCCTGGCCGGCTTCCGGGTCGTCGCCGAGCAGCCGGACGTGGGGCGGTTGCGGCTGCAGGGCCGGATCGATGATGAGGATCTGGCCGACGGCGCGGTGGCCGGCCAGGACGGCGGGGCCGTCCCAGCCGGGTGCGCCGGGGCCGTACATCGCCTGCTGGTCCAGCAGGGGGCGACCGTCGCGCCGGACGGTGAGGCGGGTGGCCAGCCGGCCCGGCGGCTCGCCGGCGCGGCCGAGGACGATTTCTTCACGTAGGAGGAGTCGTGCGGTCGGGGCGAGGTCGATGGTGCAGCTCTGGCGCAGGTTGCTGCGGGCGGCGGAGATCAGCGGCTGGGGCAGCCAGTGCAGGCTTGCCCGCTCGGCAACGGTCAGGTGCACGTCGTAGGTGGCGTGCTCGGTGGTGGGGCCACGCAGGGCGATGGTGGCGGCGGCGGAGGTGATGTGCAGGTGTGCGTCGTGCTCGGCGGTGG
This sequence comes from Nonomuraea sp. NPDC003727, assembly GCF_053586935.1. Lineage (NCBI taxonomy): Bacteria > Bacillati > Actinomycetota > Actinomycetes > Streptosporangiales > Streptosporangiaceae > Nonomuraea > Nonomuraea sp. NPDC003727. The sequence continues at coordinate 253,170 of NZ_JBSFNE010000009.1, forward strand.
CCTCGATGCGCAGCCGATCGCCGCCCAGGGGGGCGCTCATGGCGGCGAGGACGCACACCCGCGCCTGGTTGCCGTGTGAGCGGCCGCGGCGCAGGTCGAAAGGGCCGTCACCGGCGAGGAGCGGGAGGGCGGTGGTGTTGCCCGCGTGGGTCGCCCGAATGCGGGCGGTGGCATGCACACCCGGCGCGGACCGCCCGGCCGGTGTGGGTGCAGAGGGCGCGAGTGTCATGCGGGGCCCGCGGTCCAGGCGGCCAGGCGCCGGCGGATCCAGTCGGCCACAGGTGTGATGCCGCCGTCGGTCTTGACCGCGGTCAAGACGGTGGGACGGTGGCCGCGCTGGGTCTCGGCGTCGCGTGCCATGGCTTCCAGGTCGGCACCGACGTAGGGGGCGAGGTCGGTCTTGTTGATGACCAGCAGGTCGGAGGAGGTGACGCCGGGGCCGCCCTTGCGGGGGATATCGTCGCCGCCGGCGACGTCGATGACGAAGATCTGCGCGTCGGCCAGGCCTGTGGAGAAGGTCGCGGTGAGGTTGTCGCCGCCTGATTCGACGAGGATCAGATCGAGCGGGCCCAGGTGTTCTTCCAGGTCTTCGACGGCTTCGAGGTTGGCGGAGATGTCGTCGCGGATGGCGGTGTGCGGGCAGGCGCCGGTCTGGACCGCGGTGATGCGCTCAGCGGGCAGGACGGCCTCGCGCAGCAGGAACTCGGCGTCCTCGCGGGTGTAGATGTCGTTGGTCACGACGGCGATGGACAGCTCCTCGCGCAGCGCGCGGCACAGGGCGGCGACGGTGGCGGTCTTGCCGGAGCCGACCGGCCCGCCCAGACCGATGCGCAGGGCGCGGCGACGGCCGTCAGGACGGGAGGAGGAACCGCCGGGGCCGTGGGCGTGGGCTTCGGGGAAGGTGTCGCTGTGGTGGAGGTGCATGGCTGCTCCGGGGGTGAAGGGGTGCTCAGGAGGCGAACAGACGGGTGGGGCGGGCGGCGTGCTGTTCGGCGGTGATGTCGAGCAGCGGCGCGGAGACGGCCGGCAGCGCGGGCGGTCCGTCGGTGTGGACGCGCTGTGCGGCTTCGGCCGCCCGGGCCGCGACGTGGTCGATGTCGGCGGCCAGGCGGGCCAGGACGGCGGTGGCGTCGAAGGGGTCCAGTCTGAGCAGGCGCACGGTCGCGCTGACCGGGCCGCCGACGCTCTCATAGGCCGCCACGTACGCGGCGTCCAGCGGGGTCAGCCCGGCGGAGCGGGCGGCCAGGCCGAGCACCACAGGGTGATGAGCGCCCCGCGGCAGCGCCGCGGCGAGGGAGTCGAGCTCGGAGCAGGGCCAGGCGACTCGGGCGGCCCGCAGCAGCTGCCGGCCGAGCCTGCGCGCGGTGTGCCGCAGGGCGGGGGCGGCGGTGCGGGCGTCGGCCGCCTCTTCCAGCAGCAGCGGGTCGTACCCGGCGGCGGCCGCGGCGGCCAGGCCCGCCGCGACCAGGCCGCTGGTGTACAGCCGGCCGCGGCAGAACTCCTGCAGGCTCGCCACGTCACGCACCCGTCCCGCCGTGACCGCCGCCTCGGCCCCGCCGGAGTGGGCATGCCCTCCGGCGGGGAATCGACCGTCGGCCAGGACGAGCAGGGCGGCACGGTTCATGGTGCGTGACTCACCTTTCGCTGACATGGAGCGTGCCCCCGGTTTGCACGCGCGGCGGGCCGTTCCGGGGCGGTGGTCAGAACAGGAAGTAGCGCTGGGCCATGGGCAGCGTGTCGGCGAACCGGGTGCCGTCGACCAGCTGGTCGTCGATCTCCGTCTTGACGTCCTTGGCCTCCGCTCCACCGATCACGACCTCGAAGGTGTCGGGATCGATGCGGATGTCGGGGCAGGCGTTGTTCTCCCGCATGTCGGCCTTGAACACCTTGCGGGTGTCGCGGATGGCCTTGAACTCCTTGCCCACCGTGAGCCGTTCGGGCAGGCCGGACTTGATGGCGTGTTCGGTGACGAAGTTGACCGCGTTGGCGGCAGGTGCCCGGCCACTGGCCCCCCACATGGGGCGGGGCAGGATCGGCTGCGGGGTGGTGATGGAGGCGTTGGCGTCACCCACCTGCGCGTAGGCGATCTGGCCGCCCTTGATCACCCGGTGCGGCTTGACGCCGAAGAACTTCGGCTCCCACAGCACCAGGTCGGCCATCTTGCCCACCTCGACCGAGCCGACCTCGTGATCGATGCCGTGCGCGATGGCCGGGTTGATGGTGTATTTGGCGACGTAGCGGCGGGCGCGGTGGTTGTCGGCCCCGTCGTCGCCGGCCTGGTCGCCGTCCAACGGGCCGCGCCGGGCCTTCATCACGTGCGCGGTCTGCCACGTCCGTATGATCATCTCGCCGATGCGTCCCATCGCCTGGGCGTCCGACGACATGATCGAGATGGCGCCGAGGTCGTGCAGGATGTCCTCGGCGGCCATCGTGGAGGGCCGGATCCGCGACTCGGCGAAGGCCAGGTCCTCCGGCACCAGCGGGTTGAGGTGGTGGCAGACCATCACCATGTCGATGTGCTCCTTGACCGTGTTGACGGTGAAGGGGCGGGTGGGGTTGGTGGAGGCGGGCAGCACGTTCGGCAGGCTCGCCATCGTGATCATGTCGGGGGCGTGGCCGCCGCCGGCGCCCTCGATGTGGAAGACGTGGATGGGGTGGTCGCCGATGGCGTCGATGGTGTCGGCGACCGCGCCCGCCTCGTTCAGCGAGTCGGCGTGCAGGGCCAGCTGGACGCCGGTCGCCCGGCACACCTCCAGGCACCGGCGCAGGACGGCCGGGGTGGCACCCCAGTCCTCGTGGATCTTGAAACCGAGGATTCCCCCTTCCACCTGGTTGTAGAGGGACTCGGTGGACATGGTGTTGCCCTTGCCGAGCAGCCCGATGTTGACCGGGAAGGCGTCCAGCGCCTCGAACAGGCGGGCGATGTGCCAGGCACCGGGCGTGACGGTGGTGGCGGTGCTGCCTTCGGCCGGGCCCGTACCACCGCCGATCAGGGTGGTGACGCCCGCGGCGAGTGCCTCGGTCACCTGCTCGGGGCAGATGAAGTGCACGTGGGTGTCGATGCCGCCCGCGGTGAGGATCTTGCCGTTGCCCGCGATGACCTCGGTCTCGGGGCCGATCAGGAAGTCCGTGGCCCGCTGGTGCCCGTCGTGCAGCCGGTCCATGGTCTCGTCGTTGTAGGCCTTGCCGAGCGCGACGATCCGGCCGTCACGGATGGCCACGTCGGCCTTGATCACGCCCCAATGGTCCAGGACGACCGCGCCGGTGATGACCGTGTCGGGCGGCTGCGGGGCGCCGAATCTCGCCGAGTCGCGCGGCGCGCAGGACTGCCCCATCGATTCACGGATCACCTTGCCGCCGCCGAAGATGACCTCGTTGCCGCTGCGCCCCGGACCACCCGACCAGTCCTCACTGATCTCGATCCGGAGGTTGGTGTCGGCCAGCCGGATGCGGTCGCCGACCGTCGGCCCGAACCGGTCGGCGTACTGGACCCGGGTCAGCGGCTGATCGATCGGCAGGATCTCCGGGCCTGGCACGCCATCCCGCGACGACGCCCCTGCCGCCAGCTCGTCGGGCGCGTCCGCCGCCGCGTCTGTCAGGGGCTCATCCATCGAGCTGCCCCCCGACCTCGCCGCGCAGGCCGGCGACGATGCGCCTGCCCTCGATGGGCACGAGCGTGACCGTCCTGGTGCATCGAGGCTCGAACCGGACAGAACTGCCGGCGGGAATGTGCAGGCGCTTGCCGTAGGCGGCGGAACGGTCGAAGCTGAGGCGGGGGTTGGCCTCGTAGAAGTGGTAGTGAGAACCCACCTGGATGGGGCGGTCGTCACTGTTGGTGACGGACACGATCGTGATCTCGCGGCCCTCGTTGAAGGCCACCGGCTCAGCGCCCTCAGGATGGTCGATCTTCCCCGGATGAACCAGCGCCTCCGTTCCCGTTTCGGCGAAGGCGTCGCGGATGGTGACCAGCTTGGTGCCGTCGCGGAACGTCGCCTCGATCTGAATGTCGGAGATCATCTCCGGGACGCCCTCCATGACTTCGTCACGGGAGAGGATCTTCTCCTCGGCGGACATGAGCTCATGGACGGACTTGCCGTCCCGGGCCGCCTCCAGCACATGTGCCGTGATCAGCGCGACCGCCTCCGGATAGTTGAGGAGAACCCCCCGTTCTCTACGCCTCCGGGCCACGTCCGCGGCCACATGGATCATCAGGCGTTCCTGTTCGTGCGGAGTCAGATGCACTCTGCCACCTCGCCTTCGCTCTGCCCCGAGGCGTCGTCCCCGGGCGGCCAACGGTGCAGATCGCGGGGCATGACCGGCGTTCGGTCATGCCGCCGTCCGCTCTTCAGCCGAGAGGTGATCCCTTCGCCGTTGCGCTGGGCTTCGGCGGTCACCACCCGCTGCGACCGAAAGTAGTCCGATGAACGCTCTGAGTGATATGACGGAGGAGTGAAGCGTGTGTTACCAGTGACGCAGGGTGACCTGTCACACCGGCAGAGCTGTGAACCGCATCCGCCCAGACCGGCCGCCCGGCTGGAGGCCCTGTTCACCGATCCCGCCTGCTCTGTTCCGCATCTGTCCGATCGCCGGCACTACAGGAGCCCGCGCTCCATGGCCACGACGACCGCCGCGGCCCGGGTCTCGACGCCGAGCTTGGCGAAGACGTGCTTGAGGTGCGTCTTCACGGTCGTCTCGCTGATCAGCAGGGTCCTGGCGATCTCCTTGTTGGCCGCCCCCCGGGCCACCAGGCGCAGCACCTCCAGCTCGCGCAGGCTCGGCTCCTGCCCCGCGGGCCGGCCGATGAGCGCGGAGGCGACCGACGGGGCCAGTACGGCGCCGCCCGCCGCGGCCGTTCGCACGGCCCGGTGCAACTCCTCGCGGGGCGCGTCCTTGAGCAGGTAGCCCGCGACCCCGGCCGCCATGGCCCGCGTCACGTCGGCGTCTGTGTCGTAGGTGGTCAGCACGATCACCTTGATCTCCGGGTGGTCGACCCGCAACCGCTGGATCGCGCCGACGCCGTCGAGGCCGGGCATGCGCAGGTCCATGAGCACGACGTCCGGGCCCGCCCTCCTGGCCATGGCCAGCGCCTCGAACCCGTCGGACGCCTCGGCCACCACCTCGATGTCGTCCACGTTGTCGAACATGCCGCGCAGCCCGTCGCGGACCACCGGATGGTCATCGACGATCATCAGTTTGAGGGGATGCGCAGGCACAGTGCCGTCCCCTCTCCCGGCGCCGACTCGACCGTCAGCGTGCCGCCCACGCCGCGGGCGCGCTCACGCATGGCCGCCAGCCCGTAACCGGAACCGTGCGCGCCCGGGTCGAAGCCCGTGCCGTCGTCGAACACGTCCAGCGTCACCTCGTCGTCCATGTAGGTCAGTGTGATGGCCACCCGGTCCGCCCGCGCGTGCTTGGCCGCGTTGGACAGCCCCTCCTGCGCCGCGCGCAGCAGCGTGGCGCCCACCTCGGCCGTCAGCGGCCGGGGCGTGCCCTCCACCGTCACGGTGGCGCTCACCTCGGATGTGCGCGACCACCGCTCGGCGACCTGCGCGAGCGCCGCGTCCAGGTGCGCTTCCTGCAGCGGGCCAGGCCGCAGCGCGTCCACCGAGCGCCTGGCCTCCTGGAGGTTGTCGCGGGCCAGTTCCTTGGCCAGCGCGATCCTCCTGCGTACGGCGGGCAGGTCGGGCCTGCCCTGCTCGGGCATGGCCTGCTCGGCCGCCTCCAACTGGGTGATGATCCCGCTCAGGCCCTGGGCGAGGGTGTCGTGGATCTCCCTGGCGAGCCTCGCCCGCTCCTCCAGCACGCCGACCGTCTTGTTCTGCGCGCTCTGCCGCAACACGTAGGCCACGAACAGGCCGATCGCCACCACCAGCCCGCAGCTCCCGACGAGCCGCCACAGGGCGTTGGGGTCGTCCAGGTAGCCCCTGGCGGCGAAGGTGCACAGGATCGTCGCCACCGCCCCCGCGTACGACCACGGGGTGGAGAGCATCAGGTACGGCTGGGGCATCAGCCCGAAGATCACCACATCGAACGAGCGGTCCGTGAGTACCAGCGCGACGTACAGCGCGCACAGCACGGCCAGGTGGAACGCCATGGGGTGGAGCCGGCCGAGCAGGTGCGGGCGGCGCAGGACGAAGAACCAGTGCCAGCCGGCCAGCAGCGCGAGCAGGCCCAGGCTCACCGGGCCTGGGCCGGCGTCCTCGCCGAACGACAGCACCAGGCCGAGCGCCAGGCAGGCGTAGAACAGCATGTGGAAGGCGCGCAGCCAGCGCGCCTCCCAGACGTTCACCTCGTCACTCCCATCGGAACAGCGCGCCGGCCAGGGTCGTGCCCGCAACGATTATCCCGATCAGGATCAGCATCGGGAAGAGCGCGGCGGTGCCGCTCCAGGCACTGGTCAGCGCGTCCACGCCCGGGGTCAGGGGCAGGAAGTCGCCGATCTGCCGCAGCGAGCCGGGCAGGGACTTCCTGGGCACGGCCGCCCCCGCCAGGAAGATCATCGGGAACATGACCAGCATGCCGATCAGGCCGGCGCCCCTGGTGTTGCGCACGATCGCGGCGATCACGAACCCGATCGCGCAGACCGCCACCGAGCACAGCAGGAACGCCACCGCCAGCAGGGGCACGTTCGCGGGCGGCCGCGTGCCGAACACGACGATCGCGGCGGCGATCAGCAGCACCGAGCCCGCCAGGGCCGCGGCGACCTGCGCCACCAACTGCGCGGCCAGCAGCAGCACGGGAGAGATCGGCGTGGTCGCCAGCCGCTTGAGCACCTTGCGCTCGCGGTAGGCGGCCACGATGCCGGGCAGCGCGCCCATGCCACCGATGGCCGCGATCATCGCGACGTACCCCGGGACCGCGCCGGTGTCGCCGCGCTTGAGCACCAGCAGCATCAGCGGGAAGGCCAGCATGAAGAACACCGAGGCAGGATCACGCAGCAGCAGCCTCAGCTCGGTGGCCGTTAAAGCGGCGAACGCCTTCATCGGTCCGCTCCTTCCAGGGCGAAGTACGCCTCTTCCAGGCTGGCGGTGCCGGTCCGGGCGATGATCTCGTCCGGGGTGCCCATGGCCCGGATCCGGCCACGGGCCAGGACCGCCAGGCGGTCGCACAGGGCCTCGGTCTCGTCGAAGTAGTGGCTGACCAGCACCACGGTGGTGCCGGAGGTCTTCAGCTCGCGCACCAGCCGCCAGGTCTCCCGGCGGGCGATCGGGTCCAGGCCGGTGGTCAGTTCGTCCAGCACGACCACCTCGGGGTCGCCGACCAGGGCCAGGGCGAGCATCAGCCGCTGCTTCTGCCCGCCGGACAGGTCACCGTACGCCTTGCGCGCCAGCGGGGTCAGGCCCCAGCGCTCCATGACCTCCCGCCAGTCGGCGGGGTGGCGATAGAAGCAGGCGAAGGCGTGCAGCGCCTCGGCGACCTTCATCCGCTCCGGTAGCGCGCTGTCCTGGAGTTGGGCGCCGATGCGCTGGGCCAGGGCCCGGCGCCGGCGTGCCGGGTTCTCCCCCAGGACCCGCACGCTGCCTCCGTCGGCCCGCCGCAGCCCGATGAGGCATTCGACGGTGGTGGTCTTGCCCGCCCCGTTGTGGCCGGCGATGCCGAAGGTCTCACCGGCGTGGACCGTGAACGTGACGCCGTCCACGACGTTCGTGCCCCCGTACGTCTTGCGCAGGTCTGTCACCTCGATGGCTTCCATTCCTCAAGGTTCCCGTCGTGTCGGGACAGGCGGCATCGCCCATCTCGTCGCCCGGCATCCTCCATACGAGGGATGTCGGGCGAGGCTCTCCGCCTGGCGCCAGTACACGCCCGCAGGCGCCGCCGCTCCTCGCCTACACCATCACGAGGCGGAGCGGGCGTGAACAAGCGCGGTTCGGAACGTGCGGTCGGCGCCGGTGGCGGTGTCGAGGGCCGCGACGTCCTGCCCGGTCGAGCCTCCGTATGTGGCGATCTTGTACTCGATCGCCATGAGGGAAAGGGTCAGCTCACGGATCCGGCGGCGGGTGGTGTCGCGATGTTCGACCAGCATGTCGAGCCGCTCGGGCACGGTGTGCCCCCCGGCGTCGACAAGTGAGATGTAGTGCTGTAGGTCGCGCATCGGCATGCCGGACAGCCGCATCCTGGTGAGGAACACCAGGCGCCGCACCGCCTCTGCGTCGTAGACCCGGTGACCGTTGCTGTCACGGGCCACCTCGACCAGCCCGGCCCGCTCGTAGTAGCGCAGCGTGTGAGGAGAGAGGTCGAGGAGGTCGGCGACCTCGGCGATCGTCATCGACTCGGGCACCTCGGCCAGGTCGGTGAGGCGGTGGATCGCCTCAACCGACAGCGGGCCGTCGTCCCCGAGCGTGTCGAGCGCCCTGGTCATCAGATCGTCGGTGGCCATGACGCCAGCCTAAATCGGCCGGACCGACGCCGGGACGTCCTCGAAGTCGGCGCTGCGGGCGATCTCGGCCCACCGGTCGACCTCGTCCAGGCCACGCCGGTACGCACCCGAGATACGCTCGACCGCCTCGCGCCCGAGCGGCAGCCGCAGCGGCACCTCGTCACTGTGCGCGAGGGACACGATGATGTCCGCCGCCCGCGCCGGGTCGCCTTCCTGGAGACCGTCGGCTCCGGCCATGTCCGCGCGGACGGCGGCGAGCACGTCACTGTAGGTTTCGGACGCCTCGGCGAACTCGAGTACGTCCCCCGCGTTGAAGTCGGTCCGGAAGCGGCTGGGCTCAACGATCATCACGCGGATCCCGAACGGCGCGACTTCCCCGGCCAGGGCCTCGGACCAGCCTTCGAGGGCGAACTTCGACGCGGAGTACGTCGACACGCCGGGGAACGACATCCGCCCACCCTGGCTGCTCATCTGCACGATCGTCCCGGCGCCCCGCGCGCGCATCGCCGGCAGCGCCGCACGGACGAGCGCGGCAGGCCCGAACAGGTGCAGATCCATCAGTTCACGCAGTTGCGCGTCGCTGACCTCCTCGACCGCTCCGACCACGGCCCGGCCCGCGTTGTTGACGAGCACGTCGAGTTGACCGAAGCGGTCGAGGGTGTCCCGCACGAGGTCCGCGGCAGCAGCGACGTCTCGGGCGTCGAACTTCGCGATCAGGCAGTTGTCCGGGTACTCGGCCTCCAGGTCGGCCATGCTCTCGGGCCGGCGCACCGCCGCCACCACGCGGTCTCCCGCCGCGAGCGCCGACTCCGCCAATGCGCGCCCGAAACCGCGGGACGCGCCGGTGATGATCCAGGTCTGTGTCGTCATGGCGGCGACGCTACGGCTTCGAGCGCGCTCAAACGCAAACCTTGCGCGCTCGTCCCCCCTGCTGGGCGAACATCGTCGATCAGGCCGTCGTCCTGTTGCACAGCTCCGCCGGCTTCGCGTCCGCCGGGAAGTACGGCATCCACCGCGCCTGCTGGAGCCGCCTCAGCTCGTTACGTCAAAGCCAAGGGACGGTTGGGAGAAGCCGGTCGATGTCGGTGCGCGGGCGACGCCTTCGATCGCGATGGGGCCGGCCACCGACAGGTCCAGGTGGACGAAATGTGAGACCAGGCCTGCGAGGGCGGTCAGGGGGTCGCCGTCGATTTCATGGCTTGCGATGTCCAGGGTGCTGATGTGGAGTCGTCCGACCGGGTGTCCAGTTCCAGGGTGGTGAGGTTGGGGAGCGTGACGAGGTCCGGGCCGGAGCCGGGGAATGCCGATCCGTCGCTGATGGTGGCGCCGCGGAGGCGCAGGTCGGTCAGGGCGTCTCCGGCTATCCCGTGGAAGAGGAGCGCTCCTTCGACGGTCAGCGATCGCAGGGCAGGGAGCGATTTCCACATGGCGTCGGACGCGCTGCCGACGAGTCCCTCGTCGTAGTGGTCCATGGGTTCGATCCGGCCGCCGGCCGAGGTCCGCGCCCGGTGCGGCAGGGGCGGCCTGGCGCCGACATGGGAAGCCAAGGACATCCACGCCCGCATCGGCGTCCTCGACTGTGGCACGGCGTGGCGATCCTGGAGCGTGCGGTCAACGCGCGACTGGTTCGCTGGTGGCCCAGTTCCAGGTGGTGATCGCCGTGCGCATCAGGCGGGCGGCGGTCGACAGGTGGCTGTCGGCGCCCCAGTACAGCGTGAGCGCGCGACGGCAGTCGGGGCTGTCCACGGTGATCGCGGCGATGGGGGCACGGATGGAGGTCCGCCGGGCCATGGAAGGGACGAGGCCGATGCCGAGCCCCGCGCCGATCAGGTCGGCGATGGCGCTGAGCTCGTCGACTTCGCAGACGATCTTCGGTGTGAGGCCTCTGGCGGCGAAGAGCCGATCGAGGAGCCTGCGCTGCCAGTGCCCCTTGCGGGCGGTGACGAAGGGCTGATCGGCGAGTTCGTCGATGCTCACCGAGGTACGGCCCGCCAGCGGATGATCGAGTGACGTGGCCACCCACACCGCCTCGTCCACCAGCTGAACCGCCTCCAAGCCCTCGGCGTGGATCGGCTGCGAGGCGACACACAGGTCGACCTCTTGAGCCCGCAGGTGGCGGGCCATGTCCTCGGCCGCCGCCCAGCGGAGTTCGACCTCGATGGAGGGATGAGCGCGCTTGTAGGCCGCCAGCGGCCCGGTGAGGGTGAGGAACGTCTCCGACGCCAGTCGCACCGTGCCCACCCCCTCACTGGTGGCCTCGGCGACGGCTCGCCGGCCCGCATCGAGCTCACCGAGAGCGCGTTCGACGTGACCGCGGAAGAGCTTGCCCGTGTCGTTCAGCCGGAGCCGGCCGCTGCGCTCGAACAGCGGTGTGCCCAGTTCGTTCTCCAAGCGGGCGATGGTACGGCTCAGCGAAGGCTGGGCGACGCGCAGCTCGTCGGCCGCGCGGCTGAGGTGTTCGAGCCGCGCCACCACCAGGAACTGCCTGAGCGTGTTCAGCTCCATCATGCCTCCCACTACATAACACCATAGTGATATTGATCTTAGACAAGATAACCAGTGGGCCATAGCGTCGATGCCGTTCGCGAAAGCGACGACGAAGTGAGGAGGGATATCGCATGCTCACCATGGCCGCGCAGCGGACGACACCGACGGGGTGGACACTGCGGGCCGTCGTCAGCGCGCATGTGGTGGCGATCGTCGGCCAGCCGGTGTTCGCCGGGGTGTATCTGACCGGTGACTTCGACAGCATGCGCTGGCACGCGATCGGCGCCGACGTGGTCACCTCCATCGGCTACGTGCAGGTGATCGTGGCGATCGTGGTGTGGATCCGGCTACGTCAGATCTGGCCGTTCGCGGCCACGATGACCGTGGTGGCGGCCGAGACGGTGCAGTACTTCGCCGGGCTGGACGGCGCGCTGTGGTTGCACATCCCGTTGGGTGTGATGGCCGTCGCCGCGCTCGTCGTGCTGTTCATCGCCGTCTGGCTCCGGCCCTTGCCGCGGCGGGAGGTCCACCGTGCGTGAGCATGATGCCCGGGACCTGACCCGGCGGCGGGCGCTGGGCATCGGCGGGGCGCTCGGGCTGATGGCGGCCACCGGGCTGTCGGCCTCGGCGGCGCTGGCGCGCAGGCCGTCGATCACCGGCGCCGAGTTGCGCAGTGCCGTACCGCTACCGCCGCCCTTCCGCGTGCCACTGCCGATTCCCTCCGTGCTGGCGCCGGTCAGCACCTCGGGCGGAGTCGACCGTTACGAGATCACCCAGCGCGAAGCGAGCGCGGAGATCCTGTCCGGTGTCAGGACACCGCTGTGGACGTATGAGGGCACCTTCCCTGGGCCGACGATCGAGTCGCGCCGCGGCCGGCCGATCACCGTGTCGCACCGCAACGAGCTGCCCGTGCCGACCGTCGTGCACCTGCACGGCGGACGGACCCCGGCGGCTTCCGACGGGTACCCGACCGACCTCGTCCTGCCCGAGGGCTGGCAGGAGCACTCCATGCGGACAGGGCACGGTTCCGAACACGGCATGCACGACCCGAGGGCCGTGGTGACCGAGCTGACCAGGGACTACACCTTCCCGCTGGACCAGCGGCCCACGCTGCTGTGGTACCACGACCACCGGATGGACTTCACCGCCCCCGCGATCTGGCGGGGCCTGGCCGGGCTGCACATCATCCGCGACGACGCCGAGGACGCCCTCGGCCTGCCCGCCGGACCACGCGAGCTGCCCATCATGATCGCCGACCGGGCGTTCGCCGCTGACGGCAGCCTGGCCTACCCCTCCCTCGACCCCACCCTGCGCGTACGGCCCGGCGTCCGCGAGCCGTATCTCGCCGGGGTCCTCGGCGACGTGATCCTGGTCAACGGCGCCCCCTGGCCCGTGCACGAGGTCGACGCGGCCCGCTACCGGCTGCGCATCCTCAACGCCTCCAACGCCCGCCACTACGAACTCGAAGCGGTCACCGACGACGGGCGCGGCCTCGACCTCGTCCAGGTCGGGGCCGACCAGGGACTGCTCGCCGCCCCGGTCACCCACCGGCTGCTGCCGATCGCACCCGCCGAACGCTACGACGTGGTCGTCGACTTCTCCGGCGTCCCGACCGGCAGCCTCGTCAAGGTGATCAACCGGCTCGGCTCCGGCCGTACCCGCGAGGTGATGGCCTTCCGCGTCGCCCGCAGAGCCGCCGACGACAGCCGCGTCCCCCGCACGCTGTCCACCGACCTGCCGGACTGGCGGCGATCGGACGCCGTCAGGGTGCGCGAGTTCGCCTTCCGCGCCGGGCAGATGCACACAGGCCACGGCTGGCTCATCGACGGCCTGTCGTTCGACCCTGCCCGCGCCGATGTCACGACCCGGCTCGGCGACGTCGAGGTCTGGCGGCTCGTCGCCGACGTCCACCATCCTGTCCACCTGCACCTGGTCGGTTTCCGCGTGCTCTCGCGCAGCGGCAGGGCGCCCCTGGCCCACGACGCGGGGCTCAAGGACACCGTCTCGCTACGACCCGGCGAAGCCGTGGAGATCATCACCCGCTTCGACGGCTACCGCGGCCGTTACCTCTTCCACTGCCACAACGCCGAGCACGAGGACATGGGGATGATGGCCAACCTCGAGATCATCTGATCGCGAGCCGGCGGATCAGGGGGCGCCTCGGACGGCTTTGAGGGCTTGGCCGACGTCGGCCGGAGGCGGGTCTGCCGCTCCCGCCGGCCTGACGATCGCCATGCGGCGGTTGCCGAAAGAGCGGCTGGGGGCGAGCGCCGATGGCGCGGTCGGCCGGACACGAGGGCGGACCGGCCGCCTGCCCTCGCGGTCAGACGTCGCCCACGGCAGATCTGGAAGGGCCTCGCCGGCCGGGCTCGAACCGGCGTCCACCCGGTCCCGAGCCGGGCGCTCTACCTCTGAGCTACAACGAGACCACTTCCAGGCACCGCCGACCGGGCTCGAACCGGCGACCACCTGGAAGAAGAGCCAGGCGTTCTACCACTGAACTACGGCGGGCCTGGACCAGTCTGCTCGGTCCCTCCCCGGCAGCGCCACCGGTTATCGGTGGGCGTTTCCCGCCGCGAGAGCGACACCGCTGCCCTACTCCGCGGGACGGCCTGCCGCGGGCAGTTCGCTCACCACCACCCCGGTGGCCAGGCCGTGACCGGCGTCGGCGGCGAGTTCGGGTTTGACGTGCTTGCCGCTGAACGCTCCCGCCCGCCGCAGCAGGGACGCCCAGACCGGGTCGGCGATGCTCACGCCGTGCACCAGCTCGGGCGTCGGCCGGAACACGGCCACACCGCGTCGGACGGCGGGCGCCGTCCAACCGGAGCCCTCCGGGTCGAGCCCGGCCGTACGGCAGGCGGCCTCGACGTCGGCGCGGGTGCAGGCGCTGCTCCCGTCGAGGACCTCCCAGGGCGGCGGCAACGCGGCCCACACCGCGGTGTCGGGGTCGACACCTCCCCCGGCGCCGCGGTGCCAGGCCACCAGGTCGCCCGCCATCAGCCGCATGGCCTTGCCGGGGCAGGCCACGTCCAGCAGGCGCAGCGCGTCCAGCGAGGCCAGGCAGGCCAGCCACCCCGCTCGGGCGGCGTTGTAGGCGACCGCCAGGTTGTTCCACGTGGTGGAGTCGTCGCCCGGCCGCACGACCATCGAGACGCGGTCGGTGCCGGGATTCCAGCGGTCGCGGAGCATGCCTGCGCTGTGCCGCATGACCGCCGACCACTGGCCGAGAAGGCGTCCCCGCTCCTCCTCGGTGAGGCGCTCCAGGATGTCTGGCGCCGCCCGCACCTGGGCGATCAGCCACCAGTCGCTGGAGTCCGTGCACCGATCGAGCAGGACGGAGGCGATCTCGTCGAACGGGTTGTCCCGCCCCGACAGGGTGAACTCCCGGCGCAGCTTGCGCCGCGCGGTGTAGTAGGCGACGAAGCAGGCGGCGTCGACGTCGGCGAGGAAACGCTCGCGCGGGATGTCGGCGCCGAACCCTGTCGTGCCCAGCATGAGCAGCCGCCGCTTGTCCTGCTCGACGCCCAGGGTGTCCGCCTTGGCCGCGAGCCTGCGCAGCATGCGGAAGCGCCGGTTGTACTGTCGCTTGGACAGCTCCATCCCGGCCGCGTCCCGGGACTCCCGGTTGAGCCGGTCGGCCAGGAAGTCGGTACGGTCCGGCGCCCACCGGATGTCGCTCCCCATGGTCGTCGCGAACTCCAGCAGCGATTCCGGGTCGTCGGGGTCGACCTCCACGGAGCGCTCGAACAGCCGGGTCGCCGCCGCGACCTGCCGCGCGCCGCCGACCGGCCGGGCGTAGTCCGTGGACATCGAGGAGAACCATGCCGCGTTGTGCGAGGAGTGCTTGGCCGCGCGCTGGAGCACCACCCGCTCGCGCCTGGACAGGCTCCCTTCCAGCGCCTGCAGCACCAGATCGGCCACATCCTCGGGCCGATGGCGTCGGTCCAGCGAGTCGTACAGCTCGAGCAGGATCTCGCGGGGCGAGCGGTCTCGGTCCTTGCGGAACTTCATGGCGGCCATCATCGCCGCCGATCGCCGGCGACTGCGACCGGATTTCTCCCGTTTCCTTCGCTTCGCTTCTGCCCGGCGACGCGGCTCGGAAGGCGAGGGCTACCGGCGTTCGGCGGCCCCTTCCACCCACGACCGATAGGCGTCGAGGACGAGGCCGTGGAAGTGATGCACGCCGTGCTCGGACAGCCCTGAGCCGGACGGGTCGTACACGATGCGGCCCTGGTCGAAGGCCGGGGTGCTCATGCCCCGCTGGACGCTCTCCACCAGCGCGATGTCCTGCTGCTGCAGCACCTCGTCGATGTACCGCACCGACTGCGCCTCGGCGTCCTCGAGCTCGGCCGTCTCGAAGTAGAAGTCCCAGGTCTCCAGGGTCCGGCCGGGACCGGCAGGAACGACCTGGAAGACCATGAAGTTGCCGCGACCGGGGTATCGCAGC
Organism: Nonomuraea sp. NPDC003727; assembly: GCF_053586935.1. Taxonomy (NCBI): domain Bacteria; kingdom Bacillati; phylum Actinomycetota; class Actinomycetes; order Streptosporangiales; family Streptosporangiaceae; genus Nonomuraea; species Nonomuraea sp. NPDC003727. The sequence continues at coordinate 268,481 of NZ_JBSFNE010000009.1, forward strand.
AGACAGGTGTTGGGCCACAGCCACCACACCGCGTGCTGCGTGACTGACGCACCCGACACGTCGTACGCGGCGTTCTCGTGCTTGCCGGCCTCGGCGAAGTGGCTCGACCAGATGCCGTGGGTCTTCACCTCGTAGGTGTCCATGTCGACGAGGTCGACGAACTCCTTGTGGGCGATGTGACAGTGGTAGCACTCCAGGAAGTTGTCGATGACGTTCTTCCAGTTGCTGGCGACGTCGTAGGTCAACCGCTTCGCGTGGGTCAGCCCTGCCACGTCGGGAGCCCACCTGGCGATGTCGGCCCCCAGATCCCCGGCCTGCTCACCCAACGGAGCGGCGCCCTGGTCCAGGTTCACGTAGACGAATCCACCGAACTCCTCCACCAGCACCTGGTCGAGACAGATCTCGCGCTTGTCGAAGGTCTCCATCTTGTCGGCGCGACGAGCCGCCTTCAGCTGCCCGTCGAGGCCGTAGGTCCACGCGTGGTAGGGGCAGACGATGTTGCGCGTGGTGCCGGAGCCCGTGAGCAGCTCATGGGCACGGTGCTTGCAGACGTTGTAGAACGCGCGCAGCGCCCCGTCACGATCGCGGACGATCGCGATCGGCATGCCGGCCACGGTGGCCGATACGTAGCTGCCCGGCGACTCGAGCTTCTCGGCGTGGCAGATCCATTGCCAGGTGCGGGCGAAGATCGCCCGGACGTCGACCTCGAGCCACAGCGGGTCCGTGTACGCCTCCGACCGCAGCGACATCGATCGTCCGGGGTCCTGGTGGAACCCGGTGCCGACGCGGCGTACGTCGTCCATGGTCACTGGTGTCATGGGGGGAGCATACGAGCGTTTGAACGATCGTTCAATGCGCTTCTGGACGTTCGTTCAGATTTGCCGTCGGGCGACCAGTCAGTCGGCGAGTGCGATTTCCTCGCAGCGAGTGACGCTCCTGCCGATCGAGGCGCGGTCGAGCCCCAGCAGGGCCGTGAGCCACAAGCCGTTCTGGATGACGTCGATGTCGGTGGCCCGCTTGCTGCACTCGCCGCGCGACAGCTCGGGGCGGGCCGCACGGATGAGGGCGGCGAGCCCGGCGCGGTAGCGTTTCTGGGCCACCGTGTTGATGCGCTCGAAGTCCTCGTGGGCCTGGGCGAGCGCCCAGAGCTGAAGTCGCAGGGACAGGTATTCCGTCGTCAGGAACTCCGGGTCGGCCACCCGCTTCAGCGCGGCACGCAGCCGCTCTTCAGGCTCCAGGGTGAGGTCCGGCTCGACGATCGCGACGTCCTGCTCCTCGATGCGGTGCAGGGCCGCACGGATCAGGCTCGTCTTGTCCTCGTAGTAGTAGTTCACCAGCCCCAACGAGACCCCGGCCGCACGCGCGACGGCACGCATGCTGACGCCGGATATGCCCTGCAAGGACAAGAGCCGAAGCACCGCCTCGAGGATCCGCGCCTGCCGGTCGACTTTCTCATCGGCGTCCATCGCGCCCACGGACCTAGGACTCACATCCACAACCTTAGTAGTGGATCGGCTGGTCACGTCCGCCTTCGTGCCTACCCAATGGCTAAAATCATATTGCGGCGCCGTGCGTCTGAATAAACAAGTGGCACGGCCGCCGTGCCGGCCATTACTGTCGACACAACGGAACACGGGCGGAGAGCCGCCACGGAAACATCAGGAAAGGCCGGCCATGACCATCGCAGCCACCGCGCACGGACCGGGACGGTGCCGCTGTCGCCGTTGTGCGGCGCTCGGCTGCGCCCTGCTCAGGCAGGCTTCCGGATAATCCGCGAAGGACTTTCGGAGGCCGCCAGGTGCACACCAGGCGGCCTTTTCTCTTTCCCCTGCCCGGAATCCGGGACCGGTATTTTGACAACTCCACAGCGGAACACAAGGACGGTAAGGGTTTCGAGATCCGTTAGTCCACATTGCCGCAGAGGCCGAACCGGTAAGGCAGCTGGCTTCCACCCAGCAGGACGGGGTTCGAGTCCCCGCTGCGGCTCTCTGGCGTCCGTAGCCCAATGGAAGAGGCGCCGGCCTTAGGAGCCGGACGGTGCGGGTTCGAATCCCGCCGGACGTACGCCGCTGATGCGCGAGCTGGGCAGCTGGGGAGCCCACCCGGCGGTAAACCGGACGCTTCGGCTGTGGCGGTTCGACTCCGTCCTCGCGCACGATCCGCCCAGGCGAAAAGGGCGGCCTTGGCGCAGTTCGCCGGTGCGGAGGCGGGCCTGCAAAGCCCGTACGAGCGAGTTCGACTCTCGCCTGCGTCTCCATGTGTGTTCCGCTGCGGAGCTGCTTGACGGTCCTCCCCGAATACGGCCGGGCTGCTTTTGATCAAGCGAAACGGCCCCGTCCTTCCGTGGCCATGCCGTTCCTGTGGTGGACGTGACTCGACCTCAAGGTTCGCGGGCGCGGAGGTACACGTCCAGGTCGGCGGCGCCCTTGAGCATGGCGCGGCCCCGGGCGGACAGGCGGGTCCGCCAGTCGCGCAGGGTCTGCTCCAGAGGCGCGACGCCTCCGGCGGAGCGGACCTGGGCGATCAGCGGGGCGATCTGCTCCAGCAGGTATCCGCCCCGTCTGAGCTGGTGGGCCAGCCGGGCGTCGCGTATGTCGGCCGCGCTGTAGACCCGGTAGCCCGTCTGCGGGTCGCGGTGCGGCTGGACCAGTCCGGCGTTCTCCCATTTGCGCAGGGTGGCAGGGCGGATGCCGAGCCTTCTGGCCAGGGGGCCGATGAAGGCGTCGCCGCGTTCCTGCGGTACGGGTGCCAGGTCGCGGAGCGCGGCTTCGACGGCCTGGAGGGTGCGGCGGTCGTCGAGGAGTTGGGCATGGCTTTCGTCGATGAGCCGCAACGCGTCCTCGGTCGCGCCCCCGTTGACCGCCTGCATGATCGACGTGGCCGTCTGGTGGCCGTGCCCGTGCACGAGGGCGAGGAACGCGCGCAGGGCCTGCGCGTGCAGCGGCGTGTAGGTGCGGTAGCCGTGGACGGTGCGTTCGGCGGCGGGCAGGATGCCGGCCTCCTCATAGTTCCTGATCGCCTGGGTGGACAGGCCGTGCTCGCGCGCCAGGTCCACTGGTCTCATGCGTGCATCACCGTTTGAAGGTCATCGCGATAAGCGCGGGGGTTTCCACGTCAAAGTTTACAACGAAGGTTCAACGATACCGTTGAAGGTATGGATATCAAGGACACGGCCCGGCAGCTCGACGGCGCGGGCATCTCGGCGTTCCTGCGGTCGCTTCCCGCCGAGCCCCTGCTTCTCGGCCTGGGCGAGGCCAGGCATTTCGTCGGGGAGCTGGGCGAGTTGCGCAACGAGATCTTCCGGCATCTGGTCGAGCACGAGGGCTACCGGTCGTTCGCCATCGAGAGCGACTGTCTCATGGGCCTCCTGGTGGACGACTACATCACGACGGGCGCGGGCACGCTCGACGACGTCATGGAACGCGGCTTCAGCCACGGATTCGGCGCCGCACCGGCCAACCGCGACCTCGTACGCTGGATGCGGGCGTACAACGAGAAGCATGACGAAAAGCTCCGGTTCTTCGGGTTCGACGGCCCTCTGGAGTATTGGGCGGCGAGCCCGCGCCAGGCGCTCACCGCCCTCTACGAACTCCTCGACGGCCCGCTCCTCTGCACTGTGGTGACCAGGGAGACCCTCGACACGCTGCTGGGCCCGGACGACCGGTGGTCGAACGAGGCGACGGCCATGGACCCGTCCCAGTCGATCGGCCAGTCCGCCGACGCCCAGCGGCTGCGGCTGATCACCGACGACCTGGTGGCGCTGCTCGACACGCAGGCGCCGCAGCTGAGCGCGGCCGACAGGGAGCGGGCGGCACTGTACGGGCGCACCGCCACCGGCCTGCTCCGCTACCACTACTGGATGGCCGACGCGTCCCCGGCACGGTGGACGCGGCTGTCGGCCCTGCGGGACGCGATGATGGCCGCCAACCTGCGTGCCGTCGCCGAGCACGGCCCGACCCTGGTCTTCGCCAGCAACCTGCACCTGCAGCGGAACAAGAGCCTCATGGCGTTCGGCGACCAGGTGCTGGAGTGGTGGAGCGCTGGAGCGATCACCGCGACGCACCTCGGCGACCGGTACGCCTTCCTGGCCTCAGCCCTCGGCACGGTCGGCGACGACACTCCGCCCCCGGACACCGTCGAGGGCATCCTGTCCACGCTCCCGTGGGACCACTCTCTCATCGACGCCCGCCGCATGGCCGAGGCCGTCACGAAGCCCACCTCGCGCACCTCCCACGATTTCGCCTATTTCCCGCTGAACCCGGACCAGCTCGACATGATCGACGGCGTCGTCTTCCTCAAGCAGGCTGTCAGGCTGGGTTGACAGGCGCGTGCGTTGTCAGGCTGTGCTGACACACGCGCCTCGGCTGCTCATGGGCGAGCGGGGTCCGAGCCCGGATCCGAGCAGGTGACGCAGGCACCCCTGTCCCCCGCTTGAGCGCTTAACTGATTAAGGAGCGGCGCGCTAGGGTTGGGGGATGGCCGAGCGAGTGACCCTGCAGACGATCGCGGACCGCGTCGGCGTCTCTCGCGCCACCGTCTCCTACGCCTTCTCCCGGCCCGACCAGCTCAGCGCGGAACTGCGCGAGCGCATCCTGCGCGTGGCGGACGAGCTCGGCTACGCCGGCCCCAACCCCACCGCGCGTTCCCTGCGCCTCGGGCGGGCCGGGGTGCTCGGGCTGATCTTCACCGAGACGCTGCCCTATGCCCTCGGCGACCCCTACGCCATCGGCTTTCTGCAGGGGCTGGCCGTGGCCGCCGAGGAGGCGGCCGTCGGGCTGCTGCTCCTGCAGCAGCCCCGTGGCGTCGAACGCCCCGAACTCGTGCGGAACGCCGTGGTCGACGCCTTCGTCGTCTTCTGCCTGCCCGACGGGCACGCGGCGCTCGACGCCGTCCTCGCCCGGCGCCTGCCCACGCTCCTGGTCGACGAGCCGATCGTGGACGGCGTGCCGCACCTCGGCATCGACGAGCCGGCCGCCGCCGGCGCCGCCGTCCGGCATGTGCTGGACCTCGGGCACCGGCGCCTCGGGCTGGCCGTGGTCGGCCTGGGACACGAGGGCCGGCACGGCTGGGCCGACCCCGACCGGCAGGAAGCCGCGGTCTTCCGCGCCATGCGCAACCGCGTGCTCGGCTACCGTGCCGCGGCGGAGGCCGCGGGGCTGGACTGGGCGCGGACGCCCGTCTATGAGGTGGCGGCCAACGAACGCGAGTCCGGTCGCGAGGCCGGTCGGGCACTGCTCGCGCGCTCGCCCCGGCCGACGGCGATCCTGTGCAACACCGACGTGCTGGCGCTCGGTGTGCTCGACGCGGCGGCCGAGGCCGGGGTGAAGGTGCCGGAGGAGCTGTCGGTGATCGGCTTCTCCGACACCGGCGCCGAAGAGGCCGGGCTCACCACGATCCGCCAGTACAGCCGGCTCGCCGGACGGACGGCGGGCCGCCTGGTGCTGTCCGGGGAACCCACGCCCGAGCGCACCCTGCTGCCGCACGAACTCGTCGTCCGCGCCACCACCGCCCCGCCCCCATGACGACGCCATCCGCGAACCGGGCCGGGCTGAGACGTACATCGGTCGATGTCGTTGTTCCCGCCGCGCCTGCTGTCAAAGCGCTGCCGACCTGACCGTCGACGACGCGACGCCGGGCCCGCGCCAGGCCGCCCACACCCTGCAGCGCAGCGGCTCAGTCAGACAGGGACTTCAAAGATGAGCTCGAGGCCGTCCACCTCGTCCCACTGCTCTCCGACCTCGACGAAGCCGAATCCGGAAATCGTGGCCAGGGACGCGGTGTTATCCGGGCTGATCGTCACGCGCGCAGTCCTGACTCCGGATTCGGCCGCGGCCCGACGCATCAGCTCGGTCAGCATCGTCCTGGCGTACCCCTGACGACGGTAGCCGGGAGCCACCGAATAACCGATCTCCACCATGCCCGCCTCGTCCGGCGGCCCGTGGAACCCGGCATACCCCACCACGACGCCTTCGGGCTCGGCTACCACGGCTCGGGTGAGCCACCCGGCGCTAGCTGGATCCGCAGCCAGCTGATCGACCCGATACCGCCAGACCCACTTCGCCTGATCGCTGAGGAAGTACTCCGTCAGCTCGACTCCTGCCTCGGCACTGGCCCGGGCAAGGTCGTCGTCCAGCAGGGCGGTCATGGCCGTGCTCGTCAGATCAACGAATCTCACTGACTTCAGGCCGGCGGTGGGCCGGCGTTCGAACTCATCTGTCACAGCGCGGATGATCGTGGAGCGCCCTGGGCCGTGTCCAACGGTTTTCGGTGTGGTCGATGTCCACCCCGGCCCGCGTCACGACCTCAGTGCGACCTGGTGAACGCTTCCGGGCACAGCACTGGATACACCGCGACCATCCGGGAGCTGCCAAGACTCGGCAACGCCGCACAGCGGTCCGCGCGTGCTGGCGCCATGCCGGTGATCGTCCGGCTCGCGTTCTCAGGTGGTGGCCCGGGAGTGCGCTGAGCTGAGGTAGTGGACGGCGAGCTGTTCGGTGTGCGGGGCGAGCAGCTAGCTGGTGGGGGTCAGGGCTTCCAGGTACCGATGCGGTCGGTGCGACGTCGCTGCTGGGCCGCCGCGGGGACGTCGAGGCCTCGGCCTCGTGCGGTGAGGTGGTCGGCGACGGCGGTGCGGTGCTGGACGGACTTGTGGTCGTCGTATTTGAACTTGCCGCGGACGCCGGTGACCTCCAGACGCAGGCCGCGGATGCCGGACAGCAACCGCCCGTACGGGGGCCGGTCGACGGTGACCTCGGCGTGGTCGCCGTCGGGCTGGAAGTGGGCGAGCTGGCGGGCCAGCAGGTCGGCCTTGCCGTGGGGGTCGTCGATGACGTGGGCGCGGCAGGTGAACTGGACGGCCGCGTAGTAGCTGGTGGGAACCCCGTCCTGGGGAGGGGTGCCAGGGGTGGCGCGCCAGGGGCCGGGGACGAAGGCGTAGTCGCCGATGACGGTGAACGTCACGTTCGGATCATGCTCGATCGCCTTCCAGACCGGATTGGGCCGGGCGAGATGGACCAGCAGGTCGTTCCCGTCGCAGATGAAGTGGGTCGGGACGACGACAGGCGGCCGGCCGGGCGGACCGTTGACGCACAGCTGCCCGAAGTCGTGGCCGTCGGCGATCCAGGCCTGCCATTCGGCCTCGTCCAGGCTCGCGTCCCAGGGCTGGATGAACATGCGGTCTCCCTTTCGTGATCGGCGGAGTGGTCGTGATCGGCGGAGTGGAAGGCGGAAGGGCGGCGGGACCGGTCAGGTGAGGGCGAGGAGGCTGACCGCGAGGGCGGCGGCGCCCAGGCCGGCGAGCTGGCCGCGACCGATCCGCTCGTGCAGGACCCCCCGGGCGAGCAGGACCGTCCCGGCTGGATACAGCGCGACGATCACCAGGTGCCGCTTCTGGCGGCGAGCAGGAACAGCGGTTCGCCATGGAGTCCAGCACCCCGGCGGTGGCCGGCAGCGCGTAGGCGGGCTTCTCGGAGCCGAGCCTGCGGAACATCAGGACGGTCGCGGTCAACGTGATCACCGAGGACACCGCCTGGCCGACGACGTCATCCGCCTGGCCCTCCCCCGGTGGCCAGTTGCGCGCGGGCCTCGTCGATCCAGCCGATGACGCTGTGCGCGCCGTCCGAGCGGGCGAGTGAGGTCGCCTCGTCGAGCAGTTCCAGCGCATTGTCGCGATCGCCTTCCGCCGCGGTGATGTAGGCCAGGCCGACCAGGTTGGCGGCGACCCCGGCGTGGAAGCCGAGCCCGCGGCGCAGCCGTACCGACTCCTCGAGGTGCGTGCGGGCCGTGTCCAGGCGTCCCGCGCGGTGCGCGGCGATGCCCAGGTGGCGCAGCGCGTACGACGTCGTGAGCGCGTCGCCCGCCTCTGCGGCGAGGGCGCGCGAGCGTTCGAGAGCCGGTACGGCGACGCCGTCGTCGCCGCGGACCACCTGGTGGAAGGCGCCGATCCAGAACAGCGCCTCGGCTTCGCCGCGAGTGTCGCCGAGCGCGCGGTAGAGGTCGGCGGCTCGCTCGAACAGCTCCAGCTCGCACGGGTCTTCCGCACCGCCGTCCAGGAACCGGGCGTGGACGAGGCGGCCGCGGGCCAGGGCGAGATCGGCCTCGACGGCGTTCAGCGCGTGCTCGGCCGCCGTGAGGGCGTGGGTGTCGCCGGCGAACACCGCCCGGTCGTAGAGCGAGCGGGCGCGCTCGATGCGGTCGTCGGTAGTCATGCGGGGAGGCCGTGTTCGGCGGCGAGGTGGCCGAGCGCTTCGTGCAGCGCATCCAGCTGCGTGGGGGTCAGGCCGGCGGTCAGCTCGGTGTCGAGCTCGCGGGCGGCCGTGGTGCACTCGGCCAGGAGCGCGCTCCCCTCGTCCGTGAGCGTGAGCGTCTGGCGGCGGCGGTCGGCCGGGTCGCGCAGGCGACGCACCGCGCCCATGGCCTCGAGGTGGTCGGCCAGGGAGACGACCAGGCTGGGCGCCACTCCCATGAGCTTGGCGATGTCGAGCTGGGAGGCGGCCGCGCCGGATGCCAGCACGGACAGCAGCCCGACGTGTTTCGGCTTGAGATCGTGCGGGGCCAGCCGCGCCGAGAAGCGGTCGGTGGCGATGGCCCCCAGCGTGCCCAGTCGGAAGGCGAGGGTGGAGGTGAGCTTGACATCGTTCACGATCGCTATGCTAGCGTCCCGATATCATTCATTATCTGAACGATTAAGGAGTAGAACGATGCTGGATCATCGTCAGGTGCAGATCGTGTTCGCCGACCTCCAGGACAGCATCGTGGACGCCAGCGCCACGAACAGCCCCGCCGCCATCCGGCGGGCCGCGGGCGTCGTCGGCGGCGTCGCGCCGGCGCTCGGCATCCCGTTCACCGTCTCGGTCGCGCCCAGGCCGGGCGGTCCCGGCGTCATCGCGGAGGTGCCCGAAGCGCCGCCGTTCGTGCGCACCGGTCCCAGCTGCTGGGACGACCCGGCGTGGCGCACGGCGATCGAGGCCCGCGGCCGCAGGACGCTGGTCGTGTGCGGCGTGACCACCGAGATCGTCGTCCTGCACACCGCGCTCGACGCGCTGGCGGGCGGCTATGACGTGCGCGTACTGATCGACGCGAGTGGCGGGCTGGCCGGCCGTACCGAGGACGCGGCGTTGCGCCAGATCGAGGCCGCCGGTGGCGTCGTGACGTCGGTGGCCGGCTTCGTCTCCGACATGGTGCGGGACTTCACCACGCCGGCCGGCCGGCAGGCCATCGCCGCCCTGCACGGCCTGACCACGGCGGCCTGACCGGCGGCGGCCTGCTCGGCGGCACGCCACGGTGCGGCGGGCGAGCTCGTGGGCGGGCCGGCGGCACGGGATGCCGCAGGGGCGTGCAGGGCGGCCGGCGCGGGCTTGGGGTGAACGGTCGGCGGCCACGATGTGGTGCGGGACGGACGAGATGGGCCGCATCTCGTCCGGGGCGCCTCCGCCGCCGCGTTGACTCAGGGCCAGCCGTCCTCCGCCACATCGTGTCGTTTCATTACGGACCCTTGGCGTCGCAGGACGAAAGGTGGGGGTATGTCCTCCCCCATGGGGCGATCTTGTGCCCGGTGAGGAGGAAAGCCATGTACGCAACGGTACGGCGATACGAAGGGGTGACCGATCCCGCCGAGGCGGGACGCCGTGTGAGTGAGGAGTTCGTGTCGCTCATCAGCCAGGTCCCGGGGTTCGTGGCCTACTACTGGGTCGACGCCGGGGATGGGGTGATGCTTTCCACCAGTGTCTTCGAAGATCAAGCCGGAGCCGAGGAGTCCACCAGAAGGGCCGCGGACTACGTGCGGGAGAATCTCGCCTCCCTGCTTCCGAACGCTCCTCAGGTCACGGCCGGCGAGGTCGTGGCGTCCGGGTAGCGGCTACTCCAGGCCTTCGGCGCCGCGGACGGGGAGGATGATCTACGGCGCACCCGGCCGGCCCGGGACTCCAGGTAGCGTTGCTCGGCGATGCTGGCGGTCGACTTCGCGGCCCGCCGGTAGAGCTCGTACGCCCCGGAGTTGTCGCCGGTCTTCTCCAGCAGATGCGCCCGAACGGACAGCAGCCGGTGATGCCCGGCCATCCGCTCGTCCCTGTCCAATGTGGACAGCAGGGCCAGCCCGGCCGCCGGGCCCTCGGTCTCGGCGAGCGCGATCGCCCGGTTGAGGGTCACCATCGGGTTGGGCGCGATCCGCTCCAGGATCAGGTACAGGGCGTGCACCTGTGGCCAGTTGGTCTCCTCGGCCGTGGCCGCGTCGGCGTGCGTGGCGGCGATGGCGGCCTGCAGCTGGTAGGGCCCCAGCGCCGGGCCGGCCAGCGACGCCTTGACCAGCTCGATGCCCTCGTCGATCAGTCCGCGGTCCCACATCGTACGGTCCTGCTCGTCCAGCGGCACCAGGTCGCCGGCCGCCGTCGTCCGTGCCTCCCGGCGGGCGTGGGTCAGCAGCATCAGCGCGAGCAGCCCGGTCACCTCGCCGTCCTCGGGCAGCTGCGCGTGCACCATCCTGGCCAGCCGGATCGCCTCGTGCGCGAGGTCGGCGCGGTGCAGCTCGCCGCCCGATGAGGCGGTGTAGCCCTCGTTGAAGATCAGGTAGAGCACGTGCAGGACGACCCGTAGCCGCTCCTCGCGCTCCGCGCCGTCCGGCAGGCTGAACGAGCTGCCGGCGGCCTTGATGCGCTGCTTGGCCCGGCTGATCCTGGCCGCCATCGTGGCCTCCGGCACCAGGAACGCGCGGGCGATCTCGGCCGTGGTGAGGCCGCCGACCGCCCGCAGCGTCAGGGCGGTCTGGGAGGCCGCGGTCAGCGTCGGATGGCAGCACATGAACAGCAGGACGAGCGTGTCGTCGGTGTCCGGTACGCCCTCGGGCACCACCTCGGTGGCCGTCGCCGACTCCCGCTCGCGGCGCGCGTGGTCGCTGCGCATCTGGTCGATGAGCCGCCGGGAGGCGACGGTCACCAGCCAGCCGCGCGGGTTGTCCGGCACTCCCCCGGCCGGCCACTGCACGGTGGCGGCGAGGACGGCCTCCTGCACGGCGTCCTCGCACCCCTCGAACTGGCCGTGCCGGCGTTCCAACGTGTCGAGGACCTGCGGCGTGAGCTCACGCAGCAGGTCCTCGACGGCTGCTGCCGTCATGCCTCCAGGTGTCCGTCAGCGAACATCACCTGGCGCACCTCGATCCCCAGCCCCTCGATCGCGGCGTCCGGGATCTGCGCCGCCAGCTCGATCGCCCGCTCCTTGTTCTCGCAGTCGACCAGGTAGAAGCCGCCCAGGTACTCCTTCGACTCCAGGAAGGGGCCGTCGGTCACCACCGGCTGGCCGTTGCGTACCGACACCACGGCGGCCTGGGACGGGTCGACCAGCGCCTGCGTGGTGATCAGCTCGCCGGACTCCTTCAGCGCCTCGATGAACCTGCCGTGGCCGGCGCCGATCGCCGCCTTCTCCTCGTCGGTCAGCGCGTCCAGCACGGCCGGGTTGATATGCATGCTGATCAGGAACTTCATCTCGTACTCCGCGTGATTCGCGGGCCCCGGCTGGGCCCTTGCACCGGTTGGTCGGAGCGGCCGCCGTCGTCTTGACATCCCCGGCCAGAAAATCCGCATGATTTTTTCGCCCTGGCGGCGCCCGGCCGTCAGCATGTCTGCCCCACCGTGGCGGACGCAAGAGATTTCCGTCCGTGACGATGTCAAGAAGCTCTCGGCCGCTCCGACCAACCGGCGAAACGTCGAGACAACAGGGAGTTTCGGATATGCGGATCAACCGGGCATGGCTGGGACTGGTCGTCCTCATGCTGCCGACATTGCTCGTCGCGATGGACATGACGGCGTTGCTCCTCGCCCTCCCGCGGCTGAGCGCCGACCTGGGCGCCACCAACGTCGAGCAGCTGTGGATCAGTGACAGCTACGGATTCATGGTGGCCGGCATGGTCATCACGATGGGCACGCTCGGCGACCGGATCGGCCGCCGGCGACTGCTGATGATCGGCGCGGCGGCGTTCGGGGTGCTGTCGGTCGTGGCCGCCTTCGCGCCCACCCCGCTGATGCTGATCGTCGCGCGTGCGCTGCTGGGCGTCGCCGGCGCGACCCTGGCGCCGTCCACCCTCGCGTTGATCACCAACATGTTCCGCGACGAGCGGCAGCGCGGGCAGGCCATCGCGATCTGGGCGACCTGCCAGTTCGCCGGCGGCGCGCTCGGACCCGTGCTGGCCGGATTCCTGCTCCAGCACTTCTGGTGGGGATCGGTGTTCCTGGTCGCTGTGCCGGCGATGGCGCTGCTGCTGCTCGCCGGGCCGGTCCTGCTGCCGGAGTTCCGCAGCGACCAGGCCGGCAGGACGGACCTGACGAGCGTCGGCCTGTCGCTCGTGGCGGTGCTTTTGATGGTCTACGGCATCAAGCAGCTGACCGTCGAGAGCGTGCCGGTCGTGCCGGCGGTGACCCTCGTCGTCGGCGCAGCCATCGGATTCCTGTTCGTACGCCGGCAACTGCGGCTGGAGACGCCGCTGCTGGACCTGCGGCTGTTGGCCAACCGCCCGTTCACGGCCGTACTCGTCGCGCTGGTCTTCGCCGGCATCGCCATGGCCGGCACGGGCCTGCTGGTCACCCAGTACCTGCAGAGCGTGCTGGGCTTCTCGCCGTTCGCGTCGGCGGTGCTGTTCGCGCCCATGGGCCTGGGTGTGGCGGTCGGCACCATGGCCGCGCCGGCGCTGGCCCGGCGGATGAAGCACACGACCGCCATCGCCGGAGGGCTGGTGGGATCGGCGCTGGGCAGCCTGCTGCTGGTCGCCGTCGACGGGGCGAGCGCCCTGCCGCTGGTGATGATCGGCATCGCCGTACTGGCGCTGGGCACCGGCCCGCTGTTCGCGCTGGGCACCGGACTGGTCGTCGGGTCCGTACCGCCGGAGCGGGCCGGCTCGGCGGCGTCGATGTCGGAGACGGGCAACTACTTCGGCGGTTCGCTCGGCTTCGCGCTGCTCGGTGTGGTGGCCGCGGTGGTCTACCGCAGCCGGATGGACGGCACGTCCGACTCGCTGGCCGGCGCGGTCGCCGCCAGCCGGCACCTTCCCGCCGGCCAGGGCGCGGAACTGCTGCACACCGCGCGGGAGGCGTTCACCGCCGGCGTGCACGTCACCGGCGTCGTCGCCGCGGTCATCTTCGCCGGGCTGGCCGTCCTGGTCCTTGCCATGCGCCCGGAAACCAGGACCACGCCGGCCGGGCTGCCCGAGTACGAGGCGACCCGCTCGTAGCGCCCTGCCGAGGCAGACATGGTCCTGCGGGCCACGGGCGCGGCGGATGACCGGGCCACCACGATAAGTCATGACGCCCAGGTGACGTTCGGTGTCATCCGTCCATGAGCCCGGCCGGGACGCCGGTCTCATGCCGATTCCGCGTGGCGTGCATGTCCCAGAGGAGGTCGGCAAGCTCGGCGGGGTCGGCGGCGGCCATGTCGGGCACGGGTTCGCCCTGGGCCCGGCGCCGCCGGTGATCAGAGTCGAAGGCGGTGCCGACGATGCGAGCGCCGACGTAGAGCACCCCGACGTGGACGCCCTTGCCGGCGACCTCGGCCGCGAGCGACTGAAGGTAGTTCCGCTGGGCGGCCAGCACCGTGGGCCAGCCGCTCATGTGCGGCCGGCCCCGGACCGCGGCGGCCCCCTGGGCGCTGAGGATGGCGCCGTCGCCCCGCTCGAGCATGGCGGGGAGGAACTCCCGGACCAGGGCCAGGAGCGTGTACATCGTGATCGGCATGCGGTCCTGCAACAGCTCCGGAGTGAGATCGACGGCGGGGACCAGCGCCAGCTCGGTGGGCGCCGGGCCGTAGTAGAGGGCCGTGGGGTCCCCGACGCGCGCGCGGATCCGCTCGGCGAGCGCCGGGACGGCACCGGCCTGGTCGAGGTCGGCGGTGATCACATGGGTGGTGATGCCCTCGCCGGACAGATCCCGCGCGAGCAGGTCCAAGGGGCCCTGGCGGCGGGCGACCAGGACGACTTCATACCCTTCCTTCCCGTATCGGCGGGCGATGGCCTGGCCCACACCTGGACCGGCGCCGAACACTGCGATGGATTTCGTCATGCCGTCCAGCCAACCGCAGCGGCGCCTGGACGATCCATGGGTGAACATCTGAAGTGCCTTTGTGATCGTCTAGGGTGACGGTGTGGACGTGCTGACGGACCTGCTGCACCGAGCCCGCGCGCAGAACGCCCTGGTGAGGCAGCTGATCCAGCGGCCACCGTGGGGGATGACGTACGCCGACGCGCCGCCGCTCACGGTCGCGGCCATGCTCGGCGGCCATGCGTGGATCCGGCTCGGGGACTGCGCTCCCGTGCGCCTCGCCGCTGGTGACATCGCCCTCGTCACCGCGCCCGGCGGGTACACGATCGCGGACGACCCGGCGACCACGCCCCGGTTCGTGATCCGCGACGGACGCAAGTATCTCCCCACCGGCGCCCCGGCCGACCCTCACCCGACACTGGCTCCCCGCACGTACGGCGACGGCCTGTCCGGCGCCACCGTCATGCTCCGCGGCGCGTACGAGTTGCACGGCGACGTGGCTTCCCGGCTGCTGGAGCTGCTTCCGCCACTGGCGGTCGTGCCCGCGGGGCCACGTACCCGGCCGGCCCTCGACCTGCTCTCCGCCGAGGCGGCCCGTGACGAGCCGGGCCAGGACGCGGTCCTCGCCCGGCTTCTGGATCTGGTCCTCGTGATCGCGTTGCGGGCCTGGTGCGCCAGGCCGGAGGCGACGCCGCCCGCCTGGTACCGATCGCTGGCCGACCCCGCGATCGGTGAGGCGCTGCGTCTGCTGCACGAGAATCCCGCCCACCGGTGGACGGTCGCCTCGCTGGCCGCCAAGGCCGGCCTGTCCCGCGCCGCCTTCGCCCAGCGCTTCGCCGCCCTGGTCGGCCGGCCGCCGCTCGGCTATCTCACCGACTGGCGCATGACCCTGGCCGCCGACCTGCTCCGCGACACCCGGCAGACCGTCGCCACGGTGGCCCGCCAGGTCGGCTACCAGGATCCGTTCGCGTTCAGCGTGGCGTTCAAGCGCGCCCGCGGACGCACGCCCTCGGCCTGGCGCGACTCCTCCTGACCGGCCGATGGTCGAGCACCTGACCGCGCGGGGGCGCCGGCGTGGTCGCGGCTCATGACTCCTCCGTGTCCGGCGCCGGGGAGATCGTCGCACCGGCCGACAGCAGCCTTCCCGCCAGCGCGCGGCAGCGCCTCGCGAGCTCCGGAGGGTCGAGGACCTCGAAGTCGTGCCCCAGCAGGAGCACGTGCACGAGCACGAAGTCGAGGCTGCCGGCGCCGCTGAGCACCTCGCAGCGCTCGCTCCCCCGCCGTCGGACGACGGCCGCCGACGCCGGGATCTGCGCGCGCACCGTGTCGGCCGGCGCGTGCACGAGGAAGCGCGCCTGGTGCGGGTAGACCCGGCTGGCCACGCTCTCCTGCACGTACGTCGCCGCGTCGGGCGCCGCGCGCGGGCGGAAGCGCCAGGTCCGCGCCGACACCTCGGTCATCCGGTCGACGCGGAAGCTGCGCCAGTCGTCGCGATCGAGGTCGTAGGCCAGCAGGTACCAGCGCCGGTCGGAGGCGACCAGACGGTACGGCTCGACCCGCCGCCGGCGTACCCGGCTCCCGGACGGGTAGTCGAAGCCGGCCTCGACCTCGTCGCGGCAGGCTCTGGCCAGCGTCATGAGCACCTCGGGGTCGACCGGCGTGCGGCCCCCGCCGAACGACTCCACCGAGCCGGAGAGCGCGCGCACCTCGTGCCGCAGCCGGGTGGGCAGCATCCGGTCGAGCTTGGTCAGCGCCCGGAGCGCGGCGTCGCCGGCGCCGGCGACCGCGCCACCCGCGCCGGCGAGCAGCGATACCGCGGTGGCGATCGCCTCCTCGTCGTCGAGAAGCAGCGGCGGCAGGTCCTGCCCAGGGCCGAGCTGGTAACCGCCGCCGACACCCTGGCCGGCATGCACCCGGTAGCCGAGCGTGCGCAGCCGCTCGACATCGCGCCGTATCGTGCGCGGCGTGACCCCGAGCCGGTCGGCGAGCTCGGGGCCGGTCCAGACCTGGCGCTGCTGCAACAGCCCGAGCAGGGCGAACACCCGCTCCGTCGTACCCCGCTCGGCACCGCTCGCCACGTCCATGTCGGCCACCCTGCCAGATAGCGGACCGATACTGTCCGCCAGGGATGCCAGTGTGGCTCCATGGACGCAGACGAACACGACTGGAACCGGACGCTGCGCGAGCAATGGGAGTTCCACTGGAACCATCAGCTCCGAGCCCGGCTCGACGGCCTCACCGACGACGAGTACTTCTGGTCGCCGGTGCCGGAGGCCTGGAGCGTACGGCAGCGCGGCAGCTCGACGGCGCCCGTGCAGGTCGGTGCCGGGCACTTCACGATGGACTACGCCTTCCCCGAGCCGGTCCCCGCGGCCTTCACCACGATCGCCTGGCGACTCGGTCACGTCATCGTCGGCGTGCTCGCCGCGCGCAACGCGGCGCACTTCGGCGCGCCTGCGGCGTCGTACGAGACCTGGGAGTACGCCGGCAGCGCGGCCACCGCGCTCGACCAGCTCGAGACCCAGCTCGACCTCTGGCTGGCCGGGGTGCGCGGCCTCGGCGAGGCGGGGCTGCGGGTCCCGGTCGGCGCGAAGGAGCCCTTCCCCGAGCTGCCCATGGCCGCTCTGGTGCTGCACATCCACCGCGAGCTGATCCACCATCTGTCCGAGGTCTGCCTGCTGCGCGACCTCTACCTGCACACGAATCCCGCTACGAACGGAGCAACCCGATGAGTCGTCACATCCAGGTCACCTTCGACGCCCACGACCCGCGGGCGCTGTCGTCCTTCTGGCGTGACGTGCTGGGCTACGTCCATCCCGGCCCGCCCGGGGTCGACCTGCCCGAGGACGCCGACCCGCTGGCCGCATGGGACGACTTCCTCGCGCGGATCGGCGTGCCGGAGGAGCAGCGCAACACGAGATCGGCCATCGAGGACCCGGACGGGCACGGCCCGCGGCTGTTCTTCCAGCAGGTGCCGGAGGACAAGGTCGCCAAAAACCGTGTCCACCTCGACGTCCGCGCGGCTCCCGGTCTGCTGGGAGAGGAGCGGATGGCGGCACTGGAGGCCGAGTGCGACCGGCTCGTCGCGCTGGGAGCGAAGCGGGTACGTCGGCACGAGCCCGCTCCCCCGATGAGTGCCGGCTTCATCGTGATGACCGACCCCGAGGGCAACGAGTTCTGCCTGGACTGACGCGGCTCGGCTGTTGTTGTCCGCCTACCGCCGCGCCCGCCGAACGCCGCCGGTGTGATCCGATGACCGGTGAGACAGTGCCCTCACCTCGCGACTCAGCCGAGGATGAGCGGGAGCTTCGCGGCGAGATCGCCCAGCGCGGCCTTCTCCGTGTCGGTCGGGGTGCGACGTCCGGTGCCGATCAGCAGCGTCTCCTTGTCGGAGAACGAGGCGGGAAAGGGGGTCCCGGCGATCTTCTCCAGGGACGCGCGTGCCGCCGCGAGGGTCTCGGCGGGCGGCTCGGCGGCCGACGGCAGATGCGCGATCAGGTCGAGGTGGTGCAGGGTCCATTCGAGCACGTACGCGGACAGGTAGTCGCCGACGGTCAGCACCTCGTCGCGGGTGCTGACCCGGACGGCGGGATCGGCGAGTACGGCGGCGCGGCCCGCGGCGGAACCGACGTCGTCGAGGTGGAACTTGAGCAACCGCGGTTCGCCGTATGCGGCGGCCAGCCGGGGGATCAGCGCGTCGAGCGGGTCCTCGCCGGTCGGGGGTTCGACGAGGTTCCAGTAGGTGACCGCGTCCACGGTCGGTTCGGTTCCGGCGGGCGTGACCAGGGTGATCAGGACGTCCTGGGCGTCGATGACCAGGTGGCACACCAGGTCCCGCACGAGCCAGCCGGTACAGCCGGACGGCCGTTCGAAGTCCTCGTCCGGGGTGTCGGCGACCGCCGCGCGCAGTGCCGTCCAGGAACGTGAGAAGAGATCCACTGCGGCACGGTAGTACCGGACCGGAACGGCGGACAAGCCTCCTCGAAGGGTGGGCTGGGACCGCGGCAGGACGCTTATCGCGGCGACCGGCGCAGCATGGCTGTGGCCGGTGGCGTCATGGAGGTGACCGGCGTCCAGGATCAGTTGTCTCGGGTCCCGCGGGCGCTGTCGCGAAGCTGTGCCACCGCCCGGGCGATGAGGTCGCCGCGGCGTCGGTCCTGGCGGGCGTGGACGACGATGCGCCGCGAGACGGTGGGGCGGACCAGGGGCCTGGCGACGACTCCGTCGGGGAGTTCCGCGACGGCCAGGCGCGGCAGGACGGTGACGCCGATGCCCGCCTCCACCAGTCGCAGCGCCGCCCGGTGATCGTCCAGGCGGGCGGCATAGCGCGGCGTGAATCCGGCGGCCCTGCAAGCGGTCACGATGATCTGTCCGATCGGGCTGTCGTAGATGTCGTGGTCTATCCAGGGCTCGCCTTCGAGGTCCCGGAAGGCGAGTTCGCGGGCATCGGCGAGGGGATGGGCGCCGGGGAGCACGGCGACGAGCTCCTCGACGGTGAGTTCATGACGCTGGTAGCCGTCAAGGTGTACTTCGGCGCCGTTGGCGGGCTCCGTCCGGATGTCGAGGTCCGGTCGTCGGCGGCCACGCCCGTCGACCGGTTCGTTGAGGCTGATCTCGACGGCGAGGTTGGGTTGGTGCCGGCGAACGGTCCGCACGACTTCCGGGATCCACCGCTCGGCCGCGGAAGCGAAGCAGGCGATCGCCAGCTGCTGCGCCTGACCGCTCCGAAGGTCCGCCACGACTCGTTCAAGCCGTCCGAAGTCGGCGAGGAGCGACTGAGCTTGGTCTGCCAGGTGCCGTGCGGCATCGGTGGGGCTGATACCGCGTCCCTGCTTCTCGAAAAGGACCAGTCCGGTCTCCTTCGCCAGGGTGGTCATGTGCTGGCTGATCGTCGCGGGAGAGTAGCTGAGGTTCCGCGCCGCTTTGTTGATCGACCCAGCTGCCAGGACAGCGCGCAGGATCGCGAGGCGTTGCGGGTTGAGCATGGCATCGACAGTAAGGCAATGCCGAATGATAAGTCGCATTTGTTTGCTTGTGACGAGTTTTGTCGTCGATTGAAGATGGCATCGAGCAGAAGATTCGACGTCGTCTCGGACGCGGTGAGAGAGGGTTGGCGATGGACACCACCTTTTGGGACGAGGCGGACCGCCTCCTGGTCCGCTACGGAGCCGGCTTCACCCCGCGGGTCATCGAACGTGCCTCCGGTGCGTATGTCTACGATCGCCAGGGCACGCCGATTCTCGACTTCACCTCGGGACAGATGAGTTCCATCCTCGGCCATGCGCACCCGGCCATCGTGGCAACGGTTTCCTCCGCGGTCGCGTCGCTGGACCACCTCTTCAGCGGCATGCTCAGCACTCCCGTGCTGGAGCTCGCCCACCGGCTCACCGCGACCCTGCCCCCGACGCTCAGCAAGATGTTGCTGCTCACCACAGGAGCCGAGGCGAACGAGGCCGCGATCAAGATGGCCAAGCTCTCCACCGGCCGCTTCGAGATCGTCTCCTTCGACCGCTCGTGGCACGGCATGACCCAAGGGGCCGCCGCCGCGACCTTCTCCGCCGGGCGGCGCGGCTACGGCCCGCCGACACCGGGAAACCTCGCGCTGCCCTCGCCGAACGCCTATCGTTCGCCGTTCCGAACCTCCGACGGGTCACACGACTGGGAGGCTGAGCTCGCCTACGGCTTCGCCCTGGTCGACCGGCAATCGGCCGGGAGCCTCGCCGCCTGCCTCATCGAGCCCATCCTGTCCTCGGGCGGGATCATCGACCTGCCGCCCGGGTATCTGCGTCGCCTCAAAGAGATGTGTGACGAACGCGGGATGCTGCTCATCCTGGACGAGGCGCAGACCGGCCTCGGCCGTACCGGGGCGATGTACGCGTTCGAGCGCGACGGGGTCGCACCCGACATCCTCACGTTGTCGAAGACCTTGGGAGCCGGACTGCCCGTGGCGGCCGTCGTCACGACCGCCGAGATCGAGCAGGTCTGCCACGACCGGGGTTTCCTCTTCTACACCACCCACGTCTCCGACCCCTTGGCGGCCGCCGTCGCACTGACGGTCCTCGACGTCATCGCCCGCGAGAACCTCACCGAACGTGCGGCGACGCTGGGCGATCAGCTCACCGACCGGCTGCTGGCGCTTCGCGACACCTACGAAGTCGTCGGCGACGTCCGCGGCCGTGGCCTGCTCCAAGGTGTCGAGCTCGTCAAGGACAAGAAGAGCAAGGCGCCCGCCGACGCGCTGGGCAACGCGATCACCTCGGCCTGCCTCGAACGCGGCCTGCACCTGAACATCGTCCAGCTACCTGAGATGGGCGGCATCTTCCGCATCGCCCCGCCTCTCACGATCGGGGAGGACGAGCTGCACGCCGGCGTGGACATCCTCGAGGCGTCCCTCAAAGCCGTGCTCGACGCCGGAGCCCGGACGCCCGCCAGGGCCTGACGACCAGCTCATTCCCCGCGTCCTGCTCGTTGCGATCACCGCCGTCATCTGGGCGCGCACGCGACGGACCGGTCCCGCCCTGCCGCCGGACAACAGCCCGTCCAGATCGGCGGCACGCTGACAGGTTCGAACGAACGAACCGACGTGCGCCGGTCCGGAGCCCGACCACAAGGGGTCCGACCTGCGAGCCGGACGGCCCCTCGGACGCTCCCGCGGCGGACCGACCACCGAAAGCCGGGGTCGGCCCCCGGCGTTCCGTCTCACCGGGGTCAGGCGGGTGACGCGCCGGCGTTCGCACAGGTCACCGGTGTCGGGTGGCGCGCACGACGACATCGTGGAGGGGGACCGTCCGGCCCCCGTGGCCGGCGAGCGTGCGGAGGTGCTCTTCGGCGGTGACGATCTCCCACTGCATGCCGTCCAAGCGCGCGGTGATGGCCGCTGAGGTGACCGACGCTTCGGCGGGAGGGTGGTGTCCGTGGCCGGTGGAGCCCGCGGTGTGCAGGTGCCCGACGATGAGCAGCGTGCCGCCCGGAGCCACCCATCCGGCGATGCGGTCGTAGAACTCCAGCTGCGGCATCGCCGGGTGAGCGTAGTGGGTCATGACCAGGTCGAACTGCACGCCAGGGCTCCAGACGCGCAGATCCGCCTCAACCCACTGCAGGCGCTCGGGTGCCCGGCCCGTCGCCGCGCGCTCGGCGGCGCGGGCAAGGGCCTCGGACGAGATGTCGGCTGCGGTGACATGCCAGCCATGGGAGGCGAGCCAGATCGCCTCGGCACCGCCGCCGCACCCCGCATCCAGTGCCGTGCCCGGTGTCAGGCCGCTGGTCTCACGAGCGAGGTACGGGTTCGGCGGGTTGCCGCCCATGGACGCGGGGCCCCCGGCTCGCCCCTGCTGCCAGCGCTGCTCCCAGAAGTCCTTGTCGAATCGGGGCGTCAAAGGTCGTCCTCCTCGTTCGCGGTGATCTATCTCTCCGCCTGCAGCCCCATCGGCGCCGACAGGTCGCGCACCCCCTCGGCGGGCGCGTTCCTGATGGTGCGGACGGACCAGGCGGATCTGCAAATGCTGTTGCCGAATGGCAAAAAGGACGTCGTGGGCGGCGGCTTCGGCCGGCCGGGTGGCGTTGGTCGTGGTCCGGTGCCGCCATGCGGCGTCGCCGCGGCATCTGGTCGTCTCGCCTGCCAAGTCGGACAGCCGAGTGACACCGGGGGTTGCTGGTGGAGCGTATGGTGGAGCGTCCTTCGCAGACGTGGGCAACCCGGGGCAGCGGCCCTGCTGTGACGTTCGACCGCGGAAGAAGTGGATGGTCTGCCATGCATGACAAGCCCGAACGGCGGGTTGCGGTGTTCGGCGCCGGCTACATCGGTCTGGTGACCGGTGCCTGTCTGGCCGAGCTCGGCCACCGGGTGGTGGTACGGGACATCGACCCCGAGAAGATCAGGCTGCTGCGGTCCGGCGATGTGCCGATCTACGAGCCGGGGCTGGGTGACATGATCGCCCGGAACAAGGAGCGGCTGACCTTCACCGTGGATCTGCAGGAGGCCTTGGACGGGGCCGAGATCGTGTACGTGTGCGTGGACACGCCGCCGTCGGCGTCCGGTGACGCGGACCTGTCGCGGGTCTGGGCGGTGGTGAAGTCGCTGGAGGGCGCATCACACCTCCGGGCCGTGGTGGTGAAGTCCACGGTGCCGGTGGGGACGGGCACGCTTGTACGGGCCGCGCTGGATGCGGCCGGTCTCGGGCACGTCGGGTACGCCGCGAATCCCGAGTTCACCGCTGAAGGCACGGCCGTCCACGACTTCCTGCACCCGGACCGCGTCGTCGTGGGAGCCACCGACGAGGCGACCGCACACCTGATCTCGCAGCTGCACCAGGGCGTGGACGGGCCGGTCGTGGTGATGGATGTGCGGTCCGCCGAGATGGTCAAGCTCGCCTCCAACGCCCTGCTCGCCACGAAGATCAGTTTCATCAACGAGATCGCCACCTTGTGCGAGAAGACCGGCGCCGACGTCGAGGAAGTGGCTCACGCTGTCGGCCTGGACCACCGCCTTGGCCGCCACTTCCTGCGTCCCGGCATCGGCTGGGGCGGTTCCTGCTTCCCCAAGGACTCCGAGGCGTTGCGGCAGTTGGCCAGCAACACCGGCTACCACCTGCAGCTGCTCACGGCCGTGATCGAGGTCAACAACCTGCAGAAGCGCAGGGCGATCCAGAAGCTCAAGGACGTCCTCGGCAGCCTGGCGGGCGCGCGGGTGGCGCTGCTCGGGCTGACGTTCAAACCGGGAACCGACGACATGCGGGAGGCGCCCAGCACCGTGTTGGCGGCCCGGCTGCTGGCCGAGGGTGCCGAGGTGCGCTGCTGGGATCCGATGGCTCGGCTGGCCGAACGGGAGCCGTGGACGTCGACGAGCCGCCACGCGAGCCCGGAGTTGGCAGTCGAGGGCGCGGACGCGGCGATCGTGGTGACGGAGTGGCCGCAGCTGACGGAGGTCGACTGGGCGCGGGCCGCTTCGGTGATGCGCAGGCCCGTGCTCTTCGACGGCCGCAACCTGCTGGACCCGGCCGAGATGCGGGCTGTCGGTTTCACCTATCTCGGCGTCGGCCGGCCGTAGGTTCATGCTGCTGCCCGTGTGGCCGACGGTTCCGGCCGCACGGGGCAGCAACCTGCTTGACGGATGGCGGTGGATGCCGGACTGCCCCATCCGGCCGAACTCCTCGGAGAACAGGTCGTCGTGGTGGCCGCGTCCCTGGAAGCCGGCGTACCCTCCGTCCGCCAGAAGGGACCTACCAGGGCACGGTGCCGTCGTCCTGGAGGTAGGCGCCGCTCGGGCCGTCGGCGTCGAGCGTGGCCAGCCGTACCGCGATCGCGGCGCCCTGCTCGGCCGTACGGAAACCGGTGTGCGCGTTGAGGTCGGTCGCGCAGTAGCCGGGGTTGGCGGCGTTCACCTTGATCGGGGTGTCCCAGAGCTCCTTGGCGTAGGCGACGGTGATCATGTTGAGCGCCGACTTGGAGGAGTTGTAGGCCGCGTAGTTGTGCGGCCAGAAGGGGCTGTCGGGATCGATCGCCAGGGCCAGCGAGCCCAGTTCGCTCGACATGTTCACGATCCGCGCCGCGGGCGCCTCGCGCAGCAGTGGCATCATCGCGTTGGTGACGGTGACCACGCCGAACACGTTGGTCTCGTAGACCTGCCTGAACGTCTCGGCCCCGGTGACGCTGGGGCGCGGGTCGTCCTGCCACACCGTGATCCCGGCGTTGTTCACCAGGATGTCGAGCGCGCCGTACTCCTCCTCCAGCCATTTCGCCGCCGCCTGCGCGGAGGCCGGGTCGGTGACGTCGAGCCGCACGTAGGGCTGGCCGAGCCGCTCGGCGGCGGCCCGCCCGCGTTCCTCGTCGCGCGCCCCGATGACGGCGGTGATGCCGCGCTCGGCGAGCAGCCGCGCGATCTCGAAGCCGATTCCCTTGTTGGCACCAGTGATGAGAGCTGTCGTCATGGCGACCACCTTCCGGTCGGCGCGCCAGGAGCGGGAGAGACCTCCGGAGGCTGGGATCGGCAGTACCACCCACGTCGCGCGGACCTGCCGCAGGATGGGGTCATGAACCGTGACCAGCTGGCCGAATTCCTCCGCAGCAGGCGTGCCAGGCTCACGCCGCGCGAGGCGGGGCTGCCGCAGGGCGAACGCCGCCGCACGCCGGGCCTGCGCCGACAGGAGGTGGCCCAGCTCGCGGGCATGTCGGTCGACTACTACATCCGGCTGGAACAGGCCCGCGGCCCGCACCCGTCGCGCCAGGTGCTCAACGCGCTGGCCAGGGCGCTCATGCTCACCACCGACGAGCGCACGCACCTGTTCCACCTGGCCGGCCAGCCGCTGGAGCCGGCCAGACGGCGCGCCGACGTGCCCGCGAGCACATTGCACCTGATCGCGTTCCTGGAGGAGGTGCCTGCCTACGTCCTGGACGCCAAGTACGACATCCTCGCCTGGAACCCGCTCGCCAGCGCGCTGATGGGCGACCTCGACGCCCAGCCGCGCGACCAGTTGAACGTCATCCGCTGGGTCTTCCGCTCCCCCGACCTGGCCGAGCACCTGAGCGACGAGGAGAAGGGCCGCTTCGCCCGCGCCTCGGTCGCCGACCTGCGCTGGGCGGCCGGCCGCTACCCCGACGACCGGGAGATCCAGGCGCTGGTGGCCGAGATGCTGGCGCTCAGCCCCGAGTTCGCCGCGTTGTGGGCCGAGCACGAGGTGGAGGTGCGCAGGGAGCAACGCAAGCGCATCACCCATCCGGCCGTCGGCTCGATCGACGCGATCTGCCAGGTGCTGCCCGTCCCCGAGCGCGACGACCTGCGGCTCGTCCTCTACACCACAGAACCCGGTTCGCCCTCGCACCAGGCCCTGCGCAGGTTGCGGGAGGTGATTCCAAGCTCGTGAGACGACCGGCCGAACCGGCCGTCCTGGTCGCCTACGACCGAGCCGGCGCCCGCCCACCTGACGGCCCGCGAGCACGTACCGTTGCCGACATGACCGACGACCTGCATCGGCTCGTGCGCGGCCTTGAGCAGCCGAAGGCCGGGCGTGCCACTTCGAGGCCCACCTCGGTTGACCGCACTCTTGACGCTGTCGGAGCGAGGTTGAAGCGCCTTCGGCTGCAACGCGACGTCACGCTCGCCGACCTCGCGGCGGAGACCGGCATCTCCACCAGTACCTTGTCCCGGCTCGAGGCGGGCCTGCGACGTCCCACGCTCGAGCAGTTGCTCCCGCTCGCGCGCGTCTACGGGGTCACACTCGACGAGCTCGTCGACGCGCCGCCGACCGGCGATCCCCGCATCAATCTGCGTCCCATCCCCTGCGGCGACGGCTCGGTCGTCCTGCCGCTGACCCGTCGGCCCGGAGGAATCCAGGCCTACAAGTTCGTCCTCCCGGCCGGAAGCGACGACACCGAGCCCGACCTGCGCGCCCACGAGGGCTACGACTGGATCTATGTCCTCAACGGAACGCTCCGCCTCGTCCTCGGGGAACACGACCTCGTCCTCAGACCCGGGGAGGCCGCGGAGTTCGACACGCGCACCCCGCACTGGTTCGGGGCCACCAGCGCCGGTCCCGTCGAGTACCTGAGCCTCATCGGGAAACAAGGCGAACGCGCGCACGTCCGCGCAGCACCGCGACACGTCCCGCCCGAGTAGGAAAGGCCAGGGACCTCGATCCTGGGACCTGCCCAGCTCGTTCACGCTGCGAAGACCCCGCGGGACCGCACGAGCCGCGGGCCGGCGCGGGGGGCCGGCGCCTCCGCGCGGACCCCTCGGTCCTGCGCGAGGCCGCCGGGGCGTGGAGCGGCTCAGGCGGTGCGCTTGAGGAGGAGGGTGACGAAGCCGAGAATGCCGCGGTAGCCGTTCAGCCACATGTCGCGGTGTTCGAGTGCGGCCGCGAGAGCGCGGTCGGCGTCGGGGCCGGGGTGGTCGAGGGCCCAGCGGGTCAGGGTGCCGGTCCAGGACCATTCGTAGTCGTCCCATTCGGCCGGCTGGCTGGTGTGGGCGTAGATCGTGCGCAGGCCCGCGCTCTCGGTGGCCGCGACCGTGCCCGGCAGGTCGCTGTAGTCGTCCGGGGTGGCGCCGAGCTTGGTGAGGGCCTGCGGGGTGGGCGGGCGCTCCCAGAAGCCGTCGCCGATCAGGGCCAGTCCGCCGGGTTTGAGCTGGGCGTGTACGGCGGTCGCGGTCGGGGTGAGGCCGCCGAAGGCGTGCGCGGCGCCGACGCAGAGCACCAGGTCGTACGGCTCGGCGGCGCGGAAGCCGTCGGCGGGCGTCTCGTGCAGGCGCAGGCGTTCGGACAGGCCGCGCGGCGGCGGCCTTGGCGGCGGCGGTGAGGGCGTGGGGGCTGATGTCCACGCCGTCGGCGGTGGCGTCCGGGTAGAGCTCGAGGGCTCGAAGCGTCCAGGTCGCCTCGCCGCAGCCGAGGTCGAGGATCCTGGCCCGGGCGGGGAGTGCGGCGCGGCGCAGCAGCCGTTCCTGGTTGGCCTCGGTGATGGGGGCGGCGATCGGGTGATCGGCGTGGGCGATGGCGCTGATGAGCTGACGATCCATCGGACCACCATGGCGCAACGGAATCACCGGTTGCCACCGCATTTGCCGTACGGAATCTCCGCGGCCGCGGCCCGGTCGGCGAGGTCGCGCCCGGCGTCGAACGGCTACCGCTTCGAGGGCGTCAGCAGGTGAGCGAGGCCAGGAAGCCGTCGACCAACCGGGTCTGCTGATCGGGCGGGAAGCCGTCGGGGTCGAAGAGCGCCTGCACCACCAGGCCGTGCGTGAAGGACAGCGCGGTCACGGCCAGGCGCTGCGCGTCAGCGCTTTCCGGCAGCTCGCCCAGGTGTCGCGCGTCCTCGACGGCGGCGCTCAGGTCGGCGCGGATGCGCTCGTACCTGGCCGTCTGCGCGGCGAAGAGCTTCGGGTCGGACAGGGCCACGTCCCAGGAACCGACCCAGATGCGGTTCATCGCCACGCCCTCGGGGGTCAGCGGCAGGATGTTGAGCAGGTGGGTGCGCAGCGTCGCCAGTCCGGGAGCGGGCGCCTTCAGGCGTGGTCGCTGCTGCGAGCGGGCCTCCAGGATGTCCAGGGCGTGCGCGACGAGCTCCCGTTTGCCCGCGAAGTAGTGGGTGACCAGCCCGGTGGAGGCCCCCATCGCCGCGGCGACCGCACGCAGGGTGAGCCCGGCGAAGCCGTGTTCCGCCAGGACGCGCCAGACGGCCTCGGAGACGTCACGGCGTCGGGCGTTGTGATCGGCACGGGCGGGGCTCATGTCCTGTAGCGTACATACCAAACATTTGTTATGTATGGAGGCCGGATGTTCTCTCTCCCCCTCACCGCCGACGCCGAACTGCGGCCGCTCGACCCCTGGCTGGCTGAGGAGTTCCTGGCCAACCTTGACCGGGCACGCGAGCACATCGCGCCGTGGGTGTCGCCGTCGTTCGTGGCGGCCGACCTCGCCGAGGCGCGTGCGGTGTTGCAGCGCTATGCCGACAAGCGGGCCAGGGACGCCGGCGGCATCTGGGGGATCTGGCTGGAGGGCAGGCTGGTCGGCGGCGTGCTGTTCGTGTCGTTCGACACCGAGCAGGGCGGCTGCGAGGCGGGCTGCTGGCTGGAGCCCGGCGTGCAGGGGCGCGGGCTGATCACCCGCGCCGTCGAACGGATCGTCGGCTGGGCGGTCGAGGAACGCGGCATCCAGCGCGTCGAGTGGCGCGTCATCGCGGGCAACACGCGCAGCATCAACGTCGCCAAGCGGCTGGGCATGAGCCGCGACGGCGTCCTGCGCCAGTCCGTCCGGGGCGAGAACGGCCGGCTCGATGTCGAGGTCTGGTCGCTGCTGGCCGGCGAATGGCGTGCCCGCACGGCTTCATAGCGCGAGCCTGAAGGGCGCGTTCCAGGAGTACGAACTTGTTCCCCCCTGAAGGCCGCTGCTTCGCTGTTGGGGGGATCACGCTGCCTGCCGTTGAGCCGGGCGCCACCTGCCGTGCCTTCGCGCGTCACCGAGCCGGTCTAGCCTGCGCGCATGATTCTGCGCAGGTTGCTCGCCGGTGTTACGGTCGCCGTCGTGCTGATCCAACCCCAGCCCGCCGCGGCCCATGGGCACAAGGACCCCGTCGTCATCGGGCACCGGGGCGCCAGTGCCCACCGGCCCGAGCACACGCTGCTCTCCTACGAGGCCGCCATCGCGATGGGCGCCGACTACATCGAGCCCGACTTGGTCGCCACCAAGGACCACGTGCTGGTCGCCAGGCACGAGAACGAGATCTCCGGCACCACGGACGTTGCCGTCCGGCCCGAGTTCACCGACCGGTACACCACCAAGACCATCGACGGCCGCCCGGTCACCGGGTGGTTCACCGAGGACTTCACGCTGGCCGAGCTGAAGACGCTGCGCGCCAAGGAGCGCATCCCGGACATCCGCCCCGACAACGCCGCCTTCGACGGGCTCGCGGAGATCCCGACCTTCGAGGAGGTCGTCCAGCTCGCCCAGCGGCACGGGGTCGGCGTCTACCCCGAGACCAAGCACCCCTCCTACTTCGACTCCGTCGGGCTGTCGCTGGAGGAGCCGCTGCTGGAGGTGCTGGGACGGTACGGCGTGCGCAAGGCGTTCATCCAGTCCTTCGAGACGGCCAACCTGCGCGAGTTGCGGGGCAAGACACGGCTGCCGCTGATCCAGCTCATCACCTTCGGCGGCAAGCCGTACGACTGGGTCGTCTCCGGCGATCCCCGCACCTATGACGACATGGTGAAGCCAGAGGGGCTGCGCGAGGTCGCCTCCTACGCCAACGGCATCGGTGTCGACACCCGCCGCATCCTCCCCGTCGGGCCGGACGGCAAGCTCCAGCCGCCCACCACCCTGATCGAGGACGCCCACCGGCGGCGGCTGGACGTCCACGTCTGGACCATCCGCAACGAGAACTCCCAGCTCCCGCTCGAGCACCGCCTCGGCAACCCCGACAGCCCCGTGTTCGCGCGCGCCACGGGTGACGTGATGGGCTTCCTCGGACGGCTGGTCTCCCTGGGCATCGACGGCGCCTTCTGCGACGACCCCGCGATGGGCCGCGCCGTCATCGCCAAACCCGCCCGCCCCTGAGGGTTGCCGCGGACTCCCCGCGGTCATGGACGCAGCGCGCGAATGTCAGCCCGGCGTGCTCGCCGCGGTCCGGGAGAGCGGCTTGATGTGGGCGAACATGCTGCGGGCGTTCCAGGTGGGGAAGGCCCGTACGAGCCACCCGGGGCCGTGGAGCTGGATGCGGCGGTCGGCGGTGGCTTCGGCCCAGGTGAGCTGGCCGGCATGCCATTTGACGAAGGCTTCGGCTTCCGCCGTGACGTAGAGGTCCTCGTCGAGGCCGGGGTACTCCTTGCAGATCTCGGTGTCTCCGTGCTCGATCAGCAGCCAGAACCGCTCGCGGCGCCGGCGGCCGGTGAAGTCGAAGCGGATGACGACGCGTCGGTGCGGGAGCAGGTCGCGGCGGAGCGCGTTGCACATCGACCACAGAGCCACGAAGGGGTCGAGGTGCTCGGGGGCGATCTCAAGCCAGGCGGCACCCCATTCGCCGAGCGACGCGCAGACCTTGAAGAGGTCGTGACCCGCTTGGGTGAGCTCGTAGTGGCGCCCGTGCCCGTCGGGCTTGGGCGCCGACTCGACGATGCCGAGCCGTTCGAGCTGCTTGAGCCGCTGCGAGAGCAGGGTGCGGGACAGCCCCGGCGCGCCCTCGAGGATCTCGCTGAAGTTTCCGCAGCCCAGGTGCAGGTTGCGGATGATCAGTGGCGTCCAGCGCTCGGCGAAGATCTCGGCGCCACGGGCGATGGGGCAGTACTGGCCGTACGTCCGCATGACACCAGTGTCGAACGCCCGATTTCGAGTGTGAAGTCCAGATTGTTGACTTCACGGCCGCGGCCCACGGTGCTGCGATGGGACCGTCGAGAGCGGAGGACCGCTGACGACACCGAACCCATCGGCACGCGAGCAGGAGGCGACCGCGATGGAGATCGACGGATTCCGAGGCCGGCTGATCACCGCTGAGCACGCCGGCTACGACAGCGCCCGTGCCGTGTGGAACGGTGCCGTCGACCGGCGCCCCCGGCTGATCGCCCGATGCGGCGGGACCGCCGACGTTGCCGCGGCCGTGCGCTTCGCCCGCGACCACGACCTGGAGATCGCCGTACGCGGCGGGGGCCACAACGTCGCCGGCACCGCCGTGTGCGACGACGGCATCGTCATCGACCTCTCGCCGATGCGAGCCGTGCGGGTCGACCCCGCCGGCCGTACGGCCCGGGTCCAGGGCGGCGCGCTGTGGGGCGACGTCGACCACGAGACGCAGACCCACGGTCTGGCCACCACCGGCGGCATCGTGAGCCACACCGGGGTCGCCGGGCTCGCCCTCGGCGGGGGCATCGGCTTCCTCATGCGCAAGCACGGGCTCACCGTCGACAACCTGCTGGCCGCCGAGGTGGTCACCGCCGAAGGCGGCATCGTCCAGGCGTCCGCCGACGAACACCCCGATCTGTTCTGGGCGCTGCGAGGCGGCGGCGGCAACTTCGGCGTCGTCACCTCGTTCAGGTTCGCGCTGCACCCCGTCGGACCGACCGTGCTGGCCGGACCGGTCTTCTGGGCGGCCGAGGACACCACCGACGTGCTGCGCTTCTACCGGGACTTCGCCGCCGCGGCGCCCGACGAGCTCGGCAGCGTGGTCAGGCTCGGCACCGTCCCTCCACTGCCGACCATCCCCGAGCACCTGCACCATCGGCCGGCCATCGCCGTCGCCTGCTGCTACGCCGGCGGCGTCGACGACGGCGAACGTGCGGTGCGGGCCCTGCGGCGGTTCGGGACGCCCCTCGTGGACCTGCTCGACCCCACCCCCTACGTGGCCCACCAGAGCGGCCTGGACGACACCGTCCCGCACGGATGGCACTACTACTGGAAGTCCACGAACCTATCGGGCCTGTCCGACGGAGCCGTCGACGCCATCGCCGATCACGCCTACGCCGCCGGCTCACCCAGGACCTACGCGGCGATGTTCCACCTGGGCGGCGCCGTCGCCCGAGTGCCCGGCGACGCCACCGCCTACGCCGGTCGCGACGTGGCCCACAACATCATCATCGACGCCGTGTGGCTCCCGGACGAGTCCGGCGAGCACGCCGCGGCCGAGACCGCCTGGGCCCGAAGGTTCCTCGCGGCCCTTCGACCGCACCGGGCCGGCGGCGTCTACGTCAACTTCCTCGATTCCGACGACGACGCCGGTCGCGTCCACGAGGCCTACGGCGATCACATCGTGCGGCTCGCCGAGGTCAAGGCCACGTACGACCCCGACAACGCCTTCCACCACAACAAGAACGTCCGCCCCGGTCGAGCGGGGGCGGGCGCGATCGGCCGGGAAACGGTGGCACCACAGCACTAGGCGGGCGCGGCCGGTCCCTGGCCTGTCCCGGGGCCGAACCGGTGCCGGTACTCCAAGGGAGTGAGCCCGGTCCTGCGGCGCATCAGCGCACGCGGATTGGCGGCGGTGCCCAGCCCACTGTGCCGTGCGACCATCTCGAAGCGCGACTCGCCCCGCTCGATCAGCCGGCACGCCAACGCAAGCCGCTCCCCTGTGAGCCACTGCAGCGGTGTGGTGCCCAGCTGTGCCTGGAAGCGGCGATGCAGTGTCGCCGGGCTGACCGAGGCACGCGCTGCGAGGTCGGACACCGTGAGCGCGGCGTCCAGCACTCACGCCGGTCGCACCCCATGGGCCAGGATTCAGCCGTGAACAACGCCCTGGCCTCCTTCGACGCCCTGTGGAGCCCCCGCATCGTCACGCGCGTCGCGGTGTTCACCGTCCCCCGCGGCACGGAGCACAAGCCGTCCGCTCCCGCCGGAGCCGCGATCCTCATGTTCGAGCCCGCCGGGACACCGACGGTCGGCGACCGCCCTGCCGAGATTCCCGACCACATCGACGCAACGACAGGGCACGCGCTCGGCTCCTGAGGCGAGCGGGCATCCCACTCGGCCGTGTCCACCGCCGTTCGCGCCGGATCCAACCACGGAAGGGCACCGTGACGGGCCGATCGCGTCGCACATCCACATCTGGCGCACCCGGCCACCGGTGTTACCCGCGAGGGCCGTCGAAGACGATCGAGGCCGGTGCGGGCCGACCTGAGCGTTTCGTTCAAGACCGCGGCGTGCCGTGCCGCCGAGACTACGGGCATGACCGGAAACACCTTCACTCCCGCTCTGGGACGCATGGCGCCCACGCGCTTCTACGATCCGATCGTCGCGGTGACCCGCGAACGGCTGTGGCGCACGCTGATGGTCATGTACGTCGCGCCGCGACCGGAGGAGGTCATCGTCGACGTGGGCTGCGGCACCGGTTCGACGGAGCTGTTGCTGAACCGGATCGAGCCGCGCGCACGGGTCATCGCCGTGGACCCGGACCCTGACGTGATCGCGGTGGCACGACGCAAGGCCGAGGCCTCCGACGCGGCGGTCGAATGGAAGATCGGCATGGGCGACGCGCTGCCGGAACTCCTTGGGACCAGTGTCGCGGACACGGTGGTGTCCAGCCTGGTGTTCCACCAATGTTCGCTCGCCATGAAGCGGGCCATCCTCGCGTCGATGTACGCGGTGGTGCGGCCCGGCGGAAAGCTGGTCATCGCCGACTACGGGCTACAACGCACCGGGCTGATGCGGCTGGGATTCCGGCTGGTGCAACTCGCGGACGGATTCGAGGACACCCGGCCCAACGCCAAGGGCATCCTGCCGCACCTGATCGCCCAGGCCGGCTTCCGTGACGTGAGAGAGGCCGAGGTCGTCTCGACACTCACGGGTTCGATCTCGGTGTACGTCGCGTTCCGCCCCTGAGGAGCGCAGCAGCGGGTTCACCACCTTCGGGGTCAGCCCCATCATCTCGCGCATCCAGCGCGTCAGGTGCGCCTGGTCGGCGAAGCCGCTCGTCATCGCGGCGCCGGCCGGCGACTCCCCGTTCCGCAACGCCTCGACCGCTGTGCGCAGCCGATACCAGGCACGCCAGCGCGCCAGAGGCATGCCCAGCTGGCTGCTCGCCAAGGAGCGCAGACGTTGGCGAGACAGGCCGACTGTCGCGGCCACATCCGCCAGCAGGACCGACCCGTCCGCCAGCGCCGTCATGGCCGCGAGCAGACGGGGATCAAGTTCGCCGGCCGGCCGGGCCCCGGCGTGGCGAACGTCGCTCTCGTCGAGATGGCGCAGTTCGGGTACGCCGGTGATCCCGGGACCGTAACGCCGGCGCAGCCGGTCGGCCATCGCGCAGTGGGGTTCGACGAAGAACACCCGAAGGTCGCCCGTCGCGAGCATCCGATGCCGCACCATGGGCGGCACGACGAGCGCGGGCGCCTGATGACGGACGCCGTCGGCGTCCGCCATGGCCGCCTCGCCCACGGCGGCGACGACGATCTGAAAGGCGGCGTGCCGGTGCAGAGAACTGTCCACCGACGGGCCCTGGTAGAAGGCGTAGCCACGGCCGACGACGAAATCCGGCATCAGCCTCCCGCCGCCCCTTTCATCATCACGTGTGGCAACTGTAATCGGCCCTTGGCGTGTGACGGACGGGCGGACAGTCGCCTGTCATCATCGTGCGGAACTACGCGGGTCACTCACCGGCGGGACTGATCGGGGTCGCGGGCCACGCCGCAGTCCTACCGGTCCTCCTTCCGGGCGAACGCCTCCTGAAAGTCGCGGAACCGCCCGGCCCGTGTGCGTCGTTTTACCTGGAACGCCGGCGCCTGGCCCGGGGACCATCGGCTGTGCTTCTCAGCAACCGACCGATCTTCGCCAGCACCGACCTCGACGAGGTCCGCGACGAGGTGGCCAAGGTGTTCTGCGCGCACCGACTGGACCTGGCGGGAGACAGCGCCCCGCTGTCGGCCTGGTTCAACTCCGTCCAGTTCGGCTCGGTCCGCGTCAGCTACCTCGACTACGGGGCCGACGTCCGCATCGAGCCGGGCGACCTGGGCACTTTCTTCCTGGCCATGCTCCCCCTCGCCGGCCGCAGCCTGATCAGGGGCGGCGACCAGGAGATCGTCTCCACCCCGGCCACGGCCGCGCTGCCCTCGCCGGAGCGCCATCTCGACATGCGCTGGGCGGCGGGCTGCCCCCAGCTGCTGGTCAAGTTCGAGCGCACCGCGATCGAGCGTTCGCTGGAGCAGATGCTGGGCGAGCCGCTCGACCAGCCGGTCATCTTCGATCTCGGGGTGGACATGGCCGCGGGCTGGGCCCGGGCTTGGCGAGGCATGATCGACCTGATCGTCCGGGAGGCCGAGCACGACGACGGGCTGGCCGTCCAGCCGCTGGCCGTCGCGCATCTGGAGAACGCGCTGATCACCTCGCTGCTGACCATGCAGCCGTCCAACTACCTGGAACGGCTGAGCGCCCCCCGCCGGCCCGCGGTGCCGAAGGTGGTGCGCAGGGCTGTGGAGTTCATCGAGGGACACGCCCATCTCCCGCTCACCACGGACGACGTCGCCAGGGCGGTCGCGGTCAGCAGCCGCTCGCTCCAGGAGGGTTTCCGCGCCCATCTCGGGCTCACCCCGATGGCCCATCTCAGGCAGGTACGGCTGACGCGGGTGCACGACGAGCTCGCGGCCGGGGACCCGGCGCGGGTCACGGTCACGACGGTGGCGGCCCGCTGGGGCTTCCTGCACCAGGGGCGGTTCGCCGCGCTGTATCGCCGGAAGTTCGGGCGGAGCCCTTCGGAGACGCTGCGCTTCGCGCCAGGTGGATGAGATCCGCGCTCAGCGGATGGCCCGGCCGGCGGGGCCTGCCATACCGTCGGATCAGGCGCCGATCGACAACCACCACCTGACAGAGGGAACACCCACCATGCGCAGCATTCTCGTCGTCGGCGCCGGACAGGCCGGCCTGCACCTGGCCCTCGGCCTCCTCCAGAACGGCTACGACGTCACCGTCGTGTCCAATCGCACCGCCGAGTCCCTCCGGGACGGCCGGGTGATGTCCGGCCAGGCCATGTTCGGCACCGCCCAGGCGCACGAGCGTGCCCTCGGCCTGGACTGGTGGGCGGGCACCTGCCCGCCCGTCGAGGGCATCGAGCTGTCGGTGCCCGGCCCCGAGGGCGGCAAGGCGATCGACTGGGCCGCCCGCCTGCACACCCCGGCGGTCTCGGTCGACCAGCGGATGAAGATGCCGGCCTGGCTCGCCGAGGTGGAACGGCTCGGCGGCAAGGTCGTCATCCACGACGCCGGCGCCGAGGACCTCGAGGGCTACGCCGCGCAGCACGATCTGGTCCTGGTCGCCGCCGGCAAGGGGCAGATCGCCTCGCTCTTCCGGCGGGACGCGGCCCGCTCGCCGTACGGCAGCCCGCAGCGCGCCCTCGCGCTCCTCTACGTCAACGGCCTGCGGCCGCGCCCCGAGCACTCGGCCGTCTGCTTCAACCTCATGCCCGGCGTCGGCGAGTACTTCGTCTTCCCCGCGCTGACCCACACCGGCCCCTGCGAGATCATGGTGTTCGAGGGCACGCCCGGCGGCCCGATGGACTGCTGGGGCGGCCTGGACGGCCCCGGCGCGCACCTGGACCAGGCCCGCCGGATCCTGTCGGACTTCTTCCCCTGGGAGGCCGAACGCTGCGACGGGGTCGAGCTCACCGACGCCAACGCGGTGCTGACCGGCCGCTTCGCCCCCACGGTGCGTCATCCCGTCGCCTTCCTGCCCTCGGGCGCGCCGGTGCTGGGCGTGGCCGACGTGGTCGTGCTCAACGACCCGATCACCGGGCAGGGCAGCAACAACGCCGCCAAGTGCGCGGCCGTCTACCTCCAGGCCATCCTGGAGCGCGGCGACCGGCCGTTCGACGCCGCGTGGATGCAGCAGACCTTCGACCGGTTCTGGGCGCAGGCGCAGCATGTCACCGCCTGGACCAACGCCCTGCTCGCCCCGGCCGAACCGCATCATCTGGCGCTGCTGGGCGCGGCCGGCCGGTTCCCGGCGATCGCCTCCCGCTTCGTCAACGGCTTCGACGACCCGGCCGACTACGCCGAGTGGTTCATGGACGGCGCCCTCGCCCAGGCCTATCTCGACCGGGTGGCGGCATGAGGTCGCTACGTGACGCCTTCGGGCAGTTCGCCACCGGGGTGGCGGTGGTCACCACGGCGGCCGGCGGCCAGCGCGCAGGGGTGACGGTCAACTCCTTCACGTCGGTCTCGCTCGACCCGCCGCTGGTGCTGTGGTGCCTGTCGGACCGCGCCCCCAGCGCGCCGCTGTTCCTGCGGGCCGGGCGCTTCGCGGTCAACGTCCTGGCCGCGGGGCAGGGCGAGCTGTCCCGGCGCTTCGCCACGCCCGCGCCGGACAAGTTCGCCGGGGTGGACCTGCTCGACCACCCGCTGCCGATGCTGGCCGGCACGCTGGCCGGATTCGCCTGCCGTACGGTGCACACCTTCAGCGGGGGCGACCATCACATCTTCGTCGGCGAGGTGGAGCGCTACCAGCGGGCCGGAGGGGACCCGCTGGTCTTCCACTCCGGCCGCTACCGGGAGCTGGCCGCCCCGGTGGCGGTGCCCGCCCACAGTCCCTGACCGCCGGCGGCGGCCGGGCTCGGGTGCGACCCCGATCGCACCCGCCCCCCGGGGGTCATACCGGAGTGGCACACGGGTCTGGGCCCTCGAGCCGATGCCGGGCAGGGGTGGCGCGCCAAGAATGATCACATGTCTGTGACGATTCTCGGGCTGTCGCTCGTGGAACTCCTTGCCCTGGTGGCCGCCGTCATGCTGGCGCTGGCCCGCTGGCTCCCGCCCGGCGCGCGCCGGCCGGTCAGGACGGTCGCCGGCGGGGCGCTCGCGCTGTCCGCGGCGGTCCTGGCGGTGCTGGGGATCCGCTGGCAGCTCCTCCCCGTCCTCGCCGGCGGGGCCATGGCGCTCGCGCTGGCCGCGCTCCCTCTGCTGAGACGGCGTGCCGAGCGGCCCGCGTGGCGGGCCCGGTGGTGGATGGCACTGCCGGGGTCGGTGTCCTGCCTGGCCCTGATCGTCGGCGGGGCGGGGGCGGCGTGGGCGCTCCCCCTGCCCGTGTTCCCCGAACCGTCGGGGGCGTACGGGGTCGGCACCACCGTCATCCAGTGGACCGATCCCGACCGCGACGAGATCGCCACGGCCGCGCCCGACGACCGGCGCACCGTCGTGGTGCAGCTCTGGTATCCCGCGCGCGGCAATCCCGAGGGAGCCCGGCGCGCGCGATACCTCGGCCGCACCGAGCAGGAGGCGCGCCTCGTCGCCGACGGCACGGCGGACTACCTCGGTGTGCCCGGCTTCATGCTGGACGAGGCGGTGCGCGCGTACGCGCGCTCGACGCCCGACGCCCCGGTGGCCGACAAGGGCGGACGGTTCCCCGTCGTGCTGTTCTCCCCCGGGCTGGGCGGCGTGCGCACCCAGAACACCGCCTGGGCCGAGGAACTGGCCAGCCGCGGGTACGTCGTCGCGGCCATCGACCACCCCTACGACTCGGCCGTCGTCACCCTGGACGACGGCCGGACGGTCCGCACCCGGGTCAAGGCGACCGGCGACGACGCGGAGGACACGAGGCGGGCCGCCGGGTGGACGGCGGTCCGGGCCGGCGACCTCAGCTTCGTCCTCACCCAGCTGGGCCGCCTGCACCGCGGCGAGATCCCGGGCCCGCTGACCGGACGGCTGGACACCCGGCGGGTCGCGGCGACCGGCCACTCTCTCGGCGGTGCCGCCGCCCTGCAGGCCGCGCGCCAGGACTCGCGTTTCGCGGCCGTCATCGTCCTGGACGGTTTCCCCCGCGACCCCGCTCCGCGCCCGTTCGACCAGCCCGTGCTCGCGCTCACCCACGAGATCGTGCCGGGCGAGGAGGCGGACTACCTCTCCCGCCTCGCGCAGGTGCTCCAGCTGAGCACAGCGCCGAGCTACCGGCTCACCGTCCCCGGCTCGGCGCACCTCACCTTCACCGACTCCCCGCTGTACCTGCCGCCCCTGCCCTCGCTCGTCGGCTCTTTCGGCCGCGCCGGCGGCCCGCGCGTCACCGTGGCGACCACCGTCGCCTTCCTGGACGCGACGCTCCGCGGCGAGCCGGGCGACCTGGCCGGCACCCTGCGGAGGTACGGCGACCTGACCGCCTACTGACGGAGGCAGGGGCGCGGGCCCGGCAGACGGACGACCCTGGCATGCCGGATGGCAGAGCAAATGTCGTGAGGTATAGCCTATGTCAGCCAACATAGAACTGAGGAGGTTCTCATGCGTTGGGTGACCTATGCGACGGACGCCGGAGACCGCGCCGGGGTGATCGGCGAGGATCGGATCCACCCTGTCGCGCCGGGCGTCAGCCTGATCGAGCTCATCGGCCAGGGCGCGGAAGCGCTGCGCGCGGCAGGGGAAGCGGCGTTGGCCTCGCAGGCGCGGACGGTTCCGCTGGCCGAGGCCAGGTTGCGCGCCCCGATCCCGCGCCCGCCCTCGGTCCGCGACTGCCTGTGCTTCCTGGACCACATGCGCAACTGCCAGCAGGCCGCCGGTCAGCCGCGCACGCTCAAGGACACCTGGTACCAGATCCCGGCCTTCTACTTCGCCTGCCCCTCGACCATCACCGGCCCGTACGACGACGTGACGATCTCCCCCGGCAGCGCCTGGTTCGACTTCGAGCTGGAGATCGCCGCGGTCATCGGGCCGGGCGGCCGAGACCTCACGCCTGAGCAGGCCGAGGAGCACATCATCGGCTACACCATCTACAACGACTGGTCGGCACGCGATCTGCAGCTGCGCGAGACGCCGCTGGCGATCGGCCAGGCCAAGGGCAAGGACGGCGCGACCACGCTCGGCCCGTTCCTGGTCACCCCCGACGAGCTCGAGCCCTACCGCCGCGACGGCAGGCTCGCCCTGCGGGTCGAGGCCACCGTCAACGGCAGGACCATCGGCTCGGGCCGTACCGACGCCATGGACTGGAGCTTCGGCGAGGTCGTCTCCTACGCCTCTCGCGGCGTGGACCTGGTGCCCGGAGACGTGTTCGGCTCGGGCACGGTCCCCGGCTGCTGCCTCATCGAGCACCTGTCCCTCGCCGATCCGGCCGCCTTCCCCGGCTGGTTGCGGGACGGCGACGTCGTCGAGCTGGTCGTCGAGGGGCTGGGCCGTACGCGCCAGACCGTCCGCGCGTCCGCCGTTCCGCACCCGCTGGCGCCCCGGCACAACCCCGACCGGCGGCCTTCACCCCCGCGCGTCAACCGCGCCCCGTCGAGGCTGCCCTACACGCGCGGGCTGCACGAGGTGGGCGCGGGCGTGTGGGCCTGGCTGCTGCCCGACGGCGGGTACGGCTGGAGCAACGCGGGACTGGTCGCGGGCGAGGGCGCCTCCCTCCTGGTCGACACCCTGTTCGACCTGCCGCTGACCGCCGAGATGCTCGACGCCATGCGCCCTATCACCGATCGGCACCCGCTCACCCACGCCGTCATCAGCCACTCCAACGGCGACCACACCCACGGCAACCAGCTGCTGGGCGAGCGCGTCCAGATCATCGCCGCCGAGGCCACCTGCACGGAGATGCGGCACGAGATGCCCCCCGAGATGCTGACCGCCGCCCAGGTCGTGGACATCGGCCCGGCGACCCCCTACTTCCGCGAGCGCTTCGGCGCCTTCGACTTCAGCGGCATCCGCATGCGACTGCCCGACCTGACCTATGACCGGGAGTTCACCCTGGACATCGGCGGCCGCGAGGTGCGCGTGCTGAACCTCGGCCCCGCCCACACCGCCGCCGACTCCGTCGTGCACGTGCCGGACGCGGGCGTGCTCTTCGCGGGCGACCTGCTGTTCGTCGGCTGCACCCCGATCGTGTGGAGCGGCCCGATCGCCAACTGGATCGCCGCCTGCGACCGGATGATCGCCACCGGCGCCGACACGATCGTCCCCGGCCACGGCCCGGTCACCGATCCCGACGGGATCCGCGCGGTGCGCGGCTACCTCACCCACGTGGTCGAGCAGGCGGACGCCGCCCACGCCCGCGGCCTGTCCTTCGCCGAGGCGGTCGAGGCGGTGGACCTGGCCGAGTACGCCACCTGGCTGGACGCCGAGCGGATCGTGGTCAACCTTCACCGCCGCTACCGCGAACTCGACCCCACCGCCACACCTGTCCTGGACCAGATGACGCTGATGGCCATGATGGCCGCAAGAGCGCTCTCGTGAGGCTGCCGAAGACCGCGCACGCCTCCCTCCCGTGGCGTATCCACGAACTCGCGGGTGACTTCTCGATCGAGGACGTGTGGTCGTTCCGCACCCCCGGGGCCCGGCCTGACGACTTCCCGGCGATGCTGGCGGCGATGCGGACGTTCGGCGGGATCGCGGGACAGACCGGGCCGGTGCGGTTCCTGTTCGCCCTCCGGTGGAAGCTCGGCGCCCTGTTCGGCTGGGACGACCCCTCAGCGGGCATCGGTGCGCGGGTCGCCTCGCTCCGCGACCGCCTGCCCGCCGACATCCGCGACGCCCCCCGCGGCCCGGACGACGACCGCATGCCCCTCAAAGCGGTCTACGAGCTCGACATGGAGGCCGCTCGCGAGCTGGCGAACAAGACCGTGCACACCGTGATGCATCTCGGCTGGGTCCAAGGAGCCGGCCGCGACCACGAGCTGCGGATGACCGTCCTCGTCAAGCCCAACGGCTGGTTCGGGCGGCTCTACATGGCCGCCATCGCGCCGTTCCGCTACCTCATCGTCTACCCGGCTCTGACCCGGCAATGGGAGCGAGCCTGGCGCGACCGCGACCGCGCGGGGGCCGGGTACGAAGAAGGGACATCATGATGAACTCCAGGAAGCGGCTGCTCCGCTGGGCGAGCGCGATCATGGTCGTGCTGGGAACAGGGCATCTGTTCTTGCTGGCGCTCATGGCCTGGCAGGACGTCACCGGCTGGGTGGACCGGGGGCTGTGGGCGGCCGTCCCGCTCGTCCTCGCGGAGGGGGGCGCCGTTCCGACGGTGGAGTCCCTGCAGAGCAAGGTCACCTTCTGGGCCGGTCCGGGAGGCTTCGCCGTGCCGCTGATCGTCTTGGGTTGCCTGACGTGGCACCTCGCCGGACGCGGGGTGGCGGTGCCCGCCGGAATCGGCTGGGGCATCGCGACCTGGTGTGTGCTGGGCGGCGTCCTTCTCGTTCCGTCCCCGTTCTTCGCCGGGACCGTCTCCGGGATCCTCATCGTCGTGGCGGCGCGGAAGAAGGACCGGTCGGGAGCAACCCCGGACCTGGCGTGATGGGCGCCCCAGCCGACCCCGCACCCTCCGGAAGCGGCCCGGAGAACGGCGGGGTGGCAGAGGTTCGCGCTACGCGAGCGCCGGCCGGTGGCCCGACTGGGTGTCGACCGGGTCCGGCGTGGGCGCCGGCATCTCGCGCAGCCGGCTCACCGGCGAGACGAACAGGCCGACGACCACGGCGGCCGAGGCGGCGGCGGCCACCGCCAGAGCGGCATGCGCGCCGACCGCCCCGGCGAGCAGGCCCGCGCACAGGCCGCCCAGCGCGCCGCCGCCGAACAGCAGCGTGCGGAACACCGCGGTCATCCGGCCCATCATCGAGGGAGGGGTGACGGTCTGCCGCAGGCTGACGATGATGACCCCGGCGACGCCGAGCCCGAGGTAGGTGGTGAAGAAGGACAGCGTGAACAGCGCCGTCATCACCGGCGGGGGCCCGGCGGCCACGACGACCAGCGTGGGCCCGAGCAGCAGGGCCGACTGGGCGACGAGGTAGACCCGGCCGACGGGGAATCGGCTGATCACCTTGCGGGAGATCAGCGAGCCGACGAGCCCGCCCACGGACGCCGTGGCCAGGATGCCGCCCAGCGTGGCGGGCTCCAGCCCCGCCTCGCGCGTGCCGTACAGCAGGAACATGGTCCACACGGTGACCATCGAGAAGTTGCAGCAGAACCCGACGATCGCCAGCCAGCGCAGGACGGGGTCGGCCAGCACCCAGCGCAGCCCCTCGCGCAGCTCCCTGCCGAGGTGGCGTTCCCGCGGCGCCGGGCGAGGTTCCCTGGTACGGATCAGCAGCAGGGAGATCACCGAGGCCAGGTAGCTGCACGCGTCCACCACCAGCGCCACCGGCGCCGTCAGCGCGCCGACCAGCACGCCCGCCAGGCCGGGACCGGCGACCTCCGCCGCGGACGAGCTGACGCCCATCCTGGCACTGGCCTCCACGTAGTGTTTCGGATCCCGGACCAGCGTGGGCACGTAGGACATCCAGCTCACGTCGAACAGCACCGAGGCGACGCCGACGGCGCAGGCGATGACCAGTAACACGCCCAGGTCCAGCAGATGCAGGCCGTACAGGGCGGGGATCAGGCCGAGCAGCGCCATCCGGGTGATGTTGGCGCCGAGCATCACCCGGCGGCGCCGGGCCCGGTCGACCCACACCCCGAAGATCAGCGCCAGGCCGAGGTAAGGGACGAGTTGCAGGAAGCGCAGCAGGCCCACCTGCTCGTCGGTGGCGTGGAAGGCGTGGATCGCGGTCAGCGGGAGGGCGAGGTTCGTCACCTGCGTGCCCAGCAGGGAGACCGTCTCGCCGAACCAGAAGCGCAGGAAGTCGTGGTAGCGCCACAGGGCCGAGCTCACCGCGCGCCGTCCTTCGCCAGCCCGGCGACCGTGTCGGCCACCCGGTCGACCTCCTCCTCCGTGTTGTAGTAGTGCGGCGACAGGCGCAGCGCCCACTCCACGTCCTTGTCGGCGAAGTCGTACTGGGCGAACTCGCGGAAGCTGAGAGCCGAGTTGATGCCGCGGGCGTCCATCGCCGCCTTGAACGGCTGGGGCCGCCACCCCTCGACCTCGAAGGTGACCAGCGCCGCCAGCTCCCGGCCACGGTCCAGCACGCGTACGCCCGGGACGGCGGCCAGCCGGTCGCGCAGGCGGGAGGCGAGCGCCGGAGTGCGCAGGGAGATGCGCTCCAGGCCTACCCCCAGGGCGTAGCGGACGGCCGCCGCGCAGCCGAGCACCGCCGAGTAGGGGAACTCCCACTCCTCGAAACGCGCGGCGCCGTCCACCGGCTCGTAGCGGTCGGCGGCTGTCCACCGCGCGCCGTACATGTCGATGAACAGCGGTTCGTACCCCTGCGCGAGCACGCGGTCGGAGACGTACAGGAAACCGGAGCCGCGCGGCCCGCGCAGGAACTTGCGGCACGTCGCAGTGAGCAGGTCACAGCCGATCTCCTCGACATCGACGGGGTACTGGCCGACCGACTGGCAGGCGTCCACCAGGTAGAGCAGGTCGAGCTCGCGGCAGTGCCCGCCGATCTCCGCGACCGGCTGGACCAAGCCGGAGTTGGTGGGCACATGGGTCGCGGCGACCAGCCGTGGCCGCCTGGCACGCATCATCGCGGCCATCGCCGCCACGTCCACGCCGCCGCCGTCGGGACGGTCGGGCGCGTGCGCGATCTCCACACCGAACCGCCTGCGCAGCGCCATGAAGGCGATCTGGTTGGAGATGAAGTCGTTGCGCGTGGTCAGGATGACGTCGCCGGGCTCGAAGGGGATGGCCGACAGGGCCTTGCTGTAGGCGTGGGTGGCGCTGCCCGCGAAGGCGACGTTCTCCGGCCGGCAGCCGATCAGGTCGGCGATCGAACCGTAGAAGTCGCGCACCTGGACGGCACGGGCGGCGGAGGCCTCGTAGCCGCCGATGGCCGCCTCGAGCTTCAGGTGGTCGACCATCGCCTCGAGCGCCGGCGTGGGGAGCAGGCCGCAGCCGGCGTTGTTGAAGTGGATGACCTGCTCGCAGCCGGGGGCGTCGGCCCGGAGCGCCTGCAGCGCTTCTCCGCTGAAGAGGAAAGCGTTACTCTTGTCTCTCATGTCCGAGAGTAGCATTACTGAGCGGCTTGTCGTGAGCCTCCGCGCGGAGATCGACGGGCTCGCCCCCGGCGACCGGCTGCCCAGCGCTCGCGAACTGGTGCGCCGCCACGGGGTGAGCCCGGTGACGGTGACCCGCGCCTTCGCGCTCCTGGCGGCCGAGGGCACCGTGGTGACCCGCCCGGGCAGCGGCACCTTCGTCGCCCAGCGGCGGGCCCCCTCCGGTACGGCGCCCGCCGACACGTCCTGGCAGGCGGTGGCGCTGGGCGACCGCAGCGTGGACACCGCGCGGGTGAGCCACCTGCTCGGCCCGCCGCCGCCCGGCGCGATCACGATGTCGGGCGGCTACCTGCACCGCTCGCTCCAGCCGACCAGGCCGCTGGCCGCCGCGCTGGCCAGGGCCTCCCGCCGTCCCGACGCCTGGGACCGCGCCCCCGCCGAGGGGCTGGCGCCGCTGCGCGCCGTCTTCGCCCGTCTGGCCGCCGCCGACCCCGAAGACGTGCTCGTCACCGGCGGCGGCCAGGGCGCGTTGTCGATGGCGTTCCGCGCCATCGCCCCGCCGGGCAGCCCGGTCCTGGTGGAGTCGCCCACCTACCCAGGCGCCCTGAGCGCCGCCAGGGCCGCCGGCCTGCGACCGGTGCCGGTGCCGATGGACGCCGACGGCATCCGCCCCGACCTGCTGGCCGAGGCGTTCGCCATGACCAGCGCCCGGCTGCTGTACTGCCAGCCGACCTTCCACAACCCCACCGGCGCCGTCCTGTCGCCCGAGCGGCGCCGCCAGGTGGTCGAGGTGGCCCGCGCGAGTGGCGCCTTCGTCCTGGAGGACGACTTCGCCCGCCTGCTCGGCCACGGCGGACCGGCCCCCCGCCCGCTGGTCGCCGACGACCGCGACGGCACCGTGGTGTACACGACGTCCCTGACCAAGCCGGCCTCGCCCAGCCTGCGCATCGGCGCGCTCGTCGCCAGAGGCCCGGTGATGGCCAGGTTGCGCGCGATGCGGCTGGTCGACGACTTCTTCATCGCCCGGCCGCTGCAGGAGGCCACGATCGAGCTGGTCAGCACGCCCGCCTGGGACCGGCACCTCCGCGCGCTCTCGGCGGCGCTGCGCGAGCGCTGCGCCGCACTGGCCGCCGCGCTGGCCGAACACGTGCCGGGCTGGCGCGTCACCCGCGTCCCCGCAGG
Source organism: Nonomuraea sp. NPDC003727 (assembly GCF_053586935.1). Lineage (NCBI taxonomy): Bacteria > Bacillati > Actinomycetota > Actinomycetes > Streptosporangiales > Streptosporangiaceae > Nonomuraea > Nonomuraea sp. NPDC003727. Next base: position 313,391 of record NZ_JBSFNE010000009.1, read on the forward strand.
GGGCCTGCACCTGTGGGTCGAGACCGGCCGCTCCCCCGATGCCGCCGAGGTGAGCAGGCGGTACGGCGTGGCCGTCGAACCCGGCCAGGACTTCTTCGCCGCCGAGGCGCCGGGACAGTTCGCCAGGCTGGGCTTCGCGGCCGCGGCCGGTCTGGAGGATCTCGCCGAAGGCGCGCGACGCCTCGGCTCGGCCACGCGGCCTGACGCCTGATGATCAGGCGTCAGATCCTGGTGCACGCCGCCGGCAGTTCGGCCAGGACGGTCAGGAGCAGCCGGCGCTCCCGCTCGTCCTGGCGGGCCTGTCGGCCGTAGCTGCCGCCGCCGTGTGCCGCCACGTCGCCGTGGCGCTCATCTATCTGGACTCAGGTGGTGAATACGGCCCGCAGGTAAACGCTCGTGATCAAATCCGCTCATTACAGCAGCCTTGACAATAATTGACGCACGAATGACCATGATCAGGCTCCTTGATCACCAATTTCTGGAGGAGAACCCTGGTGAGGCGATCGTCCTCGGTCATCCTTGTCGCCAGCACGGTGGCGACGCTGACCACGGCACAGGAGTTACCTGCGGCCGCGAGCCCGACCCCGAACCCAGCGTCCGCAGCAACGCAGACCCCGCCACCTGGTGAGATGCTCGGTGCCGCGGCCCAGAACCGCCGCGTCACCCGACAGCCTGATGGGCGCCTGACCATCGAAACATGGACCCAGCCAGTGCGTGTACAACGCGACGGAGCCTGGCAGTGGATCGACCCGACACTCGTGGAAGCGGACGGTGTACTGCGCCCCAAGGTCACCGCAACGCAGGTCGAGTTCACCTCTGGCGGCGCCGGCAAACCACTGGCGACGCTAACGGCCCCGGACAACAAGCAGATCACCTTCACCTGGCCGACCACCCTGGCCCGACCGACAGTCACCGGCGGCAAAGCCACCTACGACGGTGCGGCGGGGCCCGGCTCGTCGCTGGTCGTCACAGCGCTGGCCACCGGCTTCCGCTGGGAACTCATACTCAAGACTCGCCCGTCGAAGAAGGCCACCTTCACGCTTCCTCTTCAGGCACGCGACCTCACGATCCAGCCAGGCAAGAACGGCGCCGCCACCATCGTCGACCACGAAGGCCGCGAAGTCGCACAGTCTACTCCGGTCTCCATACGATCCTCATCGACACCCGGCCACCGTGCGATCTCCGCCAAGACGACGGCGCAGGCCCTGACCGTCGAACCGGACGCTGCGCTCTTGGCCGACCCGAAGATGAAGTACCCGATCACCATCGGTGCCACCGTCGACACCAGGGCCCACAGCGACGTGGACATCAGTGACGCGGGAACCCCGTCAGACCCAGGCGCGGCCACGCTCACGGCAGGCCGCATCTTCGGCGTCCTCAACCGCTCCTACCTGAGGTTCGACAGTACAGCGCTGGCCGGCCAGGACGTTGTGGACGCCAAGCTGACACTGACCAACACCGACGGCCCCGGATGCGGAGAGACCGCCAGTGGCATTCAGGTACGCCGCGTGACGAGCGGCTGGGACGCGACCACGCTCACGTGGAGCACGGCGCCGTCCTCCACAGCCGAGGGCGCGAGGACCATCACCCAGTCCTACGGCCCGGATTGCGGCATCGGTCCGCTGGAGTGGCCGATCATCGACATCGCCAAGGCCTGGGCGGCAGGCGAACCCAACTACGGCGTGCTGCTGCAGGCTCCCGACGAGACCGGCTCCGACGACGATTACCGGATGCTGGCCTCCACCGAGTACGGCTCGCCGGATCTGACTCCCAAGATCACCGTGACGGCTCAGCCGGCGCCCGGCCCCACCGTGGTAAGCCCCGCCGGACCCGACGGCGTCGAGGTGTTCACCGCCCCCCCGGCGTGGAAGCTCGACTCGCTGCCCGTCTCGACGACCGACACGCACGCCTTGAACGGCGCATACGACCGGGCCCAAGCCAACGCCGCCACCCTGGCGCCGCCCTACTTCGATCCTGCGACCGGAAAGGTCGTGGCGCCGGCGACACCGGCCGGAAAAGACATCGCAGGCCGGCTACTCACCGGCACTGCGACAGCCAACGGCGACGCCGACGAGACCATCCCCGGCGTTCCTGCCCCCGACGAATCGGCAGTAGCCCAAGCCCGCCTTGTGGCTCCCGAGGAGACCGCCTATTCGATCACTCCGACGGTCGTCGAGGTCGCCAACAGCTACCAGGCCCTCAATACCGTCGTCGATGAGGTCCTCGACCTCGACGACACGATCCCGGCAGGCACCAAGCTGTTCGCCACCCACATATGGCCTGAGCGTAACCTCGTCGTGGTGCAGTCCACCGACGCCTCCCCAGCGTTGCGCAAGGCACTCGCCGATCGGTACGGCACCTACAACGTCGCCATCTGGCTGCAAACGGAGGCTGAACGCCTCGGCCTCATCGGCCACCTCAGCGGCCAGACAATGGGCTCTGCCGTCGCCGAAACCCGGCAGAGCGACGTCGGCAAGGTCGACGGTGGGGCCAAGTTCTTCGCGACCACCGAAAACCCCGGCAAGCTGAAGGAGTGCACGACCGGATTCACGATGGGCAGCGGGACCGACAAGCTGGTGGTGACAGCCGGCCACTGCCTTCCCAGGCAAGGCGGCGACACGGACGCAGGTCCCGCCCGGTGGTCCAACTGGCAACCCGGAACGGGCACGGTAATACTCCCCGGCCAACCGACGTATTACGGCGATCTGGGCCTGATCTACGCGGATATCCGCGGCACGAACCCCAAAATCTTCATCGGCGCCGAGAACTCCACCGAAAAGCGATATGTCACCGGACGCTTCTCGATCCCTGCCAAGGAAAACGACCAATACTGCACTGGTGGATTCAGCACCGGCCAGATCTGCCGATGGAAGGTTACCGACATCGCATGGAAGGTCGACATGAAAGACTTCACCACCGGCGCGTCCACAGGGACGACGCGCTGGGTTCAGGTGGGTAAGAAGCGCGGCAGGTGTGTGATCGGCGGCGACTCGGGCGGCCCGGTATACACCTTCCGCCCTGACGGTACCGTCGTGGCCAAGGGGATCACCAGCGGTTCCAACACCAAGACGGAACGGATCAAGGATGTGTGCATTCACACCTTCACCGATTTTCATGACGTCATGAAGGCCGTCGGCAAGGACATCTACAAGAAATGAACCTAGCGAGCCCGTCCTCCTTCCAGCGCGCCGGATGTATCCTCATCCTCGGTGTTGTGACTGCAGCCTGCGCACAGGAGCCAGCCAAACCCTTCGACGCGCAAGTGTCCGTAGTCGAGGTGGCCCCCGGAGGGCGGGCCCTCACCCTGCACGCCAGCGGGATCCAGCAGTCTGACGGCACGATCTGCACCGTGGTTGAACAGGCCGAGGCCATCGAATCACCGACCGGCGTGACCGTGCGGGTATCGCTCCGCCCTGCCTGCCCTGAGTCTTCTGAGCTGCAGGTGGGTACCGGTGTGGACCACGCCGTGCCCGTCGCACTGAAGAAACCTCTGGCTAAACGTAAAGTCTTCAGCCGAACAGGCCAGGAGATCCAAGTCTGCCCCACGACAGCGGGCTCGTTCATCGAGACCATACGACGGTGCAAGGAGAAGCCTCGCTGACGCCGACCTTCCGATAACGGATCACCCGTCTCGGTCCCCACCGACCAGCGGCACGCCGCACCGACCGCCGACGGAATCAGCGCCGACGCCGAGCCTTCGCCAGGCGGGCGCGGCGCGCCCTGGCTTCGACGAGGCCGACGACCTCGCGCAGGTCGGCCAGATCCACCACCTGCGCGACCTCGCGCGCGTCCCGCAACGTCTGCGGCAGGTCCTCCGCCGGGCCGTACGCGTGGTCGAGGGAGGCCCAGTCGATGTCGTCGATGCCGTCGAGGGCGGCCGTCATCCGTGTTCGTCCTTCCCGTCTTCCGACGTGATCGGCGGCCAGCCTAGCCCTCACGACGGCGCCGCCGTGTCCGCTCGTTCGCCGGCCGGTGTGACCGGGGGCCGCCGTGTCCGCTCGTTCGCCGGCGGGTGTGACCGTTCGCCGGCCGGTGTGACCGGGCGTGGCGGGCCTGCCTCCGGCGCCTGGCGCGAGAGGCGCTCCCACAGGCGCATGGCGCGCGGCTTGGCGGGCTCGCCCGTATCGCCGTCGGCGCGCACCTCGATGTCGGCGTCATCGGTGCGGGCGCAGGGCGACGGCCGGGGTCCGGGTCCGGCCTCAGCCGGGCGTGCGGGTGTCTACCTGGTAGAGCGCGTTCAGCAGCGGCCAGGTCAGGGCGGCCATCTCGGCGGGGGGCAGCGGACGGCCGCGCCGGAGCCAGTCGGTGGCCACGCCGATGAGCGCGCTGGCGGCGAAGGCGGCGGGAACGTCGTGCGGGATGTCCAGCGGCATGTCGGCGTGCTCGGCGTGCTCGGGGAGGTCGCCGCCGCCGGTGGCCTGCCGTACGCGGTGGTGGACGGCCGCGGTGATGCGGCGGCGGATGTGGTCGGCGACGCGCGCGCTGCCCTGCGGCCCCAGCAGGCTGGTGTAGAGCCCGGCGTGCTCGGCGAGGCTGGCGAAGAACGCCACCAGCGACTGGGTCGCGTCCCGCGCCGGGTCAGGCGAGTCGGGACCGGGGGCGGGCAGGGACTCGACCAAGCCGTCGATCATCGCGGTGCAGGCGGCCTCGGCCAGCTCGTGGACGTCCCGGTAGTGGTCGTAGAAGGTCGAGCGGCTCACTCCGGCGTGTTCGGCGACGTCGGCGACGCTGATGCGGGACAGGTCCTGCTCCTCGACGAGCTGGATCAGCGCGCGTGCCAGGGCCGTCTGGGTGCGGCGCACGCGCCGGTCGCCGGTGGGGGTGCTGCTGTCTCTGGCCACGCTTCCCACCCTATCGCCACCCTACACATGCAGGTTTACCTACACATGTAGGGTAATGTGCGTGACGGGACCACCGAAAGGACGCATGACATATGCGGACAGCCCTTCACCTGGGCGACGCCTCGTGACCTCGCTCGGGAGCATCCTGATCGTCGGCGCGTCGGCCGCCGGCCTGAGCACGGCCGAGGCGCTGCGGCGGCACGGCCACCAGGGCCGGCTGACGCTGCTGGACGCCGAGCCGCACCTGCCCTACGACCGGCCGCCGCTGTCGAAGCAGGTCCTGGCCGGGGCATGGGAACCGTCCCGCGCCCGGCTACGGAACCAGACGCAGCTGGAGGCCCTGCACGCCGAACTCGTGCTGGGCGATCCCGCCATCGCGCTGGACGCGGCCGCCCGCGCCGTCACCACCGCTTCGGGCCGTGTGCTGCGCGGCGACACCCTGGTGATCGCCACCGGTCTCAGCCCCTGCCGGCTCCCCGGCCAGGACGGCCTGGCAGGCGTGCACGTGCTGCGGTCGCTGGACGACGCGCTCGCCCTGCGCCGCCACCTGACCGCCGCCAAGCGGCTCGTGGTCGTGGGCGAGGGGGTGCTCGGCTCGGAGATCGCCGCCACCGCCCGCGCCATGGGACTGGACGTCACCCTCGCCGGGAAGGGCCGCACCCCTCTGGGTGACCACCTCGGCGACGAGGTCGGCGCGATGCTCGCCCAGGCGCACACCGAGCGCGGCGTGCACCTGCGCCTCGGCGTCGCCGTCGAAGAGCTCACCGGCGCCGACGGACAGGTCACCGGGGTACGGCTGGCCACCGGCGAACTCCTTCCCGCCGACGCGGTCGTGGTGGCCGTCGGCTCCCGCCCGGCGACCGGCTGGCTGGACGGCAGCGGGCTCACCCTCGGCGACGGTGTCGTGTGCGACTCGCGCTGCCGCGCCGCCGAAGGCGTCTACGCCGTCGGGGACGTGGCCGCCTGGGAGCACGAGGGGCTCGGCAGGCGGCTGCGCCTGGAGAACCGCACCAACGCCACCGAACAGGCGCAGGTGGTGGCAGCCGACATCCTCGGCGACGGTCACCCGTACACGCCGATCCCCTACTTCTGGACCGACCAGTACGACATCAGGATCCAGGCCCACGGGCTGCCGTCGCCGGCGGCCGAACTGACCATCGCCGAAGGCGACCCGGCGCAGCACCGCTTCGCCGCGCTCTACCGCGAGGACGGCCGGGTCACCGGCGTCCTCGGCTGGAACATGCCCAAGCAGGCCCGCCTCCTGCGGCAGCAGACCATGCACCAGGCCGGGAAGCAGGCCGTGGGCACCCGGCCCGTCGTGTCCGCGTGACAGCGACGAGAAGCACCACCGCAGGCGGTCAACCATCCGTTCAGAGGAGATGCCGAATGAGTCTCGACGAGCAGGTCCTGAACTACCCGATCCCCAGCCACGCGGCGCTGGAGCCGCCCGCTGAATGGGCCGAGCTGCGCGGGCGCTGTCCGGTGGCTCACGTGAAGCTGCCCAGCGGCGACCAGGCGACGCTGCTGACCCGCTACCAGGACGTCAAGCAGGTGCTGGCCGACCCGCGCTTCACCCGCCTGCTGAACGCCCCCGACGCGGCCCGGCTGTCGGCCAACGACGACGGCGGGCTGTTCAGCAGCGAGATGGCGCAGGTCATCCCCGACGGAGGTGAGGAGCACCAGCGCTGGCGGCGCCTGGTCGGCAAGTGGTTCACCGCCAAGCGGATGGCCGCGCTCCGGCCCGCGATGGCGGAGATCGCCGAGCGGCTCATCGACGACATGGTCGAGCGTGGCCGGCCCGGTGACCTCAAGGCCAGCCTCGGCTTCCCGCTGCCCGTGTACGTGATCTGCGACATGCTCGGCGTGCCAGCCGCCGACCGGGACCGGTTCTCGTACTGGTCCGACACCCTGCTGAACCTCACCCGCTACAGCCAGGCCGAGGTCGACGCCGCCCAGGGCGAGTTCGTCGCGTACATGTCCGGACACATCGCGGCCAAGCGGCGGCAGCCTGGCGAGGACCTGCTGAGCGAGCTCATCGCGGCCGGCGGCCCCGAGGACGGCGGGCTGTCCGACGTCCAGCTGCTGGCCACCGGCATGGGGCTGCTGGTCGCCGGCCACGAGACCACCGCCAACATGATCGGCAAGATGGTCTCCATGCTGCTGGCCGACCGCAGCCGGTGGGAGCGGCTGCTGGCCGACCCGTCGCTGGTGCGCACGGCGGTGGAGGAGGCGCTGCGCTTCGACGCCAACCCCGGCTTCGGCCTGCCGCGCTACCTGCGCGACGAGATCGAGGTCGGCGGCACGGTCCTGCCCCGCGGCACCACCGTGGTGTGCAGCATGGCCGCGGCCAACCGCGACGACAGCGCCTTCGACGACGCCGGCGAGATGGACCTCAGCCGCAGCCCGAACCCGCACCTGGCCTTCGGCGCCGGCGCCCACTCCTGCCTGGGCCAGGCGCTGGCCCGCACCGAACTGCAGGTCGTGCTCGAGGTACTGCTGCGCAGGCTGCCGTCCCTGGAGCTCGCCGTTCCCGTGGAGGAACTGGAGCGCGTGGAAGGGCTGGCGGTCGGCGGGCTGCGCGAGGTCCCGGTCCGCTGGTGACCCGGCACCGCCGTAACCGCCCCGGAGAGAGGAACCAGGTATGAAAGTGACCGTGGACGAGGCCAAGTGCTGCGGCGCGGGCCAGTGCGTGCTGATCGCTCCTGAGGTGTTCGACCAGCGCGACGAGGACGGTGTCGTCGTCCTCTTGGAGCCCGAGCCCGGTGAGGACCAGCACGCCCTGGTGCGGGAGGCCGCCGCCGTCTGCCCGGCCGCCGCCATCGAGCTGAGCGAGGAGGCGTGAGCCCGCGGCCGGCTTGATCTCGTCCGGCATCGTGGACGGCCCGAGCCGACGATCGTGCGCAGGCGCGCAGGCCGCCATCGGCGCGTCGGCCGTCCGCACCCGCTGCGGCCGGGCCTTGGCGGTCTTGCGCATACGGTCACCTTCCGGCTCCGTGACGCCCCGGGTTGAGGCTGTCTGGTGGCCACGGCCCCTCCGGGGTTCGGTCCGTCCAGCGGCGGGATCCTGTGTCAGGACCGCCGGGGCGGTGCGAGAGACTCCAGGCAAACGGAGCGGGCAGGGTGGTGGCGCGTTGCGGGAATCCGCGTGGCGTGAGCTGATGCTGGAGCGTGGACCGGTCGGGCGCTGGCGCTCGGCCCTGGGTACGGCGGCCGCGCTCGTCGGCGAGGAGGTGGTGTTCGCCGCGGACGGGACGGGCCTGTTGCGCTCGTACTCGGCCCTCTTCGGCGAGGACGAGCCGCTTGCGTTCCGGTGGCGGATGGAGGGGCGCGCCCAGGTGCGCATCCTCCTCGTCGGCCCGGAGGAGGAGGGCGAGGAGGACGACGAGGGATTGGTCGTGACCATGGAGTTCCGCCGGCACGATACCGACACCGGCGCCACCACGGTCCTCGCCGAGCCCGGGCGTGATGCCTTCTGGCCGGCGACCTGGCCGCTGGAACCGGTCACGGAACCGCCAGGAGGCGCGTAGCCGGTCATCGTCAGTCGTCGTCAGTCGTCGTCAGTCACTGTCAGTCGCCGTGGCCGGTGGCCGGCGCGGATGGCCGCGGGCTCGCCGGCGAGGCGGGTGTCGTGGGCGATACCGGCGACGTGGGCGAGGCGGGTGCGGGCGACGCCGGGGACGCGGGCAGGACGAACACGTGGTCGGGCGTCACGACGCGCGTGACGGCCTGCCCGACGAGGGTGCCGGGTGCCACGCCCTCGTACCGGATGTCGGTGTTGACCAGGGCGACCAGCGTCGCCCGCGCCTCGGGCAGGTAGATCGTCAACGACTCGTAGCCGGGCAGCGAGCCGTTGTGCCCGACCCAGCCGTGCACGGTGAAGATGCCGAGGCCGTAGCCGGTGCCGGGGATTCCCGTCGGGCCCATGGCGAGCCGTTCGGCCTGCGTCTTGGGCGTCAGCAGCGTGCCGGTGGCCACCACGCGGGCCCACGTGCGCAGATCGGGCAGGTCGGAGATCATCGCTCCCGCGGCCCAGCCCCAGGAGGGGTTCCAGTCGGTGGCGTCCTCGACCTCGCCCGAGGCGGTCTGCCTGGTGTAGCCGTGGGCGTGCGGGTTCGGGAAGGCGGCACCGGTCGGGAAGACGGTGTGGCGCAGGCCGGCCGGCGCCACGACGTTCTTCTCGACGAACTCGGGCAGGGGGCGTCCGCCAATCTTCTCCACCACGAGCCCCAGCAGGATCGTGTTGGTGTTGCAGTAGGCGAACGTCTCGCCGGGCTGGAACTGCACCGGGTGCTTGAAGGAGTAGGCCAGCAGTTGCCGCGGGGTGAAGGGCCGTTCCGGGTCGGCGAGGAAGGCTTTGACGAAGGCGTCGTCCTCGGTGTAGTTGAACAGTCCGCTGCGCATGCCCGCCAGGTGGCGCAGGGTGATGCGGTCGCCGTTCGGGACTCCGTCCACGTACCTGGCGATCGGGTCGTCGAGACCGAGCTTGCCCCGGTCGACGAGCTGGAGCAGGGCGGTGACGGTGAAGGTCTTGGTCTCGCTGCCGATCCGCATGTACAGTCCCGGGCTCATGGCGACACCGCTCGCCTTGTCGGCGACGCCGAAGGCCCGCACGTACGACCCCTTGCCGGGCGCTGACAGCCCGACGATGACGCCGGGCACCCCGGCCTCCCGCATGACCTGCCGGATCGCGGTGTCCAGCCGCGCGGCGACGGCAGGGGTCAGCTCGGGGAAGTCGGCCCGCTGTGACGGGCCGGGAACCGCCGCGGTCTCGAGCGCGGGGATCGCCCCGGCGGGCGCGGTGTAGGCGGGGAAGGCCAGCAGGCCGGCCATCGCCAGCCCTGCGCAGGTTCCGCGCCGAAGCGCCCGTGACCACCTCATGACAGGCCTCCCGCCGCACGAGGACGACACTCCCCTACCAGCCTAGGCGTCCCCGACCCTCGCCTGCCCCGAAGTGGCGCTCTCACTGTTGGCGGTGAGTTGACCACTCTGGGTAAGAGCCATGTGCTCGATGGGGGTATCACCCCGTCCGGGTCGCCGCTCAGGCGATCCCTTCACCACCGGCGGACCCTGGCGGCGCCGCCGGTCGATCGCGAGGGAGCTTCGCGTGGCAGTCATCTCCGATGGCATCTACAAGATCGAGTTCACCCCCGAGCAGCAGCTCACCGCACTCGAGCCCAGGCCGGGGGGCCACCTCTGCCTGCTGCCGCCGGACTCCGGCTACGGGCAGACCTGGCAGGTGAGCAGCGACGGCAACGGTTCCCACACGATCCGCGCCACCGACTCCGAGCTGTACGTGAGCTTCGACGGCGACCCCGACATGCACGAGCTGGCCCTGGTGCTGCCTGAGGCCCGCCCCTGGCGGCTGGCCCCGGCGGCGGAACCCGACACGTTCGTCATCTCCGTCCCCGCGACCCCGATGCGTCTCGGTCTGAGCCTGCTGCGGATCTTCCCGCCCCGGGTGGCGCTGGCGCCCGACTTCGGCGACCCGTACCAGGCCTGGACCTTCATCAAGACCGGCTGAGCCTGCTGACCCGCCGCTCCGGAGGCGGCATTCCGGGTGACGCGGCGGACGCCTGTCAAGGCGTCCGCCGCGTCACCCGACGGCGGTTCAGGGACGCTCCCGCTCCGCGCGGGAGGGGCGGGGTCGCAGGCCGTGCTCGAGGATCTCCAGGCTCCGCCCGATCTCGGCGTCCACCACACCGGCATCGATGCACCCTCGACCTGCTCCTGCACCCGGTCCGGCTGCGCATCGTGCACGCCATGTCCGGCGGGCACGCCCACACCACCGCCGAGCTGTGCGCCGTCCTGCCCGACGTCCCGAAGACCACGGTGTATCGGCACGTCGGCCTCCTGGCCGAGGCCGGGGTGCTGGAGGTCGCCGGCGAGCAGCGCGTGCACGGCGCCGTCGAACGCCACTACCGGCTGCGCCGCGACCGGACCGTGATCGACGCCGACGCGGCCGCGTCGATGTCCCTGGACGACCACCGCCGGGGCTTCACCGCGGCCATGGCCACGCTGCACGCCGAGTTCAACGCCTACCTCGACCGGGACGGCGCCGACCCGACCGCCGACCTGGTGGGCTACCGGCAGCTCGTCCTCTGGCTCAGCCACGACGAGCTGGCGGAGTTGATGGGCGAGTTGCGCGAGGTCTTCGCGAAGCGGTGGGGCAACGGGCCCGCTGCGGATCGCCGCCCCCACCTGGCGAGCGTGATCGTGTTCCCGGCCGAGCAGCCGCCGCGGGACGGCGTCGACGGGCCGGGCGACCACCACGCCGATCGCTGAGCGCCCCACCGTGCGGTGCCGTGGCAGCCGGCGCGGGAGGCGGCGGTTGACCACCGAGGCCGGGGTGTACGGCCGGCTCCGCGCGCGGCCCGTCCCCTCGGCGCCGGCCGCCCGCCTCAGGGCAGCAGGCTCTCCACCACGTCGGCCGCCCGCCCGGCCCCGCCCTCGGCGCGTACCTCCTCGCGCAGCTCCGCCGCCCTGCGCGCCACCGCCGGGTCGGAGGTCAGCTCCAGCAACGTACGGCGCAGCAGCCCCGCGGTGGCCTCGGCCGTGTCCACCCGTCGGGCGACGCCCAGCTCCACCAGCCGGTCGGCGTTGTCGAACTGGTCGACCGCCTGCGGCACGGCGATCATGGGCACGCCCGCGAACAGGCCCTCGCCGCACCCGCCCATGCCGGCGTGGGTGACGAACGCGTCCGCCTGCAGCAGGACCGCCGGCTGCGGCACCCAGGGGCGCACCTCGACGTTGCCCGGCACGCGGCCCAGGTCGGCCGGGTCGACGTGCCTGCCGATCTGGAGCACCACATGCCAGCCGGGCAGGTCGCCGAAGGCGGCCAGGCACGCGCGGTAGAAGGCGGGCTGCCGGGTGAAGGTCGACCCGAGCGAGACCAGCAGCACCTTGTCGGCTCCGGCGGGACGGCTCCAGCCGCCCTGGTGCGGGCGCTCTCCCAGGCACGGGCCGGTGAACGTCACCGCCTCGGTCTCGACCAGGTCGGCGTTCGGCTGCATGGCTCGCGGGATCAGCGCCACGGCCCGTTCCGGCCGCCCGGGGAAGGAGTCGACGTCAGTGGTGGTCGCCCCGGAGGTGGCCAGCCATGCGGCGAACGCCGCCCGGTAGGCGCCGGCGCCGGGCAACTGCCACAGGTGCGCGGCGACCTGCTCCTGGTATCCCTTCCACGCCACGTAGGTGGGTGACAGCTGCACCATCGGGCGGTCCTGCGACTCGGCGAGCGCCCTGGCGGCGTAGCCGCCGATGTCGTACAGGTACAGGTCGGCCGGGTCGCGGTCGTAGACGGCGCGCAGCTGCGGCAGCATGCGGATGTTGTCGTCGAGGAAGACCCGCATCGCCTGGATGGGATCGGCGGGCCAGCCGTCGTCGGCGACGGGCAGGCTCGACTCGTACGGGACCAGCTCGGCACCCGTGGGCGTGATCAGGTGTGCCACGGCCGGGTCGTTGGCGTAGGTCACCCGGTGCCCGCGGCCCACCAGCTCGCGGATGACTTCGAGGCCGGGCAGGACGTGGCTGACGGCCGGGATGCCGACCATGGCGACATGCTTGCGTGACATGACAGAACTCTCTTCAGATCCACGGCCGTGCGGCGGTCGGGCTCCGGCGCCGGCCTGCGTATTCCCCAGCGGAGTCCTTCCCCGGGAAAGGATCAGGCTGCCGTCTTTCCGCTGCTGGAGAACACACTGGCCGCGGGTGGAGCGCACGGGCGCGCCGGGCATGGGTGGAGCGCACGGTCGCGCCGGGCGCCGTTCGCCCGGTGCCGGCCGGGTGAGCCGCGGCTGCCCGGCCGGCACCGCGGTCGTCGCGTGCGACCGGTCCGGCTACTTCCAGAAGTCGAGCCGGTGCGCGGCGGCGTAGTCGATCGGCCGGATCGCGCCCGGCGCGAGCGACTGGGTGCCGTGGGCGAGCCTGCGCCAGACCGGCAGCCCGCGGCCGTTGGGCGAGCCGGTGCGGGCGAAGTTCGTCCAGTACCCGACCATCTGTTCCGACAGCCTTTCCTGGGCGGGGCTCAGCCGGGCCTTCTCTTCCGGGAAGAGGTACGGCAGGTCACCGGCGTGGTAGGCGCCCCAGTCGAAGTCCACCTGCAACGGCAGGAACATCGGCGCCTGGCGGTCGGCGAACTCGTAGCCGTAGACGGGCACGTGCCTGGCGAGCAGGGTGTTCTGCTCGTGGGTGCCGCGCGCCCAGATCCTGTCGGTCATCACCGCCGCCCACGCCTGGCCGGGCGAGGCGTGCTCCGACAGCGGGTACCTGCGCATCACCCGGTCGGCGTCCTTGCCGAAGGCGGTCTTGAGCAGCGTGCCGTACTGCTCGGCGGTGACCGGCTTGCCGGCCGCGTCGTAGGTCATCCCCACGAAGATCCGGTGCTCGTCCTTGGTCGCGCCGGCCAGCACGGGAACCCGGTGGAAGCGGCCCTTCCTGATCGCCGTGGACGGCAGTTCGGGAAGCACCCTGTTGCCGTAGGCGTACACCTGGAAGGCGTTCATGATCTGCGGCACGTCGAGGATCTTCTTCACCGGCAGCGCGCGCAGGCACGCCAGGTCCTGGCAGCCCAGCCTGGCGGCGTACTCCTTGCCGACCGCCTCGGCGTCCCCGGCGCTGCGCCAGGCGAAGGTCGGCAGGGCCGGCATGCCGGGGACCAGGCTGCCCGCCGGCATGTCCATCATCGTCTCGCCGCTCTGCATGGCCACCCGCTGGAACAGGCCCTTGGCGCCGGGTGAGGTGAGGTGGCCGCCGATGGCGAGCGCGCCGAAGGAGACGCCGAACGCCGTGACGTTCGACGGGTCTCCGCCGAAGGCTGCGGCGTTGCGCCTGACCCAGCGCAGGGCCTCCTGCTGGTCCTGCAGGCCGTAGGTGCCCCCGTCCTCGAGGCCGGGGTAGCTGAAGCCGTTGAACACGCCGAGCCGGTAGTTGATCGTCACGACGACGCCGCGGGAGGCCAGCTTGCGGGCGTCGGAGAAGTGCCCGCCGCCGACCGCCCCGTCCCCGTGGATCCACACCATGACGGGACGGTCGCGTCCCGGCTCGCGAGGGGCGGTGACGTTGAGGACCAGGCAGTCCTCGGTCGTGCTGGAGATCGGGGCGTAGGGGGAGCCGACCTGCGGGCACAGCGGGCCGGGCCGGGTCGCGTCCTTGACGCCGTTCCAGCGCCCGGCGGGCCTGGGGCTCTCCCACCGGCCCGCGGTGGCGTACGGGATGCCCTGGAAGACGCGGTGCTGGTCGGTCACGACGCCGCGCACGGCTCCGGTGTCGGTCGTGACGACGGCACCGTCCGACGGCCGCTGCGCCGGGCCGGTGCCCGTGACCATCCCGGCCACGGCGAGTGTCGCAAGAAGGATTCGCATGCCTCAACGCTGCTGGATCCCGCCCCGGCCCAGAAGATTCATCGATCCTCGATGATCCAGGACAAACGTCCCGGGACCCGGGTCCTCGGCGTCGCCGCCGCCCCCGGCCGCGCCATCGCCGCCAACACCGCCGGCCCCGAGCCGTACACGCGAGGTCGGCCGATGAGGCCGTCTGCCGGGTTCTTGATGTCTGGACTGCGAGGCGTTACCGCCCGAGAGTGGCGGGCGGACACGGCCTCACCGGTGTCTTGTCGTCAGCCCCGGAAAGGGTTCACGCCACCGCGGGTCCCCGCGAAAATCGCCGCGGCGGATCGTACCAGGGGGCGAGCACGCACTAAGAAGGCCCTCCGCTCGGGTCCGTGTCACCGGACGCGAAGCAGCCGTGAGTGGCCGGGTTGACGAGGTCAGTGGGACGAGGCGGGGATGTCGCGGACGCTGATCCTGCGGCGGAAGACCCAGTAGGTCCATCCCTGGTAGAGCAGCACCACCGGCAGGAAGACCACCGCGACCCAGGTCATGATGCCGAGCGTCTTCGGTGTCGCGGCCGCGTTCTCGACGGTCAGGCTGTAGGCCGGGTTGATCGTGGACGGCAGGACGTTGGGATAGAGGACGGCGAACAGGCTGATCACCGCCACGCCGATGGCGACCGCCGAGAACAGGAACGACCAGCCCTGACGCCCTCTGGCGATGGCGGCCAGCGCGCCGGCGAAGGACAGGACGGCCAGGGCGGCCAGGATCACCGTGCCGGCCTGGCCGCCCGCCAGCTGCGTCCAGGCCAGGAAGATCACCGCGAGGACCGCCGCCACCACGCCCGTCCGCAACGCCACCCCGGCCGCCCGCCCGCTGATCTCGCCGGTGGTCTTCAGGGCCACGAAGACGGCGCCGTGCGCGGCGAACAACGCCAGCGTCGTGAGCCCGCCGAGAAGGGCGTACGGGTTGAGCAGGTCCCAGACCGTACCGACGTACTCGTGCCGGGCGTCGAGCTTCACGCCGCGCACGATGTTGGCGAACGCGACGCCCCACAGCAGCGCGGGCACGAACGACCCCGCGATGATGGCCGCGTCCCAGCGCCGCCGCCATGTCCGCGAGTCTCGCTTGGCGCGGTACTCGAAGGCCACCCCGCGCACGATCAGCGCGAGCAGGATCAGCAGCAGCGGCAGGTAGAACCCGCTGAACAGCGACGCGTACCACTCGGGGAAGGCGGCGAAGGTGGCGCCGCCCGCGGTGATCAGCCACACCTCGTTGCCGTCCCACAGGGGGCCGATCGTGTTGATCATCACGCGGCGTTCGGTGTCGTCCCTGGCGATGACGGGCAGCAGCATGCCGACGCCGAAGTCGAAGCCCTCCAGGACGAAGTAGCCGACCCACAGGACCGCGATCGCCACGAACCAGATGTCGGTGAGCTCCACTGTCCGATCCTCCTAGTAGGCGAACGACATCTCGCCGCCGTCGCGCGGTTCGCTCTCGTCGACGTCGGGCGGGGCCACCCTGGCGTACTTGATCATCAGGCCGGCCTCCACCACGGCCAGCACGCCGTACAGGGCGGTGAAGGCGATCAGCGAGGTCAGCACCGTGCCGGCGCCGACGCTGGGTGAGACGCCGTGGAGGGTCCTCATCTGGCTGAAGACGATCCACGGTTGCCTGGCCATCTCGGTGAAGATCCAGCCGAAGCTGTGGGCGAGGAAGGGCAGCACCACCGACCAGACGGCGGCCCGCCAGACCCAGTCCTTGCCGCGGATGCGCCGTCCGCGGGTCAGCCACAGGACGGCGACCGCCACCGCGGCCGCGAGCAGGCCGAATCCGATCATGAGCCGGAAGCTCCAGTAGGCGACCGGGATGTAGGGGCGGTAGTCGCCGGGGCCGAATCGCTTCTGGTACTCGGCCTGGATGTCGTTGACGCCTTGGACCTTGCCGTCGAACGAGCCGGTGGCCAGCTGGGACAGCAGGCCCGGGATCTCCAGCGAGAAGATCGGCTGCGTGCCGTCGAGCGTCCCGATGGTGAACAGGGAGAACGGCGCCGGCTGCTGGGTCTCGTAGAGGGCCTCGGCGGCGGCCATCTTCATCGGCTGGGTCTGCGTCATGATCTTGCCGAGCAGGTCGCCGGAGACCAGGCCGCCGAGGGCGCCGATCAGCACCACGACCGCGCCGAGCCGCAGCGACGGGCGGAAGACGTCGACGTCTCTGTGCCTGGCCAGATGCCAGGCGGAGACGGCCATGAGGATCACTCCCCCGGCCAGCCAGCAGCCGAAGACCGTGTGCGGGAAGGTGGCCAGCAGGACCTTGTTGGTCAGCACGGCCCCGAAGTCGGTCAGCTCGGCGCGGCCGTCGACCTTGAAGCCCACCGGCCACTGCATGAAGGAGTTGGCGGCCAGGATGAAGTAGGCCGACACGATCGTGCCGATCGCGACCACCCAGATGCACGCGAGGTGCACCCGTTTCGGCAGCCGGTCCCAGCCGAAGATCCACAGCCCCAGGAACGTCGACTCCAGGAAGAAGGCCAGCAGCGCCTCCAGCGCGAGCGGGGCGCCGAAGATGTCACCGACGAACCTGGAGTAGGAGCTCCAGTTCATGCCGAACTGGAACTCCTGCACGATCCCCGTCACCACGCCCATGGCGAAGTTGATCAGGAAGAGCGTGCCCCAGAACTTGGTCGCCCGCAGGTACGCCTTCTTCCCCGTGCGCACCCAGGCCGTGTTCAGGATGGCCACCATCAGCGACATCCCGATCGTGACGGGCACGAACAGGAAGTGGTACACGGTGGTGATCCCGAATTGCAGGCGCGCGAGATCCAAGGCATCCATGGGATGACTCTAAGTGTCCGATCGTGTTCCTATTGTCATGGCGCGCCGGGATCGCGAGCGGGGCGATCACCGCGATCGCGCCTCCACCCCCACCCTGCCGACACTACCCGAAGGGCACCGCTCGGGACCCTGGCTCATTTCGCGACGTTGCGCAGGTCGACGTCGTCGAAGTCGACGCTCACGTCGGCCGCGCTGTCCACCAGGAAGATGAGGCGCACCATGCCGACCTGCTTGCCGCGGGCCGTGGCGGGGATCTCGCAGTCCAGGCGCAGCGGTGTCCACACCCCCGTCGGGCGCAGGGTGATGACGGGCGAGCGGACCGAGCTGCCGGTGATCGGCGTGCCGTTCTGCTCCAGCAGGTCGAGCGCCAGCTGCACGCTCGCGCGCGTGCCGGCGGGCGCCCGGTAGCTGGTGGTCAGGCGGGCCAGCCCGGGCTCGATGTCGATGACCTGGCTGGGGCCGCCCCAGCCCTGACCGGTGACCCGCAGCACCGCCTCGCCGGGCGGGCGGGAGATGGCGCGGGTCCCGGTGGAGCGGTCGAGCAGCTCCCACGGGGCCAGCCCGTCCTCGAAAGAGGGGTTTCGCACGAGCGACGGCGCCGGCACGCCGCGCAGGATGAGGGCGGCGTAGGGGTGTTCGGCGGCCAGGGCGCGGGCCCGGTCGGTGACCGGGCCGCCGTCCGGCTCGCGCACCCGCAGGTAGTCCACCAGCGTCCAGTACTCGCCGGGGTTCCAGCCGGTCCAGGTCAGGTTCGGGTGGGAGGCGGGGTTCATCTGCAGCACGAGCACCGGGTCGCGGGAGAACTCGGTGATCAGCGCCTGGCGGCGGGCGGCCAGGTCGAGGCGGCGCTGGAAGGCCTCGACGCCGCTTTCGAGGAGGGCGAGCGCGGCGGCCTGGTCGGCGGGGGCCTGGACGGGGCGGGGGTAGCTGAGCGCGGAGGCCTCGAAGAACTCGAAGGCCCGCCGCATGATCGTCGCCCTGGCCCGTTGCGCGGGCGTGACCGTGGCCGAGACGACCGAGTCGAGCAGGCTGCGGCTGCGCTCCAGGTCGGCCTCCTCCACCAGGTCGAGGTACTGCGGCAGGTTGAAGGTCTGGTAGGTCGCATCGGGCAGGAACCAGGGCGAGCCGGGCACCCGCTCGGTCCAGAACCGCTCCCACAGCGCGAAGTAGGCCGACAGGGTGTCGGCCGCGGCGGTGCCGACCGCGCGCTCGCACCACTCGCGGTTCAGCCGGTCGACGTCGGCGCCGGCGTTCCACAGCAGCTTGGCGGTGATCCAGGGCTTGGGGCCCTCGCCCCAGTTCGGGTACAGCTCGGCGTAGTGGGCGACGACGCCCTTGGCCTTGGCGTACCGGAGGGTCTCGGCGTAGCGGCGGGAGAACATCCGCGGTAACAGGTACGGCGCGCCGTACAGGTAGTCGTAGAAGCCGAGCCGCTCGCAGACCGCCAGCCACCGCTCGGTCAGCGCGTGCCCGTCCGCCTCGACCGCCGGATCGACCCACGCGTACCGGTCCTGCGTCAGGAACGGCACCACCCTCGGGTGCAGCGGGAAGGCGGGCGGCGTCTCCAGCGTGCGGTAGGCCAGCAGGCCGAAGTCCTTGCCGGGGTGGCGCTCCAGCACGCGTCGCACGACCTCGTTGACCCAGGCGTAGTAGGCGGGCACCGGGTCGGTCTCGGCGAAGCCTTCGCCGTCGTTGACGCCCAGGGAGAAGGAGCGGGCGGCGGGGTTGGCGGCGAAGTACTCCAGGATGCCGGTGACGGCCGCGTCGATGGTGCCGGGCACGGAGAAGGCGGGCTGCCAGCCGGTCAGCTTGCCCGGCGCGGGCGGTCTGCCGCCCGGATAGTACTCGGGGTGGGTCTGGCCGTACCTCTCGACGGGGAACAGGGTGTGCAGGTTGTGGTGGAAGGCGATGGGTTCGGTGCCGACGCCCTGCATCCTGTTGCGCTGCGCCCACTGCTGCTGCAGCGGGTACCTGGCATCACGCAGCGGGCTGAGCGAGCGCTGGGTGAAGGCCGGCTGCTCGTACACCTGGACGACGGGGATCCGCAGGGCCGCCAGCGCCGGCACGTCGTCGCCGTCGGGGCCGGGCAGCAGCCACCGGACGCCGACGTAGCGTTCGAGGAACTCGCGCACGCCGTTGGCGGTGCCCGCCGCGCTCGGGCCGGCGACGGTGACGGTGCCCTGATAGATCCTGATCACGAATCCGTCGGGGTCGAGCCCGGTGAGCAGGCGCGGTACGGAGGGGTCGGGCCCCGGCCCGCCCACGTGGATCGGGGTGAGCCCGGGCGCGGCCGAGCGGGGCAGGCGGACGCCGGTGGCCCGCTCGACGTAGGCGACGAGCTCGTCGGCGAGGGCTTCGGCGCCGGGAGCGGCGATGACGGCGGCCCTGGCCGTACCGGACAGGACGACGGGCAGTCCCTCCTCGGGCAGGAGGGCGGGGACGAGGGGGATGGCCCCCATGAGGCCGAGCAGCTGGCGACGGTTCATGGCGACTCCTATCGAGGACCTAAGACATAGGACATACCCTCGCCGCGACGCGCGTCAATGCCGGGGCCATAACGGCATAACATGCGCGCCGTTATCGGGCCCGCGAAGGTTATAAACGGCACGACATAGGTGCATACCAGGCGATAAGGTCCTCCCTCGTGACTCTTTCTCATGACGTGGCCGGTGACGGCCCTGCCCTCGTACTGCTGCATTCCGGAGTGTGCGACCGGCGCATGTGGGATCCGCAGTGGGCGGCTCTCCTCGATGCCGGCTACCGGGTGATCCGCTGCGACTTCCGCGGCTTCGGCCGATCACCGATGCCCGACCGCCCCTACAACAACGCCGATGACGTGGTCGACCTGCTCGACCACCTCGGCATCGAGCGGGCGGCGCTGGTCGGATCGTCCTTCGGCGGCCGGGTCGCCCTGGAGGTCGCGGCGCGCTGGCCGGACACCGTCACCACGCTGGCGCTGCTGTGTTCCGGCTCGCCCGAGCTGGTGCCGGGCCCGGCGCTGCGGTCCTTCGCCGAGCAGGAGGACGCGCTGCTCTCCGCCGGCGACGTCGACGCAGCCGTCGAGCTGAACCTCACGACCTTCCTCGGCCCGGAGGCCGACGACGCGACACGCGAGAACGTCCGCCTGATGCAGCGGCACGCCTTCGACGTCCAGATGGCAGGCGGCGAGGAGTTCGGGCAGATCGCGGCGGAGATCGACCTGAAGGCGATCACCGCCACGTGCCTGGCCGTGTCCGGCGGCCGGGACCTGCCGGAGTTCCGCGAGATCGCCACCGGCCTGCCGGGCCTGCTGCCCCGCGCCCGCCACGTCGAGCTGCCGTGGGCCGCCCACCTGCCCAGCCTGGAACGGCCCGCCGAGGTGACCGCCCTGCTGCTGGACTTCCTGGGCGCCTCCGACTGAAGCTCTCTGCGGGCGCCGGGGAGCGCGACGGCCGGCCCCGCCTCGACGGACAGGTAGCAGCGCGGCCCCTCGGGATCCGTCCCGAGGGGCCGCGAGGCTCAGGCGCCGGCCAGCGCCGCGGCGGCCAGCAAGGTGGCCGCCAGACCGCCCGCCACCACCAGGGCGGCCGCCGCCAGCGGCAGGCGCAGGCTCACCGCGCGCACCCAGGGCCGCGCCGCCGCGCCTGCCAGCACGTCCCGCCCGCGCAGGACGGCGAGGCCGACGCCGGCCAGCGTGAGCGCCAAGCCCACGCCGAACGCCGCCACCATGGCCAGCGCGAGCGCCGCCCTGCCGGTGATCAGGCCGGTGAGCAGCAGCAGGAACGCCGAAGGCGAGGGCAACAGCCCACCGGAGGCGCCGATCGTCACGATCCCCCGCCAGGTGAGCAGGGAGGCACCCGGCCCCTCCCCATGACCGTGGCCGTGCCCATGCCCATGCCCATGACCGTGCCCATGCCCATGACCGTGCCCATGCCCATGACCGTGCCCATGCCCATGACCGTGCCCATGCCCGTGGCCGTGCCCATGTCCGTGGCCATGGCCGGGCGTACGGCGGGCGCGGAGGTGCCGCAGGAGCAGGCCCACGCCCACCCCCAGCACGATGAGCGCGGCCACCAGCTGCAACCACGACGTCACCACACCCAGATCCGGCGCCGCGTCCATCGTGATCCACCACCCGACCGCCAGCACGCCCACCGACACCGTGTGCATGACCGCCACGACCACGCCGAGCAGAAGCGCGTCCCTGGCCCTGCCGTTGCCGCCGACCAGGTAGCCGGCCGTCAGCGTCTTGCCGTGACCCGGCGCGCAGGCGTGCGCGGCACCGGCCACCAGCGCCACCAGCAGGGCCAGCGGAAGCACCACCCCCGAGGTGAGCAGCGACGACAGCTCCGCCGTCCAGACCGCGGCCGGGCCCGCCGAGACGGGCACGCCCGACCCGCCGTCGAGCGCCAGCGGATGGGCGGGAGCCGTGGCCGTGTGGAGCGCGCCGTGTCCGGCCGGGGTGGTGGACACCGTCCGGTAGTTCGCGTTGACGTCGGTCAGCGTGGTGATCGTCAACGTCACCGTCCCGACCTTCGCGGGGCAGCGGAAACGCAGAACCGCCCCGGAGGTGGCAAGAGCGTCGGTGCGGATCGTCGTCACCGGGCACGCCCTTCCCGCCTGCCCCACCGTGATGCGCGCGCCGAGGTAGTCGCGGACGGCGCCGGCCACCGGCCCGTCCCGCCAGGCGGGCCCGCCACCCGGCGAGGACGCGGGCCCGGTGGAGGAGGGCGAGGACGGAACAGCGGGAGGCGGCGTGCGCGTCCCGGTGGAGGAGTGCGAAGGCGCAACGGCGGGAGGCGGCGTGCGCGTCCCGGTGGCCGCCGCGACAAGGGCCGCGAGGTCGTCCTCGGCCGCCGACCAGGTCACCTCGACCGCATCACCGTCCGCGGTGACCTTCGCCACGAGCGGCGGGCCGAAGGGGTGCGCCCACCCCTGGCCCGCCGCTCCCAGCAGGACCGCCGCCGCCATGCCCGCCACCGCGAGCAGGCGGACCAGGACCCGTCGTCCAACCACGGTCACCGACCGGAACCGCCGCGCGGCTTCCTGGCCACCAGGGCGTGGACGGAGCCGTCGTCGGTCAGCGCGTAGAGCACGTTCCCGCTCACCGACAGCGCCGAGGCCACACCCCCGCCCAGGTTGTACTCGGCCAGCTTCCGCCCGCTCGCCCGGTCCAGCGCCACGACGCGACCATCCCAGGTCGCGGCGTACACCACGGACTCGGTCGCCAGGGCGTGCATGGCGGGCGAACCCGGCCCCGCGCCCGCGCACCCGGCCGCGACCCGCCACTTGTCGTCCATCGGGCTCTCGCCCGGCAGGTACCCGAGCGGCGTCTCCCACACCGGGGTCGCCGGCGTCGCCGAGGCCGTGTCGTAGGCCCTGACCACGCCGTCCATGCCGGCCACGTACGCCATCGCACCCCTGGTGGCGGGGCTGGTCACCGGCGGAGGCCCGGGCTCGCACGTGCTCGAGGTGCCGAGCTTGGCGTGCCAGACGACCTTGCCCTGCGCCTGCACGTCATGGCCGCGGACGCCCGACATGGTCGCCGTCACCAGCCCCGCGTCGGTCAACACCGGGGAGGACTGGCTGAACAGGTCGCCGCCCGTGTCGACGGAGGACTGCTGCGTGCAGGTGGCCAGATCCATCGCGATCAGCGTCTGGCTGGACCCCGAGTGCAGGTAGGCGGTGGTCGAGCCGGGCCGCCGTACGGCGACGCTGTGGTACTCGCCCCAGCCGCCCGGCGCGGCGAACCCGCCGGGCAGGCGGGTGCCGGTCCTGGCGTCGCGGCAGCGCACGCCGTCCCACTCCTGGTAGACCGCCACGCTGCGGCCGTCGGGCAGGTCGAACACGCTCACGGGGCCACCGGCGCGGCCGTAGCGGCGCACCGTCGACCCGGTGACCTGCTCGGCGTCGATCGTCTCCCAGACCACCTTGCCGGTGCGCGCGTCGAGCGCGTAGACGCGGCCGACACCCGTGGTGAGGTACACCTTGCCGTCGTGAACGGTCGGGTAGGACTCGGCGTCGCCGTCCAGGTAGGTCCGCCACCTCTCGGCGCCGGTCCGCGCGTCGTAGGCGAGCATCATGCTGTACGGCGAGTCGAAGGCCTGCGAGGCGACGATCACCTTGCCGTCCCACACGGCGGCGCCGTTGAGGTGGAACTGCTCGCCGGTGCTGGCCGCCCAGCGCAGGTCGAGCGTGGCGCCCGGGTCGTCCTCGGCCGACGAGCGGCCCTGCTCGTCGCCGCCCTGCCTGGTCCACTCCCGGCCGGGCGACGGCCTGCCGAGCCGCGGCTGGCCGCTCACCGTGAAGCTGGTCGTGACCGCCGGCCAGGTCGCCCCCGCCGTGTCCTTGACGACCAGCTCGGCGGTGTAGCTGCCGGGCAGCAGGCCGGTGACCCGCTCGCTCACCCTGGTCCACGACACGTGCGCCTGCGGGCACGGCTCGGCCGTACCGCCCGGCGGGGTGTAGCAGTTGACGATGCCCTTGGGCGAGGTCGCGCGGCCGAACGGCATCGCCTTCTCGTGCCAGACGGTTCTGCCGTGCCGGCGCAGGGTCAGCGAGGCGGTCGCGGGGGTGCGGCCGTCGTCCTCGGCGTACACCTCGACGGGCACGCCCGAGCGGGCGCTGTGGACGCTGTCCTGGGCGGGGCTGACCAGGGCGACGTCGTCGTCGACCTCGAACTGGCGGCGGGTGCCGGTGATGTAGCCCTTGTCGTCGCCGGTGACGCCGCTGAAGTCGAGCACCTTGTAGTCGGGCCTGGCGGAGTCGATGCCGTAGGTGCCCATGTTGTTGACCTCGACCGACCTGGCGAACGCGCCGCGCCGGTACTCGGCCTGCTGGTTGTGACCCGCGGCGAACATCCGCACGTCGTACTTGGCCAGCTCGTCCACGGTCGGCTGCATGCCGGCGCCGGGGCCCCAGCGGGTGAACAGCGAGCGGTGGGCGAACACCAGCACCTGCTTGCCGGTGGCGTGCCTGCGCAGGTCCTCGCGCAGCCAGGCCAGCTGCGGGGCCAGGCCCCTGGCGTCGTAGTTGTCCTCGAGCACCACGACGTGCCTGCCGTTGCGGTCGAAGCTGTACCACTCGGGGCCCAGGTTCCTGCGCCAGTACTCCAGGCTGCCGCCATACCCGGTGGAGGTGGCGGTGCCACCGACGTCGTGGTTGCCGATGACCGGATAGAACGGCATGCCGAGCCTGCCCTTGCGCAGGCCCTCACGCAGCAGGTCGTAGCCGCCCTGGCGGCGCGGCTCGGCGGCGTAGTCGGTGACGGTCAGGTCGCCCGTGGTGATCGTCATGGTGGCGCGGTGCACCTCGGACATCGCCTCGACGTGCCCCTGCCACTGCGGGAGGGCGGACCTGGCCTCGGCGTCGGTGCGGTTGCCCACCTCGACGTCGGAGACCATCAGCCACTTCTCCTTGGGGTCGGCCGCGTTGGTGTCGGGCACCAGCGCGAAGTCGAGCCGCTGCCCTTCCTTCGCCTCGCGGAAGAAGGTGGGCACGTAGTCGTCGCGCAGCACCGGCGTGTAGCCGTCCGGCGAGACGACGGAGACCAGGTCGGTCTCCCTGCGCGCCCGGTCGACGGTCAGCGTGTAGCCGCCGTCGGCTCCGGTGGTCGCCCAGACCGCGCCGTCGGTGACGGACACGTTCGGCAGCCCCTTCTCGCCCTGGTCCCTGACGCCGTCGGCGTCGCGGTCGGCGAAGACCACGCCCTCGACGGTCACCGGCTCGGCGGCCGCTCCGGCCAGCGTGAACGTCACGGGCGCGGCGAGCGGGTCGTAGCCGTCGTCGGCCAGGAAGTGCGCGCTCCAGGCGCCTTCCCCGAGCGCGGCGGTGGACAGGGTGACGGTGCCGGAGGCGAGCGGCGCCCTCACCCAGGTGCGGGAGGCGACCTGGCCCGGCTTGTCGGCGGCCGCGTACAGGCCGACCCAGTTCAGCGCGCCCGGCTTGTCGGTGGTGTAGCTGAAGGTGACCGGCTGGCCGGCCTTGGGGTTGGGGGTGGTCAGCGCCAGGGTGCCGGCGGCCGTCGCGGAGGGCGTCCCGCTGGGGGAAGGACTCGCGGCCGTCGCCACTGTCGTCGCATCTGTCGTTGCCTCTGTCGTCGTCTTCTCCGTGCCCTGCCCGGGGTCGGCGAGCGCGGCGCCGGGGGCGAGCACGACCACGGCCAGCACCGCCGCGACGGCCGTACCGACGGCCCGCCTCGGCGTGCGCCGGTCCGCCGGCCCGGAGCCCGGCAGGCGGCTGCCCGCCCGGCCCGTACGGCGGCGCAGCGCCGCCACCGCCACCCCCATCAAGCTCAGCGCAAGGATGAGCGCCAGGCCCAGGAGGACCACCGTGAGCCGGCCGGGGCCGGCCGCGTGCGCGCCGGCGGCGTCGACCACGGGCAGCTCGGCCGTCACGTTGACGGTGGTGCCGTCGAACTCGGTGATGATCTCCGACAGGCCGCCGGACTTCAGCACGGCGCCCAGATCGAGCCTGTCCACCGCGCACGGCCACGCGAGCTCGATGACCACCCCGTCCGGAATGCCGCCGGTGTCGCCGGACACTCCCTGCGCGGTGACCGGACAGCCGCCCGCGAGCAACCCCTTCGCCCAGGCGCCCGCCTGGGCGGGAGTGACGACATCCTTGTGCACAACCAAGCGACCGCTTGTTGAACTGGATGTGGCGTGCACGACGAGCTCGGCATGCTGCCTGCTGAGGTGTGCCGCAGCCGGAGCTGCGACGACCAACGAGCCGATCACGGCGACGATTAACGCACAGAAGATCCGGACGGCATTAAATGTGTGATATGGCCTATATTGCATGCCGACTAAGCTAGACAAGTTGCCTGCCGCCGGACGAGCACCGGCAACGATGTTCACCCACCCGCCCCAAGAATTCACCCGTCGTCACCTCCTGGACCACGCCGGGCGGATCCACTCGGCGGCTGCCGGGCGATCCGTGCTGATAAATGACGCCCCGCCTCGCCCCCGGCACGGACCTGGACGACCTCCTGCAGGCGCTCATCACGCCGAGGCGCTCAACGCCCGAAGTGCCGCCGGCAGCCCGGGACAACGCCGTCCATGCCCTGCGGAGCAGCGTCAGCGCACCCGACATGGGCCGGGTGGCTGTGCAGCAGTTGCTTTGTCCGTCATCCGCCGGGGTGCGGGGGTGTGGCGGATAGGCGCACGGCGACGCTGAGCCCGCCGGCGGGACGCGCGGTGACGGCGAGTGTTCCATCTGCAGCAGGAGCACGTGTGAGCCGGTGGTTCGGTTGACCTCGCCGGACGTCTGGATGGTGACTGCGCGCTTCTCCGCGAGAGGTAGCAACGTCTCGGTGGCTTCCTCGACCACCAGGGACAGATCGACGCCCTCCCGGGTGAAGGACCGCTGGCCGGCACGGCTGAGCAGGAGCAGCGCCTCGGCCAGGTCGATCGCTCGGGTGTTGACGATGTGGAGGCGTTCGACGAGCTCGTCGGCCTGCCGCCGCGGATCGTTGCGGGCCACGTCGAGAAGGGTCTGTGTGATCGCCAGCGGGGTGCGCAGGGAGCCAGCATGCTACCGGCGAGAATCCACCCTCCCAGGAGGCCGAACACCAGCAGGAAGGCCAGCACCGCGACCGCGGCCGGACCGAAGGCGCGCAGCCAGGCGCCCTACTCACCGTCCCCTCCCCCGAAACCGGTGCCGGACGCCGTGCCGATGCGGTACCCGACGCCGGGCACCGTCGCGATGACCCAGGGTTCGCCGAGCCGCTTGCGCAAGGCCGAGACCGTGATGCGCACGGCGTTGGTGAAGGGGTCGGCGTTCTCGTCCCACGCCCGTTCCAGCAGCTCCTCGGCGCTGACGACACCGCCTTCGGCGGCGACCAGCACCTCGAGAACGGCGAACTGCTTCCTGGTCAGCGCGACGTACCGCCCGTCCCGGTAGACCTCCCGCCGGAACGGATCCAGCCGCAGACCGGCGATCTCCCGCACGGGCGGCCTGCTGTGGGCGCGACGGCGGTCGAGTGCCCGGAGCCTGAGCACGAGCTCTTTGAGCGCGAACGGCTTGGTGAGATAGTCGTCGGCGCCGAGCTCGAAACCCGAGGCCTTGTCGTCGAGCCGGTCGGCGGCGGTGAGCATGAGGATCGGCATGCCGCTGCCGGAAGCGACGATGCGTCGCGCGATCTCGTCACCGGACGGTCCGGGAACATCGCGGTCGAGGACGGCGATGTCATACGGATTGACACCCAGCAACTCGAGAGCGGTCTCGCCGTCACCGGCGATATCGGCCGAGATCGCTTCCAGACGGAGCCCATCACGGATGGCTTCCGCCATATAGGGCTCATCCTCGACGATCAGTACGCGCATTCTGCCGATACTACGAACCCGAACATATCGTCGGCGTATCGGAAATCACATAAGCGCTGGTAACACCACGCTGCCTTGACTGGCGGCATGAGTCTTCACACACCGGCGCGATCAGGAGTCGGCCGCGCCCGCCGGCTCGTAGTCGTCGGCCTGGCAGCGGTCATCGCCGCGATCGTCGCAACCCTCGGTTATCAGCTGGTCTCGTCGTCGGCCACCTCGTTCAGCGATGTTCTCGGCGAGCACCGGGGGGCTGCCGGGGAGGCTGACGGCGTCGTCCCCGACGGCGTGACGGTCTTCGACGACGAGTTCCCGGCTGTGGCCAAGCTCGATCCGGACCTGCTCGAGGCCCTGCGCCGAGCCGCGACCGACGCCGCTGAGGACGGCGTCGAGTTCCACGTCAACAGTGGATGGCGTTCTCCGCGGTACCAGCAACAGTTGCTCCGCGATGCCGTCTCCAGGTACGGCTCGCAAGAGGAAGCCGCGCGGTGGGTCGCCACAGCGGACAACTCCGCCCACGTGTCCGGGGACGCCATCGACATCGGACCCTTCGACGCGACGGCGTGGCTGTCCAGGCACGGCGCCGACCACGGGCTATGCCAGATCTACGGCAACGAATCCTGGCACTACGAACTGCGCCCCGAAGCAGCCGACCGTGGGTGCCCACCGATGTATGCCGACCCCACCGACGATCCAAGGATGCGGCACTGACCAACGCCGTCGGCGTATCCCGTCCCGGTGACCCCCACTCACCCTGCAGACCTTTCCCGACCGTGGCAGGAAGGCTGCAGAGCGCCGGGATCCGGTTGGAGCTGCTGATCGGGCCGCTGACGGGAATCTACGACCCGAACGGGCTGGGAGGCGTGGCGCCGGTGGCACGGCCAGGCTGCTGGACGTGGGGGTCACGGGGCGGACGGCCGTACATCGTGAGCGAGTTCATCGCGGGATCGCGACCCTCGACCGGCTCGAACGGCCGCGAAGCGGCCGGCGACCACGACAGGCGCCCGGCGCCGGCCGCGGAGCCGCCGCCGGCACGGCCGGGGACGCGAACAGGCCAGGTCGACGCGCTCAGCCGGTGGTGAAGGGCGGAACGGTGAGCGTGTCGACGCAGGAGGTGTCGTAGCCGCCGGAAGGCTGGTCGAAGAAGCCGACCAGTATCGCGCGGGCGCATGCGGATTGGTCGAACACGGAGTGGCCCAGCCCGGGGAACACCAGGACGCGCGAGCGGGACAGGCCGGTGGCGGCGGCAGCGGCCCACCGCGTTCCGGCGGGCCCGTCGAAGGTTCCCGACATCAGCAGGGCGGGCACGTCGCTGCGGGTCTGGGCCGTCACCCGCCGATCGGCGCGTCCGACGTCCCAGGCCGCGCAGTCGGGGAAGATCCGGGCGACGAACTCCTGCTGCGGCGGCAGTGACAGCACCCGGTCGGGGAAGTCGGGCAGCGCGGCCTGGCCCGCGGCCTGCACCTTCCGGCGGTCGGTGAAGGCCGCCTGCTCGCGGCAGACCACCCCGTAGAACAGGCCCCAGCCGACGAAACCGGGCGGGGAGTTGCCGGCCAGCACCGTCCTGGCCGCGGGCAGGCCGTCGCCGGCGGCCAGGGCGTGCACCGCGGCGGGCACGGTGGTCAGCGCCCAGGGCGGCAGGGCCGCCACCACGACCATGTTGGCCAGCTGGTAGCCGTCGAACACCACGGTGGTGGGCGGGGCTCCCGCCTGGCCGGGCACGGGCACCGTCAGCGGCCGGCGGTTCAGGCGCCGCACGGTGGCGGTGAACTCGGCCCGCAGGCCGGGGTAGGCCGCCTGGCAGGCCGGCTGGGCCGCGCACGCGGCGAACATGGCCTGGTACTGGTCGGCGGCGTTGGGCCACAGGCCTTCCAGGAGGTTGAGGTGGGGTGTGACGACGGAGTCCAGCACCATGCTGCGGATGCCCTGCGGATGGTCGCGCAGCAGCTGCAGGGCCAGATCGCTGCCGTAGGACACCCCGTAGACGTTCCATTCCTTGACGCCCAGCGCCGTGCGCAGATCGGCGATGTCGGCGGCGTTCTCGGTGGTGTTGTACGCCGACAGGTCGTAGCCCGTCCTGGCCAGCCGGTCGCGACAGGCCCGGGTCGCCTCGACACCCTTGCGGGTGGTGTCCGGGTCGGTGGCCACCATCGTGACCGCCCGGCGGGTGAAGGCGTCGATCTCCGGACAGCTCAGGAGCGGCTCGGCGCGCCCCGTCCCCCGCTGGTCGACGAAGACGACGTCCCGGTCGGTGTTGATCGCCGGAGAGAGCCTGGAGACGGTGAAGGCGTCCAGCAGCCCGGACCCGCCGGGCCCGCCCGTCAGCCACACCACCGGGTCGGGCCTGGGCCGCGCCGCGGCGGCCTTGAGCCGGGCCACAGCGATCTTGATGGTGCGTCCGCCGGGCCTGGCGCGATTCTCCGGCACGGTCAAGTACCCGCAGCTGAACTCCGGCCCCAGCGCGGGCACACCGGGCAGGATCGGCGCCGGACACGCCGCCGGGGCGTAGCGCGCACGGGCGGCCGGCTTCGGCTCCTCGTTCGCGCACCCGGCGGCCCCCGCCGCCAGCAGCACGGCGACGGCGAAGCCTGCCACCGCGCGCAGCCGGCGACCGGCGCGCCCGCTCGCCTTGACGCGCCTGTGGCTCGGCCAGAAGGTCCGCGTTTTCCTGTCCGGCCACGGACAGGTTCTCGACGGAGGTCGCCCGGCGTGCGTGCGCACGTCAGCGTGCCGCGCGGCGCCCCGCCCTGCGCGGCAGCCCGGTTCGCCGTGCCCTGGTTCGCCGTGTCCCGGGCTGCCGGCGTGGACGGACACGGCGTCGGGTGGTGTGTCGGTCATCGTCCCTCCCGGCCGAGCCCGCGGGTCTGCCCGCCGGCGAGCCGGGGACGGCCTGGCGGCCGTCGCTTCCCAGCGGAGGCGTCGATGCCGGTACTGCCGGCGCCGGCGTTCACGCCGTCCGGCCGGAGCGGTCCGGGATGAGCCCACCGGCCGGGGCCGGACCCACTACCCATTAGGCACCCGCCCCTGCGCATCCCGCAAGCCGCCCTTCGCGGCGGCACCGCAGGGTCCCGCCGGACGCCCGCCACGGCATTCCCTCACTGGCCGGACCGGCCGGACCGGGCCTCGGCGGTCCGTCGCGGACGCCCCCTCGCCGGCAGCAAGCGGCCCCGAAGGCGGCGATCAGCGGTGCCGCCGCACCCGGGTCCGGGCGGGCTTCACCCGACGGTCACCGCGATCTTGCCGACCGTGCCGCCGGTGAAGTCGGCGACCGCCTGGGCGCCGTCGGCCAGGTCGTAGGCGCGGGCGAGCGGCACCCGCAGGCGGCCGGCGACCACCTCGGCGGCCAGGAAGGCCAGCGTGGCCGGGCTGGGGTCGGCCATGATCGCGGTGGCCTTGACGTCCTCGCCGTCCGGGACGAAGTGCAGCGTGGAGGCCAGCCGTCCGCCCGGGACCAGCAGGCCGGCCACCGCGGCGCCGTCGCCGGCCAGGTGCAGCGCGGCCTGCACCCCGCCGGGCGCCACCGCCTCCACCTGCGCCCGCAGGTCGTCGGGATCCACGACGTAGCGGGCGCCGAGCGCGGTGACGAAGGCGGCCTGGGCGCCGGGCCGGGCCGTGGCGATGACGGTGGCGCCGCGGGAGGCGGCCAGCTGGACGGCGTAGGCGCCCACCCCGCCGGTCGCGCCGGAGATCAGCACGCTCTCCCCGGGAGCCGGGGCCACGGCGTCGACCGCGTTGAGCGCCGCCGTACCGGCCAGGCCCAGCGCGCCGGCCCTGGCGTGGTCGAGCCCGTCGGGGATGCGGCTGATGCCGTACTGCTCGCCGACCACCACGTACTCGGCGAAGCCGCCCTGTCCGAGGGTGGGCCGCATGACCACGCCGAACACCTCGTCGCCCACCGCCAGGCCGCTCACCCCGGCCCCGACGGCCGCGACGCTGCCGGCGAAGTCCTTGCCGAGCACGACAGGGAACTCGTACTCGTAGACGCCCTTGAGGAGTCCGCCCAGGACGCCCAGGTCGAAACCGTTGACCGAGGCGGCCCGCACGCGCACGAGCACCTCGCCGGGGCCGGGCTCGGGGGTGGGCAGCTCGGTGAGCGCGGGAGCGGCTCCGAAGCCGGAGAACGCGACAGCACGCATATCTGGTCACTCCTTGTTCGATGACGATGACGTCTGGCGCCGGCAGGCGCGGGACGGTTCCGGTCGCGGACGGTCCGCCCTCGTCGGGAAGGCCGTCCGGCCGGGCGCAGGCCTACCGCACTTTCTGTGCGTTGGTTATGCCTTGTGCGCGCCTCGAGTCTGGTCCAGAATGCCGCCATGACGGAAGAAGGCACTTTGACCAGCCCACCGCACACCGATGTGCGCGTCTCCGAGGACCACCATGTGTGCCAGCTGCGCGATGTGCTGGATCGGGTCGGCGACAAGTGGAGCGTGCTGGTCATGAGCCTGCTGGGCGACGGCCCCAGGCGTTACTCCGAGCTGCAGCGCGCCATCGAGGGCATCTCCCAGCGCATGCTCACGCTGACGTTGCGCAGCCTCGAACGCGACGGCCTGGTCGAACGGACGGTCACCCCGACCTCGCCGCCGCGCGTCGACTACGCCCTGACCCCTGTCGGCCAGACGCTGTCCGGCCAGGTGAGCGGGCTGATGCGCTGGGCGGAGGAGCACCGCGCGTACGTGGCCGAGTCCCGCCGCCGCCACGACCTCGCGGCAGCCGGTTGACGCGGCAGCGGGCCGCCTGCCGTACGGCGGGGCCACCGCCCGGCCGCGATCACGGCCACAGCCGGCCGCGCAGCCAGGCCGATCCGGTGCGCTCGTAGCGCAGGCGCGTGTGCCTGCGGTCGTGGTCGGCCTGCCAGAACTCGACCTCCTCAGCGGTGAGGGCATACAGCGTCCAGGCGGGGGCGACCAGGTCCGGGTCGGCCGTCACCCGGGCGTAGGCCTGCTCGAAGGCGGCGTCGAGCTCGGCCGGGTCGTCCAGCGGCTCGGACTGGCGGCCGATGAGCGCCTCGGCACGCGAGGCCGGCGGGCGCGCCAGGAAGTCGGCGGCGCCGGCCTCGGCCCCGGCGGGCGTGACCGGGCCGCGGACGCGGATCTGGCGGCCCAGCTCGGGCCAGTAGAAGACCAGGGCCGCGTGCGGGTTGCCGGCCAGGTGGCGGCCCTTGGCGCTGTTGGCGCCGGAGGCGAAGAACCAGCGGCCGTCCTGGCTGACGTCCTTGCAGATGAGCACGCGGGCGGCGGGACGGCCGTCGGTGTCGGCGGTCGACAGCGTCATGGCGTGTGGTCCGAGCACCCGCGCCTCGATCGCCTCCCCCAGCCACCGCGAAAACAACGCCACCGGCTCGTCCGGAGCGGCCGCGGCGTCGAAGTCCGGCAGCTGGTCGGGGAAGACCGGAAGGGACCGCAACAGATCGCGCACAGTCATCAGGCCATCTCCTCCTGGGTCACGGCGGGTGGGACCTTCGCCATCATGCCGAAGCCGGACCGCCGGCGGGTGAGCGGGTGCTGCCGGACGGAGGCGTCCCTACCGGTCGAAGTGCCGGATCGGGTGGCCGGACGGATCGGTGGTGAGCCATGATCCGTCCGCCAGGGGTTCGAGGTCGTAGGGGTTGCCGGCGTGCCCGTCGAGTTCGTCTTCGACCCGGCCCGTGCGCAGGTTGACGCGCCAGTGGCGCAACCACTCCCGCTCGTCGTCGCTCTCCCCGCCGAGGGTGACGACGACCGTGTCGGCAGTGAGGTAGCCCCCGCCCCATTCGACGAAGGTGTCGTCAGGATCGTGGCCGAAGGCCTCGACCGGCAGCTCGAGCGTGACCTCACCGTCCGGCCAGGCGTGGAAGGCGACGTCGGCCTGCTCGTGGTCGACGGTCATGAACTGGGCGCCGTCGGGCGCCAGGGCGATGAGGCACCGGTCGTCCCACGGGTAACGGACCAGGTCCAGCCGGTCGCCGCTCAGCCTGCCCCGGAACAGGGCCGTGCCGTCCTGGCCCTCTCCCACGTCCAGGAGAAGGTGCTCGCCGTCGGGGTGGCGCACGTGCCGGCCGCCGTGCCCGGCCGTCTCCAGCTCCGCCTGCGCGATGACCTGCCCCGTGTGCGCGTCCAGGGTGACCCATCGGTCGGGCCGGTCCCGCCCGGCCATGCTGTCGGGCCGGTAGACCCAGACCACACGGCCGTCGAGGGACAGCACGCAGCCGGGCCAGTGCCCGTACGGCTCCGTCGACAGCGGCTCGAACGGCGAGCGCCAGAGCTCGCTCCCGTCACCGGCGACGCAGACGGCGGCGTCCAAGGTCGTGTAGACGGCGCGGCGCAGATCGGCCGCGGCCGTATGGTCGACGACCTCGTCGCCCGCCGACGGCCGGAACACCCGCGCCGGCGACAGCGTCCCCCGGCCGTCGCCGGCCAGGTCGTAGGCGCAGATGCCGCCGTCGACGAACCGTGTGAAGATCTGGAGCGAACGAGGGGTCCGAAGCATGTCCAGGAGGTTAGCGCGAACTCCCGGGCCTGCCCGCCGGGGCTGTCGTCCGGCGGCGGCCGGCCGGGAGCCCGTCGAAGGTGCCGGCACCGAGGAATCCCGGCATCCGGCCGGCCGTACCCGATCAATCGGGCTGTCCCGTTCCGGCCAGGCGCAGGCGGGTGCGGGACGGGGCCGACGGGGGCAGCGCGGCGAGGATGTCGGCGAGGGTGACCCCGGTGAGGCTGCCTCGCCACGCCTGGTGCGCCTCGGCCATCTTCTCAGCGAGGATGCAGGTGCTGCGGCAGTCCTCGGCAGGCAGCGCTCCGCGCCCCTGCCGGCGGATCTCCCGGCACTCGTACGGCGAGGAGTTGCCGTCGACGGCCTCGACGATCTGCAGGAGCGTGATGTCGGCGGCGGGCCGCCCGAGCCGGAACCCGCCCCGCGGCCCCGTGGTGGCGCTCAGCAGACCGGCTTTGACCAGCGCCTTCAGCTGCTTGGCCAGATAGGGCGCCGGAAGGTCGTAGTACTGCGCGAGCTGTGTCGTCGACGCGCTGACTCCCGGTTCGAGCTGTGCCAGCGTCGTGGCGCAGTGCAGAACCCATTCCGTGCTCACAGGCAGCTTCACGACCCCGAGCCTATCGCAGACATTACGGACCTTTTTAGTCCGTGATACGTTCCGGTGGAACCCCTTCGAACAGGAGAGACCACCATGAGGATCGCAGTCGCCGGCGCGACCGGGCACATCGGCGCCCTCACCGTCGCCGCCCTCGAACGGGACGGCCACGACGTCGTGCGCATCAGCCGCTCGCTCGGCGTGGACCTGTCGACCGGCGACGGCCTCGACGCCGCCCTGACCGGCGCCGAGGCCGTCGTGGACGCCACCAACACCCTGGCGGCCGGCCCGGCCGAGACGGTGGCCCGCTTCGGCACCGCCACGCGCAACCTGCTGGCCGCCGAGGAACGAGCCGGCGTCCGCCACCACGTGCTGCTGTCGATCGCCGGCATCGATCGCGTCGAAGGCAACGCGCACTACGCCGGCAAGCGGGAACAGGAGCGCCTGGTGGCCGCCGGAGCGGTGCCGTGGACGATCGTGCCGGCCACCCAGTTCCACGACTTCGCGGAGATGGTGACCGGCTGGACCGAGCAGGACGGCATCGCCACCATCGCGCCCCTGCTCGTGCAGCCGATCGCACCCGCGGACGTGGCCGACGTCCTGGCCGAGATCGCCGTCGGCGAGCCGCAGGGACGCTACGCCGACGTCGCCGGTCCCGAACCGCAGGACCTGGTGGACATGGCCCGGCGCACCCTCCAGGCGCGCGGCCGCACGGTCAGGCTCGTGCCGACGTGGTCGTCGACGGTGTTCGGCCCGGAGATGGCCGGGGACACGCTGCTGCCCGGCGAGGGCGCCCGCATCGCGCCCACCACCTTCGACGAGTGGCTGGCCGCCCAGCGATAGAGCCGCCGGCCGATCACCCGCTCACCAGGGGCGGGTGGCCGGGCAGGCGTGGCCGGCCGGCCATGCCTGCGTCACAGATCCTTCGGTGCTCCTTCGGAGGCGTCCCGGCGTCACTCGTCGATGCCGGAGCCGGAAGGATTGGTGATGTTGTCTTCGTCATCCATGGGCCCGCCACCGCCCCAGCGGGCATAGCACGCGGCGGGATCCTTGTGGAAACGGCAGGGATGGGCCGCGAAGGAGGTCACCGGCGCGGCCGACAGCGCCTGGGCGACCGGCTCGGCGCCTGCGACCTGGGCCGATGTCGCCACCGGCGCGACGAGGGTGGCACCGCCCAGCGCGGCGGCCAGGAGAGCGTTCCTTATCGTGATCATGACTGAGACTCCATGGTGGATTCCTGGGCGATCCCAGGGCTGACGGAGCGCCGAATCGGCATCACGTCCGCACCGATTCAACAGAGGAACGGATTTCCACGCTAATGAGCGGGAACTGCGGCGGTCACCTAGAGAAATCCAAAGCCTGAAGGCGGTCGGATTACTCTCCCGCTCCCCAGAGCGACCACGACATCACTCGAGGCGACAATCGCTCGCCGCGCGGCCTCGCAACCCCTGCGCCGTCCCGGGGACGCCGCCGCTCCCCGGGCAATGTTCCGGCAATCGTCCCGGCCGACGCACTGGCCGCGCCCCGGTTCCCGGCCTGCGCAGGCACACCGAGAACCCGGACCATGCTCACAGAAGAGTCTCCACGCGCCTCACGGGGTCCAGGCCGGATCCCGGCCGATGACGCCGAGCAGGCGGTCGAACGGCGGGGCATGGTCGGCCACCGCCACCGCCGCCCCGAAGGCGCCGCGCTGCCTGCCCATCTCCGCCATCCGGTCGGTGAAGTGCAGCGCCCGAGAGACGGCCTCGGGGTCCGGCTCGTAGTCCTGGCCGGTGGCTCGGGCCAGGTCCCAGCCGTGCACGACCAGGTCGACGAGGTACATGTGAGCCAGGACGCCCATCGGCAGGCCGCCCATGGCGGGGCTGGCACCCTCCCACGCCTCCGGCCGCGACCAGGCGGCCAGGGTGCGCTCCGCCCGTTCGGGGAAGTCGCCCGCGTAGGGACCCTGCTCGGGGCGCGGCCCCTGACGGCCCAGCGACTCGAACATCTCCGCCACCCACTCCAGGTGGTTGATCAGGTCCCTGACGTCGAACTTCTCGCACGGCGTCGACAAGCCGAGCTGCTCCTGCCGTACGGCGCGCACCAGGCCCGCGGTCCGTTCGGTGGCGCGTGTCATCAGCGGCATCATGTCTTCCATGGCAGCGATCGTGCCGCGCCGGCCGGAGGCGCGGCTTGTAGAAAGGCGACAGCGCGGCTGGGTCGACCCGTACGCGGGGCTCGACGCCTTCGACTACGTCCGCCATGCGCCCTCACCGGCGATGTCGGCGTACGTGGAGCACTTCTGGGTCGTCACGTGGACCGGCCTCGCCGAGCCGTACGAACAGCGCATCGTCTCCCACCCCAGCGTGAACATGACGATCACCCACGACTTCCACCAGATCGCCGGAGTGATCAAGGGCGGGTTCTCCTACACGATGCGCGGCAGCGGCCGCGTGCTCGGCACCCGCTTTCGCCCCGGCGGCTTCCGGCCGTTCCTCGACGGCCCGGTCTCCCAGCTGACCGGCCGCTTCGTGGAGATCGGCGAGATGTTCGGCGCGGCGGGCGCGAACCTGGTCGAGCACGTCCTGGCCGAACCCGACGCCCGGGCCGCCGTCGCGCTCGTCGACAGGTTCCTGCTGAACCGGGGGCCGCATCGCGATCCGCAGGCCGACGAGGTCGCGGCGCTGGTGGCGACGATGGAGAGCGACATGTCCATGACCCGGGTCGACGAGCTGGCCGCAGGCTCGGGACGGTCGGTGCGCTCGCTGCAGCGGCTGTTCCGCGACTACGTCGGGGTCGGCCCCAAGTGGGTGATCCGCCGCTTCCGGCTGCACGAGGCCGCCGAGCGCGTCTACCAGGGCCTCGACCTCGCCACGCTGGCGGCCGAGCTCGGCTACACCGACCAGGCGCACCTGAC
This sequence comes from Nonomuraea sp. NPDC003727, assembly GCF_053586935.1. NCBI lineage: Bacteria > Bacillati > Actinomycetota > Actinomycetes > Streptosporangiales > Streptosporangiaceae > Nonomuraea > Nonomuraea sp. NPDC003727. The sequence continues at coordinate 350,646 of NZ_JBSFNE010000009.1, forward strand.
GCACGACTTCACCGCCGCGGTCGGCATGCCGCCCGCGGCCTACGCCCGGCTCGGCGGCCGGGCCTGATCGTCTCCTCCGGCGTGCGCCCGCCTGCCTCGGCCCGGCGCCGGGAACCGGGCCGGGCATCGCGGGTTCGCGGGTTCGCGGGGGCTCGCATGGGTTCGCATGGGTTCGCGGGGGCTCGCGGGGGTTCGCGGGGGCTCGCGGGGGTTCGCGGGGGCTCGCGGGGGTTCGCGGGGGCTCGCGGGGGCTCGCGGGGGCTCGCGCGGCGAGTCCGCGCGAGGACGGCCTGCGACGTGGCCCGCCGGCCGCCGACGCAAGCCAGATGAAAGTCCGTCCGCGGTGAACAAAGGCGGCTGACCGGGCTCGCCACACGGCGCCGCGCCGCCCGTATCCCGGAACCGCGCGGTCGACAGAGACGAACAGGAGGTCCATCACACGACAGGCCAAGGCCGCGCCGGCCGCCACTGTGCCCGGCCTTCCCACCGCCCGACAGGAACCACCCAACACCGAGGACTGACAGTGGCCACGCCGCGCACCGACTGGAACCGGAGCCGCTGGCGGGGAGCACTCTCGCCGGACCGGCCAGCCATGTCCGGCCGCGCGGCCGCCGTGCGGGCCGAGGCCCCGTCGCCGCGAAAGCCTGCTCTCTCCCCCGGGCGGCGGAGGGACGAATGGGTGGCGTCGGCGATGTGCCGCCAGGGGCCGGCGCAGCACCCTTGACGGCATGTTGCTGAAACTCATGACCACTCTGGTCCTGATGACCGCCCCGGCGCAGGCCGTCGAGCCGCCGGCCCTGCAGGGGCTCGGCGCGTTGGTCGACGAGCACGTCACCACGACGATGGCCGAGGAGAAGATCCCGGGCGTGGCCGTGACGGTGGTGGCCGGCGGCGAGCGGGTGGTGCACAAGGGGTACGGCTGGGCCGATACGGAACGGCGGGTGCCGGTGGATCCCGAGCGCACCCGGTTCCTCATCGGCTCGGAGACCAAGTTGTTCACCGCCCAGGCCGCCCTGCAACTCGTCCGGGCCGGCAAGCTGGATCTGGACGCCGACGTGAACACGTACCTGAAGACCTTCAAGATCCGTGACACCTACCCGGGTCCGGTCACGCTGCGGCACCTGCTCACCCATACGGCCGGGTTCGACGAGGATTACGTCGTGGGCAGCGGCGCGGACGTGCTGCCGCTGGGCGAGGCGCTGGCCGCCCACCAGCCCGCGCGGGTCCGCCCGCCCGGCACCGGGGTGTCCTACAGCAACTACGGGGTGGCGCTGGCCGGGTATCTGGTGCAGACCGTGTCAGGGATGCCCTTCGAGGAGTACGTCAGGCGGCAGGTGTTCGAGCCGCTCGGCATGAACGACTCGGTCATCGCCTGCGGCGGGCTGCGCGGCACCAAGGCCTACCTGGTGGACGGGACGCCGACGCCCATCGACTGCGCGGACTTCGCCGCCTCCGGCGCCGGGCCGGCCTCGACCGCCGCCGACATGGCCACCTACCTGCAGGCCCACCTGTCGCGGGACGCGCGGCTCGGGGCCGGGGTCGCGACCGAGATGCAGCGCCGACAGTACAGCGAGCATCCCAGCCTGGCCGGGATGGGCTTCATGTGGGAGGAGCGGCCGTACAAGGGGCGTCGGCTGCTGTTCAAGGGCGGCGACATGCCCGGCATGCACTCCTCCATGTTCCTCTTGCCCGAGCAGGACATCGGCATCCACGTGATCTCCAACGGGGACGGCACCGGGCGGCACGGGCTGGACGGGTTCGCGCTGATAGAGAAGATCATCGACCGGTACCTCCCGGAAACGGCGCCACCCGAGGTCACGGCGCTGGCGGGCGCGTCCTCCCGCGTCTATGAAGGCTGGTACCGAAGCAGCGGCGTCAGCCGCGGCAGCCTGCTCAAGGTGCAGGCGTTGACCGACACGCCGGTGCACGTCACCGCCGCCGCCGACGGCAGCGTCGTCACCACGGGGTTCGGCGACGGGCAGAAGCGCTGGATCCAGTTCGAACCCGGTGTCTTCCAGCAGGAGGGCGGGTGGAGCCGCATCGCCTTCCCCGAGCCCGGTCAGCTCGCGCTCGGCGGCGGCACGGTCGTGTTCGATCAGATCGGCCTGCTGGAGCATTCGTGGCCGCATCTCGGCCTGCTGGCGTGGGCGGTGGTTGTGTCGGTGATCGCCATGGTGGGGTATCCCGTGGCGCTGGCCGTACGCAGGATTCGCGGGCGGGTGATGCGCGGGCCATGGGTGCCGCGGCTGGCGGCCTGGCTCGGCGGCGTCGCGGTGGTGGTGTTCGTGGCCGGGTTCGGCTCTTTGCTCGCTGACGAGGGCCGGGCGTTGCCGCTGGTCCTGCAGGGGGCGCCGGTACTGATCGGCCTGCTGGTGCTGGCGACGCTGACCGTGGCGCTGGCCGTCGCCTTGCTGGCCGGTGCGATCCTCGCCTGGTGGCGGCGCTGGTGGCGACCCTGGGCCAGGCTCGGCTACACGCTGGTCACGACGGGCGTCGTCGCGTTCGCCGTCGTGGCCGTCCTTTACAACTTCGTCGGCCCGCCCTACACCTGAGTAGGATTTCGTCACGATATGTCAGCTATCGCCAGATCAATCCGCCGCATTCCTCCGCAGGCCGCGGACCTCGCGATCGCCCTGGCGGTACTCGCCGCACATTCGGCCCCCTTCATCCTCACCATCCGAGAGGCCGACCCGGTGACCGGCTACACGCACGGGCAGTACCTGCCCGTGCTCGGCCTGACGCTGCCGCTGATCTGGCGGCGGCGCGCACCGCTGGCCGTCCTGGCAGCAGTGACAGCCGCCACGGGCGCATACCTGCTCAACGACCCCGACACCGCCCCACAACCGATCCCCTACGCGCTCCTGATCGCGATCTACACGGTCGCCGCGCACGGCTCACGCCGCATCCGCGCCTGGGCCATGGCCCTGCTCATCACGGGCACCGGCGCCCAACTCGCCGGGCTCGTCCTCAACCCACCGAGCGCGGACACCACCGCACGGGCACTGGTGATGTACATCGCGGCCTGGGCCATGGGCCGGGCCGCGGCCAACCGGCACACCTACACCCGCCAGCTCGAACGCGACAAACAGCGCGAAGCGGAGCGAGCCGTCGAGCGGGAGCGCGCGGCGATCGCCCGGGACATGCACGACGTCCTCGGCCACGCCATCAGCCTGATCGTCGTGCAGGCAGAAGCCGGACCCCTGGCCATACGTCCCGACCCGACACGGGCCGAAGCCGCCTTCGACGCCATCGCCGCGACCGGACGCGAGGCGATGGACCAACTACGCCGCCTCCTCGGCCTGCTCGGCACATCCTCACCCGGCGCCCCGCCGACCGTGGCCCGCATCGAAGCACTCGTGCACAGCGTGGACCGGGCCGGGCAACGCACCACACTGACCATCCACGGCACACCACGCCCCCTACCCGCCGACGTGGAGGCCGCCGCCTACCGGATCGTGCAGGAGTCGCTCACCAACGCCGTCAAGCACGCCAAGGCGACCGCGGTGACCGTCGAACTGAACTGGAGACACGACACGCTCATGATCGCCATCACCGACGACGGCCGCGGCCACACCGGCGGCTCAGGTCACGGACTGATCGGCATCCGCGAGCGGGCCGCGGCATGCGGCGGGTCGGCGACCTTCAGCCCCGGACCGGACGGGCACGGCTTCGCCGTCACGGTGCACCTGACAGGAGCCGCATCGTGACGATCCGCGTCGTGGTCGCCGACGACCATGAACTCATGCGCAGCGGCTTCGCCCTGATCCTCGACACCCAGCCGGACATCACAGTCGTCGCCGAGGCCGGCGACGGCGCCCAAGCCGTCGCGGCGGTCCGCGCACACGCACCCGACATCGCCCTGCTCGACATCCACATGCCCGTCATGGACGGCATCCAGGCCGCCAGGACCATCTGCGCCGAGACCCGCACCAAGGTCGTCATCCTGACCGTCTTCGACCAGGACGAATACGTCTACGAAGCCCTGCACGCCGGAGCCAGCGGCTTCCTCCTCAAGGACGTACGGCGCGACGACCTCGTGCACGCCGTCCGGGTTGTGATGGCCGGGGAATCCCTGCTGGCCCCCGTAGTGACCAGAAAGCTGATCGACGACCTGGTCCGCCGTGACGCCCGCCCACCGATCGCGATACCAGGAATGGACACCCTGACCACCAGGGAACGAGAAACCCTCACCCTGCTCGGCCAGGGGCTGTCCAACCCCGAGATAGCCGCGGCCCTGACGGTCAGCGAGCACACCGTCAAGACCCACGTCAGCAACGTGCTGTCCAAGCTCGGCCTGCGCGACCGGATCCAGGCGGTCATCTGCGCCTACGAGTCCGGCCTCGTCCACCCGGGCCACTGGCGCCGTTGAGACCTAACGCCGCTCGACCTCCTCGCCGGCACCACGAACGAAACTCTCGCGCACCACCTCGTCCGCCGACGCCAGCTCAAGCGTCGCCGGATCAGGCAACTCCTCCCGCCGGGCAACCGGCCGCTGCTTCGGCACCTCCGCGCCGCGCTCGCCCGCCTGCTCCCCCACGCCCGCCAGACGGTCGAAGTAACGCAACAGCTCCACCGGCAACGGCATGACCAGCGTGGAAGACTTCTCCGCCGCGACCTCCACCACCGTCTGCAGCAACCGAAGCTGCAACGCACCCGGAGTTTCTGACATGATCGCCGAAGCGTCGGCCAGCTTGCGCGCAGCCTGGAACTCACCCTCCGCGGTGATCACCCGAGCCCGCCGCTCCCGCTCCGCCTCTGCCTGCCGAGCCACCGAACGCTTCATGGACTCAGGCAACTGCACATCCTTGATCTCCACCCGATCGATGTGGATGCCCCAGCCCAGCGCCGGACTGTCGATCATCAGCGCCAGACCCTTGTTCAGCTCCTCACGGTTGGACAGCAGATCATCCAACTCGCTCTTGCCGATGATCGACCGCAACGAGGTCTGCGCCACCTGCTCCACCGCGAACAGATAGTTCTGCACCTCCACAGCCGCCCGCAGCGGATCCTGAACCCGGAAGTACGCCACCGCATCGACCTGAACCGAGATGTTATCACGAGTGATGCCCTCCTGCGTCGGCACCGGCATCGTGACGATCTGCACGTTCACCTTCCTCATCCGATCCGCGATCGGAATGAGCAGGTTGAACCCCGGCTGGCGAATACGCTTCTGGGCCTGGCCGAACCGGAAGACCACGCCACGCTCCACCTGATTGACGATCCTGATGCCGCTCAGCACCACCCCGACACCGCAGAGGGCCACGAGCGCCAGCACGACTTCGTTGATCATGGGCCTATCCCCCCCGTTCAAGGCTAGGTCCGGGCCACGTACGGAAAACCCCACGACATCGTCAAGAAATCACGGGGTTCCCACCACCAGCACACCCTCCTCCACACGAGCCTCCGTGCCCAGATCCGCGCACGCACCCACGAACCGCTCACAGATCCACGCACACTCCGACCCCCGCGCCAGATCCGTCCTGCCGTACTCCAACTTGATCGGTACGGCCCGCAACCCCACCACCCGCGAACCATCGAAGCTCACCAGGAACAACAACGACAGATCGTTACGCAGATCAGGATCGACCGCATAGTCATCCAGGAAGTCCCCCAGATCAAACAGCACCGGCAACGCCACCCCATGAACGACATGAGCGGAATGACCCGCCACCAACGTCGCCCCCGACGCCACCAACGCCTCAGCCGCCGCCCGCACATACGGCAACGGCCGCACCGTCATGTTCGGCCCCCAATGCGGAGTCACCAGCACCACATCCACCGGCATACCGCACCGCATCGCCGCCACCGTCTGCGTCAACCACACCGGCACCCGATGCAGCAGATCGACATAAGCCACACCAGGCCGATCGGCCCGCGCCGCGAAGTCCGCCGGATGATCGGTCACCCCCACCACCCCGACCCGCAACCCACCGGCCACCAGCACCGCCGGCCGCCGCGCCTGAGCCTCGTCCGCACCCGCGCCCACCGCCTGGATACCCACCCGGTGCAGATGGTCCAGCGTGTCGAGCAACGCGTCGTAGCCGTAGTCCAGCGCGTGATTGTTGGCGAGCGTCACACAACCGACCCCCAACTCCGCCAGCAGATCAGCCGCCTGAGGCGGTGCCCGGAAATGGAACGGCTTGCCCGCCTGCGCCCACCTGCTGCCCCGCGCCGACACACAACACTCGAGGTTGAGAAGGAACAGGTCAGCCTCGGCCAGATGGTCGCGCACGCCGCGAGAAAGATAGGCGGCAGGATCGGTCGTGCTCTCCAGCAAGGTGGCGACGCCACGCCCGAGCATCGTGTCACCCGCCAGCGCGAGTGTGACGGACATACCTGTCAGCTACCCCGGCTCAGCAGGATGTCGACCTGGGCCGCCGATTTCTGCCGAGCCGCCTCGGCCTTGTTTGTCGATGAGTCTTCAGTCCTTGAATGAGGGGCGGCTGAAAGCCGCCCAGCCGGGGCGCCTTTACAAAGTAGATTTATTACAGAAACCGAAGATCATCCTTCGGGATCGCGGCTTCGTCCACACCGCGCCCTCGATGGCGTGTTCCTCCCAGCCGACTCCGGCAGACACTCCGGACAACACCGGCCGGCCTTTGCCGAGCCGCCTCACCTGCAGACGACAGGCGTCAACACCGATGGAGCCGGGTGCGGACGTCCACCGTCCAAGAGATCGCCGGAAGGCGATCGAGGTCGCTACGTCAGCCATAGGAGCGGTTTGAGATGCCTCTCCCCTACCCATGACCAGGCACGACGCCTGGTCGGAGAGGCTCACCTCGGGGACGATCATGTATGCGCGCTCGAATGCCTGCGGCGGCTTGCCGAGGAATCAACGAGGCGATGCCGCACCTGCTGCGTTCACAAGCTGAGGTGAAACCTCCGCTTGGCGGCCGCCAACCGCGGCATCTGGAAGGCCGGCGAGCTTCAGCGGATGCTCGCCGAGCATGGCCTGAAGATGCGCAGGCAAGATGTGATCACGTCGTTCCAACTTCCTGGTCGCGGCACGATCATTGTTCGCGTACTGCCGCAAGCAACGCAGGATCTTCCGCAGCCCCACCCAGGGCATCCGCGTCGGCCAGCACCCCTACGGCGTTGCCCAGCGACTTGACCAGGACGACATCGACCAGGCAACCGAGGCCGCCACCGCCCCGGCCGCTCGGCTGGTCCTCATGCTGGCTGCCGTCCACGCCGCCCGCACCGGAGCCATCCGCGCCCTGCTCCTCGATGACGTCGACCTCGGCAACCGGCGACTCACGATCGCCTGGCCGGACCCGCCCGATCGACGAATTCAGCCACCAGATCCTGCTCGAATGGCTGGACTACCGCCGCACCCGCTGGCCGAACACCGCCACGGACAGCCATTATCGGCAAGAACGATCTTGCTAGGGCGCCGAAGAGCAGAAGCGGGATGCGGGTGGGATAGCCGCTGGTCAGCGGCGCGTGCGTCGGGCGGTGGCCGGGGTGGCCCTTCTTGCCTTGGGTGATGACCGGCCGGGCGGAGAGGTGTTCCTTCACCGCTGCCGCTGATGGTGAGTCACCATCAGCGGCAGCGGTCGGCGGGGGCGTGGTGTCAGGCCTGGTCGTGGAGTTCGGTGCGGGTGGCTTCGGCTTGTTCGGCGATGGTGGCCAGGACCGGCGGCGGGACGTGCTTGTCGCGGAAGGTGTCGACGAGCTGGTCCAGGACGGCGTCGGCCTGTTTGAGGTCGTGGGCGCGGGCGTGCACGCGGGCCAGGCGGCGCATGGTGGCGTTGAGGGTGATGTTGTCGACCCCGGCGTCGGTGCCGGTGTCGAGGGTGGTCTCCACGACCGCGCCGAGCTGTTCGATGCTGGTGGTGGTGTCGGCGGGCCGCACTTCGATGCCGTTCTTGCCGAGGGTCAGGAAGTGGCGTCCGGCGTTGGTGCCCTTGACCATGAGCGCGTAGACCGCGAGCGGGTGGTCGGGGTGGGTGGCGATGAGCTGGTCCAGGGCGGCGTTGCCGTCGGCCAACTGGGGGGCGTCGGAGCCCAGGAAGGCCAGCAGGGTGCCCTGCTGGGAGCCGATCAGCAGGTCGCCCGCGCGCCGGTCCTGTTCGCTGGCCGGCGGGCTGATCTGGATGGTGTGCTCGGGTGAGGTGACGGTGGAGCCGTCGGGGGCCTTGCACAGGGCGCGCAGCCGGTAGGTGCCGGGCTGGGTGAAGGTGAGGCCGTCGGCCCCGTAGCCGAGGTAGGCGCTGTCGTAGAGGGCCGGGGTTCGGGCGTCGAGGGTGACGCGGCGGTCGGGGTTGCCGCAGTGGCGGGCGATGGGCCGGAAGGGGCGGATGGCTCCGGCCGGGTCGGTGACCAGGATGGTCAGGTTGTCGCCGCGGGGGCTGAGGTTGGGGAAGGCGTCGGCTCGGGGGGTGCTGCCGTCCAGGGACAGCTTGATCTCGGTGACGACGGGTTCGCCGTGGGAGAAGGTGTCGCGTCCGAACAGCTCCAGCCGCAGCCCGGACCGGCTGGCCGGTGGCAGGTCGAACTCCTTCGGAGCAGCGCGATAGGCGGCACCGACACCGACCTTCAAGCCCAAGCCGCCCATGACGACGTTGCGGTAGAAGCCGTGGCGCAGATGCCGCAGCTCATTGGCGGTGAACTGGTGGGTGAAGGCCTCCCAGAAGGCGGCCTCGCCCTTCTCTCCGTTCGGCCCCTGGTACAGATGCTCGTAGTTCATCCACGACAGGTCGCCGTAACCGTTGCGCGGACCGAGCGGCTGCGGGGGAACGGCGGTGGTGGCCTTATCCCAGCTGTGCACCAGGTTGAAGGCGTGGCCGATCTCGTGCACCCAGGTGTGAAGCTCCGTGCGGGTTCCGGCCACCTGCTGCATGGCCATCTCGGTGTGGAACACCGCCATCCCTTGGCGGGGAGATCCTTCGCGGTCGAACATGACGCCCTGGGTGGCGTCTTTGTCGACGTGGCGGGTGGCGATGAAGCTCCACAGCTTCCACTGCTCGCTGTCGCGGTGGCCGCTGAAGTTGCTGACCATCGCGGCATGCAGCTCGGCATCGTCCCACCTCAGGTCCGCGCCCGCCCCGGCGACGGCGACCTCATTGACGACGGTGCCGGACGTGCGCAGCTCGATCCCGACCTCGGCGTAGACCGACTGGACGGTGGCGATCTTCTTGTCCAGACCCGGCGGGCGGGGATGAGTGCCGGTGAAGTACTCGGGGGCCGGTTGGGTGCCCGCCATGGCGTCGACTTCCCAGTCGATGGTGCGCAGGAACCGGGAGACGTAGGCGCAGGTGTAGGTGGTGGTCTGCGTTCCGTCGGCCGTGCTGCGGGTGAGGGTGGCGGTGCCGCCGGGGGCGAGCTTGTCCACGACCACCGAGATCTTCGGCATCTGGGTGGATTCGGCGAACTTCGCGGTGCCGGTGATGGTGGCGGGCAGCGTGACGGGCTGGCTGCCCTCCAGGACGAAGGAGTTGATGTAGGCGCCGTCCGGGACCCCGAACGTGTCACCGGAGATCACCGGCACCGGGCCTGTCAGGTCGACGCGGAGATCGATTCGCTCATCGTCGGCCGTGCCGGAGAAACGCCCGGCGGCCGGCAGCCGAGGAGTCTGGTAGGGGGCGGGTAAGGCGCCGAGGCCGGGCAGGACCTGCGCCCACGGGCCGATCTTCGTGGGCCCGTCGATCCAGTGGAAGTCCATCGCCTGGTCGCCCTTGATGAACACGGTCCGGTTGTTGCCTCCGGCATACAGCATCAGGGCGTCGTCGAAGTCGCCTCTCATCTGCGCGGGTAGCTTCGCCCATCCCGCCTCACCTCGTTGGTACAGAGGTCCTTCGTACTCGACGCCCCGCCCCCAGACGATCAGCGCGCACCGCTCGCCCTTGATCAGGAGGGTCTTGTACGGTACGCCCGGCACCTGCATCGCGACGTCGATGTCGCTGCGGTATTCGGCCGGGAGGTAGGGCCCGAAGTCCGGCAGGCCGGTGACCGGCCCCTCGTACTTCTGTCCGACGGTCCATTCCCAGTCCAGGCACCGGTCGCCGGCGATGAACACCATTCGCGTGCTGGAGGACGGCACCTCGAGGTCGAGCGCCGCCTCGCTGCAGCTGGCGTACGGCTCGGGCAGTGTCAGACACCCCTGGTGGACATCCGTCAGCGGACCCTCCCACACCAGCCCTGTCTCGCTGATCTGCGCGACCCGCTCGCCCCGCAGGAACATCGCCCTCCACGGGGCTTCCCGTGTCGGGATGATCCCGGTGAACCCTGTGGTCTTGGCCCGCATGAACGCCATTGTTCGCCTCCCGGCCGGGCCCCGCGGGCCCACGCCGATGACGCTAAAAGAGCACATTGATGCTCACAATAAGCAAAAAGAGATCACGCCCTGTCGGGTTGGACCGAAACAAACAGAGTGGGCTCACCTTTCAATTGCGGGCCACCTCTTACCCTCGTGCCTTCGCCTTGGCTTCCCCCTTCGCCACGATCGACGGCGCCGGCACCGCTTTCCTGTCTCGGCGCGACGCCGCAGGTCCGGGTCGGAAGCACCCAACCTTTGACCTGGCCGCCAGGAGGAGACCATCGGCTCTGCCACCCCCTGCCCCGTCAGCCTCGGGACCAGACAGCCGTAAACATCGCCATCTCGTGGCCTCATCCGGCCACCACCGGTGCAGCAGCCCGGCGATCGACCCGCAGGCGACACTCGCCGACCACGACCACGCCTTGATGGAACGCGAACAGGTGGCACCGGCCGTGGGAAGGCGACGGAGCGATGCCCAGCAAGATCGTTCTCATCGATAACCGCTGTCCGCCGGCTCCTCAGCCCCGAGCTCGTCGCTTTGTATCGCCCCTTCAGCGCCCACCTGGCCGGCATGCTTCTCATGATCGGCATCGACGCGTGCGCGAGGTCAGCAGCGCACATGTCGACCGGGATGACGCCCCCGACTGGTCCTTGGACACCGGCGCCCGTGATCAGCGCCGCTCAGGACCCCTGCTGGTCGCCTACGGCCGGAATCTCCCCCGCCCGATCAGCTCAGGCCAGCGACACGACCTGGTTTCCACACTCGCGCAGGACGGCCATGACGTGGGCAGCCGAGCGGCCCCACCGCTCATATTTCCAGCGTTTCATGGGGCCGCTCGGCCGGCGCCGCGGCGAATCCCGGACGTGCGCTGCGCGGACGGCCGGAGATCGTTATGCGGTTGGGGCGGTCTCGTCCTCGTCTCGGGGGAAGAAGGGGAGCTCAACGTAGACGCGGTCGGCGGCGGCGAGGATCTTCGGGGCGTCGTCGACCGGCGGGTGGATGTGGTGGTTGATCCGCTTCTTGACCTCCTTGGCTTCGGCGCCCGAGGCCATCACCCTGCGGTCCCAGCCCCGGGTGAAGATGGCCCCGGCACCGCCCAGGTCCAGGCAGGTGACGTACGGGCCGGGGGTGAAGTCGCGCAGCGGCAGGTCGAGCAGGTCGGCCGCCGCGTTGTACCCGGCGACCTTGCCGAGCGGGGTGGCGTGCTGGCAGGCCTGCATGACCGTGTGCTCGGCGTCGAACGGCGCCGCGGCCGTGTCCCCGGCGACGAACACCTCGGGAAGGGCGCGCAGCCGCCGGTCCACCGGCACCCGGCCGAGGTGGTCGAGGTCGTCGGAGATCTGGCTGGTGAGCTCGCTGGCCCTGACCCCCACGGACCAGACCACCGCGTCCGCCTCGACCTTGGTGCCGTCGGACAGGACGGCGTATCCGTCCCCTACCTCCGTCACCGTCGTCCCGAGGCGGCGTTCGACGCCCACACGGTCCAGCGCTGCCTCGATCTCCTCGCGCGGGCCCGGGCCGAGCTGGTCCCCGACCACCTGCGCCTGGTCCACCAGCAGCACCCGGCCCCGGGCGGCCAGTTCGGTCGCGGCCTCCAGCCCGACGAACCCGGCGCCGACGACCACGGCGGAGTAGTGCTCGCGGTCGCGCAGATGGTCGGTGAGCCGCCGCGCCCCGTCCAGGGTGTCGATGTCGAAGAGCCGTTCAGCGCCGGGCAGGCCCTGCGGCTGGACGAGCTTGCTGCCCGCCGCCAGCACCAGGCGGTCGTAGCCGACCTCCTGGCCGTCGGCCACCACCACGCGGCGGTCGGTGTCGATCCTGCTCACCGAGGCTCGCAGGTGCTCGACGCCGATCGGCTCGAGGATCCTGCCGAGCTCAACCTTGGCCAGGTCCGGCTCCGGCTCGTACAGGCGCGGCCGCAGCACCAGGTGGTCGTTCGGCGCGATGAGCGTGATGCGCAGCTCCGCCTCTCCGCGCGCCAGCGCCGCTCCCGCCGCGCTCCACACGCCCGCGAAACCGCCTCCGATGATCACAACGTGCGCCACTGTGTCTTCCTCTCAGCCTCGCCCCCCGAGGATCGGGGGGTCGGTCGGCAGGGAGACAAGATGGCGGGTTCAGATGTGACCGATGTGGGCGAACTTCTCGGGATTGACCAGTCTCCTGAACGCCGTGATCCGCCCGTCGGCGACCTCCACGGTGTCCAGCCAGACCAGCTCGCCGCCACTGTAGGTCGCCAGGGCCGGGTGACCGTTCACCTCGATGATCTGGAACGCGTCGGGCCGCCTGAGCTCGATCTGCCTGACCGCCAGCAGGGCGATCCGCTCCGCGCCCCGGACCGGCCTGCGCGCCGCGGTCACCTTGCCGCCGCCGTCGGCGACATAGACGGCCTCGGGGTCCAGCAGCGCGACGAGCCCCGCCATGTCACCCGCGTCGGCGGCCGCCTTGAACGCCTTGAGCACGCGTTCGGTCTCGGCCTTGGACGCCTGGGGGCGCTCCCGGACCGCGGCGACCCGCGCCCGCGCGCGGGAGGCGAGCTTGCGGCTGGCGGCGGGCGTGCCGCCGAGCACCTCGGCGATCCGGGCGAACGGGAAGTCGAAGACGTCGTGCAGCACCAGCGCCACCCGTTCGGCGGGGGTGAGCCTCTCCATGACCACCAGCATCGCGGTGCTCACCGACTCGTCCATGAGCATCTGAGCGGCGGCGTCGGGCCCGGTCAGCAGCGGTTCGGGCAGCCAGGGCCCGACATAGGACTCGCGCCGGACGCGCGCCGACTTCAGCATGTTGTAGGACGTACGGGCGGCCAGGGTCACCAGCCAGGCCCGCAGGTCCCGAACCTCGGACAGGTCGGCGGCGACGGCGCGCAACCAGACCTCCTGCGTCACGTCGTCGGCCTCGGCCACGGTGCCGAGAATCCGGTAGGCCGCCCCGAAGACCGCGGAACGGTGCGATTCCCAGTCAGCCTCCCCCAGCACGCCGGTCAGCTCCACCTCGGCCTCCTGCCCCCTCCGGATCAGTGATCGGCCTCCGATCCTAGGCAAACCACCCCCGACCACCCCAAGCGCGGGGGCGAGATTGGCGATGGCGTCCAGGGCGAGATCAGCGGAGGCGTCGAGCGGTCTGGGGCGGACCGGGGCAAGCGCGAAAGGGGACCCGGCCCCAGGCGGGTGATCCGCGGGCGCCTCGGCGGGCGGCGGAATGCGACTGCCGGCCCGCCCCAGGCGGGTGATCCGCGGGCGCCTCGGCGGGCGGCGGAATGCGACTGCCGACCGTGCTCGTGCTGACCGGGCACCGCTCCATCACGGACATTCTGCGCTGGTCAGACCGGCGCCGCCGTCACCAGGCCACCGCCCGACGCTGCCACTACCAGCGCAATCACTGGGGTATTAGGCGGTCTTGACCGAGCCGCCGTCGATGATGTGGTCGGCGCCGGTGGTGCTGCCCGCGAGCGGCGAGGCCAGGTAGGCGATAAGGGTCCCGACCTCGGCCGGTTCCACGAGCCTACCGGTGGTCATCCCCATGGCCGCGGGCAGGCCGGCGACCAGCTGCTCCCTCTCCAGGCTCATCGAGGTGGCAAGCGCGGCGCCGTACCCGTTCGGGTCCTCCCACATGGCTGTACGGACCGGGCCGGGCGACACCGTGTTGACGCGCACGCCCTGCGGCCCGAACTCCTCGGCCAGTGCCTTGCCGAACGCCGTCAACGCCGCCTTCGCGGTGGTGTACGGGACTGGCCCGGCGTGCGGCATCCGCGCCCCGTTGGACGAGACGTTGACGATGGCGCCGCGCTGCCGTACCAGGCTGGGCAGCGCGGCACGCGTCGTACGCACGGCGGCGAAGAGGTTCAGGTTGTAGATCTCCTCCCACGCCTGGTCATCGAAGGAAAGGAACCCGCCGACCGCTCCCCCGTCGCCTCCGCCGACGTTGTTGACGAGCACATCGAGCTCGCCCAGCTCCGCCAGCGCGGCCTCGACCAGGGTCCGCGGCCCGTCCGCGGCGGCCAGGTCGACCTGCACGATGATCGCCCCGGTCTCCTTCAGCTCCGGCGTGGCGGTCCGGGCCGCCGCGACCACCTTCATCCCCTCGCCTACCAGCGCCGTCACTGTCGCCAGCCCGATGCCCCGGCTCGCCCCGGTCACCACCGCGCCCTTGCCGTTCAGCAGCATGTCCATGAGATCTCCCATCGCTGCGCCATTGATGATGCGGCTACAGTATTAGTCGCAACACAAATGTTGCAAGTCGAAGGTGAGCGGCTACCCTCCTGTAGTGTTTTCATGTGACGAAGCAGCCAGTGCACGCCAAACCTCTGCGCGCGGACGCCGAACGGACGGTGCGCGCGATCCTGGCGGGCGCCGAACGCGCGCTCTCGGCGAACCCCGCGGCCACGATGGAGCAGATCGCCGAGGCGGCGGGCGTCGCCCGCACCACCGTGCACCGCCGTTTCACCACACGCGAGGAGCTGGTGCAGGCGCTGACCGCCTGGGCGACCGCGCAGTTCGCCGAGGCCGTGGACACCGCGACGTCCGAGACGGCGCCACCGCTGGTCGTCCTCCACCGGGTGACCGCGAATGTCCTACGTGTGAAGATCGGCTGGGGCTACGCGATGAACCGGGCCGCCGCGTCGTCCGATCCCGAGATCGCGCGCGTCCACGCGGACGTCCTGGACAAGTGCGACCGGCTCTTGCGCCGGGCGAGGGCAGAGGGGCTCCTGCGCGCCGACGTCGACATCGAATGGGCACGCCGCTGCTACTACGCCCTCATCCACGAGGTGACCCAGGATCGCGGCGCCACCGAGATCGACGCCGACGCCCTCACCACACGGCTCGTCGACACCCTGCTCAACGGCCTGGGCGCCTGACCGGGCGCCCCAGCCCACGCCGTCATCGGACAGGACGGCGTGGGCGTCACGACTGCGCGGCGCCGACCACCAACAGCCCGCTCGAACCGTCCGGCCCCGTTCCACCGGCCAAGCCCGATGCCGCCGCGAAATCGACTTCACCAGCCTCCGCGAAAAGCTCGACACCACCACCCCCGGCGGCTGCCTCGTCTTCCACGTCTTCGCCGCCCAGGCCGAATTCATGCGCGAACTCATCGTGGCCGGCGCCTACGAGGGGGCCTGGCCGCCGCCGAAGCCTGAGGCCGCACCGGCCGGCGCCCCACCGTCGTCAACACCGACCCACTCAAGGCCACCGCGACCTGCTATCCGACCCCGAACGCCCGGTCACCTCCATCGCCAAGCTGCTCGGCATCTCGGTCGGCACTCTCTCCAACCACATCCCCGGCCTACAACAGCTGCGCCTGCGCGAACGCAACAGCGAAGCACCTCCGAACGGAAAGTCACGGTAAGCACGCCCCCACGCTCGCCTTAGCGAGACCTTCGTTCCGATGCTCGTCATGCCCCTTCACCGAGACCGGAACCGCCTTCACCTGAACGCCGCACCGGGCCACGGCATCTCGCCGCGGCTTCGTCCCGGGCCGGAGGCGAGACTCGCGTTCCGTCACTCCGGCGCGCCGAACAAACCCGGCGCCTTTACAAAGTAGATTTCTACGCCAACAGTCAAAGAAGTCTTTGACACTTCCGGAAAGCCAAAGATATCTTTGGCACATGCGCATCACTGATCCGCGGGCCGTGCGTGCCCTGGCGCACCCCCTACGGCTGGAGCTGATCGACCTGCTCGGCAGGATCGGCCCCGCGACGGCCGCCACCTGCGCCAAGCACCTGGAAACCTCCCAGGCGTCCTGCTCCTTCCACCTTCGCCAGCTGGCCAAGTACGGCTACGTCACCGAGGCCGACCCCTCGACGGACAAGCGGGAACGCCTGTGGCGGTTGGCCGACCACGAGCAGGCATGGTCCGCGGCGGAAGGCGGCCCGGCGGCGCTCGAACTGGAGCGCGTGTTCATCGAGCGGGAGGCCAGCCGCATGGCCGCGTGGGCCCAGGCCCGGTCCTCCGCTCCCCCGGCCTGGCAGGAGGCGGCGTTCGCGTCCGGCGTCAGCGTCCCTGTGACCCCCGAGGAGCTCGACGCCATCGGCAAGGACTTCATGCGGCTGCTCCAGCCGTACATCGCCCGCCTGTCCGACCCGTCGCTGATCCCCGAGGGCGCCGAGTCCGCCCGCGTCTTCCTCCACGGAGCCCCCCATGCGCCTCTTGGTGCGTAACCCGCGCTTCCGCCGGCTGCTCCTCGGCGACGCCGTCTCAAGTTTCGGCGACAGCGCGCTGTTCTTGTCCCTGGCCATCTGGGCCAAGGACCTGACCGGCTCGGCCGCCGCCGCCGGGATCGTCTTCCTGTGCATCACCGCCCCGGGCCTGGTCTCCCCTCTCTACGGTCACCTGGTCGACCGGGTCCGTCGCAAACCATTGCTGATGGCCATGTACGCGGCGATGGCGGTCATCGTGCCCGCCCTGCTCCTCGTGCGTACGGCGGGCGACATCTGGATCATCTACGCGGTGGCGCTGGCCTACGGCGTCCTGTTCTCCACACCGGCCTACGGCGGGCTGCTGAAGGACCTGCTGCCCTCCGCCGACGCGGCCGCGGCCAGAAGCATGCTGATCACCGTCCGTGAGGGGTTACGCGTTCTTTCACCGGCCGCCGGCGCGTGGATCTACCTGACCTTCGGCGGTGGCACGCTCGCCGTCGTCGACGCGTTCACCTTCGTCGTCGCCCTCCTCGTACTCGCCTCCATCGACGTCGTCGAATCGCCGCCCGAGCCCGCCCGCGCCGGCGACGGCTTCTGGAACGCCGTGACCGCCGGATTCCGCTACCTGCGCGACGTACCGCTGCTGCTGCGACTGTCGGTGGCCTTCGCCGCCTTCCTCGCCGGAGCCGGTCTGCTCGACACCGCCACCTTCGCCGCCATCGAGGGCCTCGGCCGGCCCGCCGCCTTCTTCGGCGTCGTCACCGCGGTCCAGGGCGCCGGGTCGGTCCTGGGCGGCCTGCTGTCGGGCAGGCTCATCGCCCGGCTGGCCGAGACGCGCACCACCGCCGTCGGCTACGCGGTCATGGCGCTGGGCGTCGGCCTCTGCCTCGTCGAAGCGGTCCCGGTGTACCTGCTGGGCACTGCCCTCCTGGGCGCCGGACTACCGCTGCTCCGCGTCGCTCTCGGTACGGCGCAGCAGCTCTACGTGCCCGCCCGCCTGCAGGGCCGGGTCGGCGCGGCGATCGGCATGGTGTCGGACCTGACGCAGACGCTTTCGATCGCCCTCGGCGCCGCGGTGGTGGGGCTGCTCGACTACCGGGTGATGCTCGGCGCCGTCGCCCTCGCGGCCCTGCTCTGCTGCCTGGTGGTGCTCGTCCGTCCCGCGCCCACCCCCGCGATCGTCCCCTCGATCGCGGACACGCCCCAGCCGGTCGGATAGCGCCCCCTACGGCGGGCACCCCTCCAGTGGGTGTCCCGTCGCGCGTCCGCGGGCGACGCCTTGCCGCCACCCGCTCATCGGCACCCCGAGACCGCGCCCCGTCACCGCACCTCGTCACCGCACTCCGTCGCCGCACCCGTCGCCCGCACCCAGCACCGCGCCCCGTCGCCGCCACCCGACACCGTGCCCTCACCGCGCCTGACCGCGCCCCGAGACCGCCGAGTCACGCCGACCGCGGGAGGGCTAGGGTCAAAGCCATGATTCGCGTGTTTCTCCTCGACGATCACGAGGTGGTACGCCGGGGCGTCGCCGCCCTGCTGGAGGCCGAAGACGACATCGAGGTCATCGGGGAGGCGGGAACGGCCGAGTCGGCCATCGCCCGCATCGCCGCGCTCAACCCGGACGTGGCCGTCCTGGACGTCCGGCTGCCCGACGGCAACGGTGTCGACGTCTGCCGCGAGGTGCGCTCCCGCCTGCCCGACCTGAGGTGCCTGATGCTGACCTCCTACGCCGACGACGACGCTTTATTCGACGCGGTCATGGCCGGGGCCTCCGGCTACGTGCTCAAGCAGATCCACGGCTCCGACCTCGTCGGCGCCGTCCGCACGGTGGCCTCGGGGCAGTCGCTGCTCGACCCGCAGACCACCGCCGCGATGCTGCACCGCCTGCGCGACCAGGCCACCCGCCGTGACCCGCTGGCCGCCCTGACCGACCAGGAGCGCCTGATCCTCGACCTCATCGGCGAGGGTCTCACCAACCGGCAGATCGGCGAGCGCCTCTACCTGGCGGAGAAGACCGTCAAGAACTACGTCTCCAACCTGTTGGGCAAGCTCGACATGCAGCGCCGTACCCAGGCGGCGGCCCTCGCCGCCCGTCTCAAGGCGGATCGCAAGGAGAAGCACTGACCAACGCCCCCGTCCGGGCCCTCGGCGGTTCGCCCGCGGGGGCCCGGCGGGCGAACCGCCGGCGTGTGTCAGAGTGCAGTATGCGCAAGTACGTCATCATGGGCGTCCAGGGCAGCGGCAAGGGCACGCAGGGCACCCTGCTCGCCCGGGACCTCGACCTGGTGCACATCAGTGTCGGCGACATCTTCCGGTGGCACGTCCAGAACCACACCAAGCTGGGGGCCATGGTCCGGCGCGTGATGGCCGCAGGGGAACTGGTCGGCGACGACCTGGTGGAGAAGGTCGTGCGCGACCGGCTGGCGCAGCACGACTGGAACTACGGCTTCGTCGTCGACGGGTTCCCCCGCAACCAGCGGCAGGCCGAGTTCTTCCTGGAGAGCTACGACATCGACAGCGTCGTCCATCTCGATCTGCCTGATGAGGACGTCCGGCGCCGGGTGCTGGCCCGCCGCCTGTGCGCCCGCTGCGGCATGGACTACAACCTCATCGCCCACCGCCCGAAGGAGAACGGCCGGTGCGACGTGTGCGGCGGCGAGCTCGTCACGCGGGAGGACGACACGCCCGAGGCGCTCGCCGGCCGGCTGCGGGACTACCACGACAAGACCGACCCGGTCCTCGCGCTGTTCCGCCGCAAGGAGTACGTCGTCACGGTCGACGCGAGACCCGACCGGGTCTCGGTGCAGCGGGAGATCCGTACACGTCTGGGCCTTCCGCCGTACGAGCCGGACGGCTCCGGCTGAGCCGCCTCGCCGACCCCGGAGGACGGCCGCCAGCGGCCGGCGAAGGCGGGCCCGGAAGACCCGCTCCATGGACACGCCCTGGCCCACCCCCGCGCCGGCGGGTTCGATGCGCGCGACGAGAGCCCTCCGCTCCCGAACGTGTCCCCCGGCCCCACAGCAGGTTGAGCGGTGCTCGCTGACCCTCCACTCCGAATGCGTGGTTCTACCCGTGTGAGCCGGCCCCACTTACCCGTCAGGTCCGGCCCCCCCTTCACCGCACGGCGTCCGCCGCGCAGGTCGGCGCCGAGCACCGGATCCTGCAGCGGCTACGGCAAGCCGGACTTCCCTTCCAGGTGCCTGAGCCGGTCCCCGCGCCCGGCGGGGGCACGATGATCGAGACCGCGGCCGGGCCCGCCGCCGTCTGCCGGTGGATCGCAGAGGTCACCAGTCGGCTTGGCCCCCGGCCATCAGGGCTACCGCTCTCGCGTGACCTGGGGAGTGGATATCGGGGAGCGAGCTCGTTTGACGGGTGCCGGGGAGCGCAGGTCTACGGCGCCTCGATAGTGCCGGCGGTCGTGGCATCACGTGTTCGGCGCTGTGCGCTCAGTACGGAGTCGAGCAGGCCGGGGAACAGTGATTCGAGGTCCTCTCGGCGCAGGCGTACCAGCCGGGATCGGCCCTGCACCTTCGTCCACGTCACGCCGGCCTCGCGCAGCACCCGGTAGTGGTGCGACAGCGTCGTCTGATGCACGTCGATGTCGGCGCCGATCGTGTTGCAGAAGTCCTCGCCCATCCGGTCGAGCCGCAGGACGAGGTCCAGCCGTACCGGATCGGCCAGAGCGCGCAGCACCTCCACCAGCCGGATGGCCTCGGTCGCCGGTTGTGACACCTCACGCATCGCCGCCCCCTGTGTTGAGCACACCCGCCACGCTACCAACACATGGATATATGGACAAGTATCCATGTATTGCCTAGGGTTCCCCTCGGCACTTCTGAGGTTCCTCTGGAAAGGCGGCACCACCCGGTGTTGAAACGACTTCTTCCTCTGGCCCTGGCGACCTTCGCCGTCGGCACCGACGGCTACGTCATCGCGGGCCTGCTCCCGGCCATCGCCACCGACCTGCAGGTCTCCACTCCGGCCGCTGGGCAGTTGGTGACGGCGTTCGCCCTGGTGATGGCCCTGTCGGCGCCCGTCATGGGCGCGCTCACCAGTGGACTGGACAGGCGGTCCGCGCTGCTGATCGCGTTGAGTGTCTTCGTGGTCGGCAACGCTGTCACCGCCCTGGGCACAAGTTACGAGGTGGTGATGATCGCCCGTATCGTCACCGCGGTCGGGGCCGGGATGATCAACTCCGCCGCCTCCAGCACTGCCGGGGCCATCGCACCCCCGGAACGCCGAGGCAGGGCACTTGCCTTTGTGTTGGGCGGCCTCACGTTGGCGACGGCGTTGGGTCTTCCTCTCGGCACGCTGATCGGCGATACCGACTGGCACATCACCATGTGGGCCGTCGCCGGGATCGGCCTCGTCGCGGCCCTCGGGATCGCCGCCGGCCTGCCCAGGGTGACGCTTCCCGCCGCATCACTGGGCGATCGGCTGCGCCCGCTCAAGCAGGGCCGGGTCCTCGCGCTGCTGGCCGTCACCACGCTGGTCTTCCTCGGCGCCTACACCCTCTACACCTACATCGGCCCGACCCTACAGGATGCGACCGGCGGCTCCGAACCGCTGCTCACCGTCATCCTGCTGGCCTGGGGAATCGGCGTCCTGGCCGGAAACATCATCGCCGGACGGCTGGTCGACCGGCACGACCCCGCGCACGTGCTGACCGGTCCCATCGCCATCGCCGCCGTCGCGCTTGCCCTCACTTCGGTGGCGACCGCCACGCTCGTGTCCACCCTGGCATGGGCCGCGATCTGGGGCGCGGCCCTGGGCGTCATCGTCGTGCCCCAACAGCACCGGCTCATCGCCCTCAATCCGGCCGCAGCACCGGTTCTGCTCGGCCTCAACTCCTCGGCCATTTACGTCGGGATAGCTCTTGGTGGCGGCCTGGGCGGACTGGCCCAGAAGTGGTTCGCCATCGCGCCCGCCGCGCTGGGGCTGCCAGCCGCCGGTGTCACGACCTTGGCGCTGCTCTACCACCTGACAACCGCACGCCACCATGCGCCCTCAGCGCCTGAGCCGGCTCCCTCCACCCCGAAGCAGGCTGAGGCGTAACGCCCCCGCTGGGGCCCGCCACGAGCGTTGCCGGTTCCGGGGCTCGAACGCTACCCGTCTACTCACGGCACGGGACTGAGCGGGCGGAGCCCGCCGGGCATCTCCGGGAGCTGGCGGCCCATCAGGTTGATGTGGTGCCGCACGAACGGCGCCAGGCGGGCCACATCCTCCTCGCGCGCCTCGGACCCGCTCGTGCGCAGGTGGGTCAGGGCGGCGTCCATGGAGCGGGTGTCGAACAGCACGATCGCGTTCGACACCAGGCCCAGCGCGCCGATCTGGTCCTCCACGCCCTCCTGGTAGTTCTGGTAGAGCTGCCCGTTGCGGCCAGGTGGATGAGCTTGCGGGCCAGGGCGTGGCGGCCTTCCTGCAGGTTGGCCTGGACCTTGATCTGGGGCCGCCGCTCCTTCCAGTTCCCGGATGCGCTGCGGGCGTCAACCGCTCAACCCCATCCCACGAGCGGGGACGCGTATCACTCGAGATGGGCGAACACAGGCGTGCCGCAGCGTCCCGGGCGACCAGGAATCCCGCTATGGCGAGCACCCATCCAGTGGCACCGGCGCCCTTGTCGGTGATCCAGATGGTGATCCGATGCAGGACCGGCTCGATCCGGGCCGCAGCGATCATCCGGGCCAGCAGCAGTACCCCAGCGGGAAGCACCATGACCAGGCAATACCCGGCGAGCAGCAACGCATCGGCGGCGGCGTCGAGATCGGAGGTGGCCAGCATGGCGATCGCCCCCAGGTAGGGCTGCATCGTGGCGAGCTCGGCCAGCGCCGCCAGCAGGGCGAGCCCGGCCAGCCATGCCGATGAGGAAGAACCTGTCGTGACGCGTTCTCGCCATCGGGTGATCCCGTCGCGGCCCGCGCGCCGTTGGGGATCGAAGCGAATGCTCAGTGCGAACAGGCCGACACCAACGGCGAGCTGGACCCACAGCGCGGCACGGCTGTCCAGTGCCGCACCGACCGCGTCGGCAACCGAGCCGGCACCACCGATGACGAGCAGGCCGAGGGCGAAGTAGAAGGCCGCGAGGGTCGCCAGGTACAGCAGGACGCGTCCGGCCCGGGGACGCCCGGGTCCCAGCAGCAACCACACCGGGATGAACAGGGTGCCGATGCTGGTGCTGTCCAGCAGCGCGAGTCCGGCCAGAGACAGCAGCAGGGCGGTACTCATGAGTGCTCTCCCTTGCGGATGTTTCCCCCGGGTGAAAACCCTGTCGAGGTAACCAGAGGGGGCAGCCGGCGGCATATGTCCGTGATGTCGATCGGCGGAGGAGATCGGGACTTTCGGCCCTAACGGGGCCGCGTGTGCGGACGGCAGGCTGTCTGGCATGCATGTCGACGGTTCCGGCCTCCAGGTACTCTCCCGACGGGAATGCCTGAATCTCCTCGCCTCGGTGCCGATCGGCCGGATCGTGTTCACCGACCGGGCACTGCCGGCCGTACAGCCGGTCAATTTCCTCCTGGACGGCGAGCACGTCGTGATTCGCACCGCGACCGGGTCGAAGCTGGCCGCGGCCACGCGCCAGGCCGTGGTCGCCTTCGAGGCCGACGAGTTCGACGTGAGCGAACGCACCGGATGGTCGGTCACCGCGGTCGGCCACGCGCGCGCCGTCTCCGACCCCGAGGAGCGGGAACGGCTGGCCGCGCTGCCGCTGGAGCCGTGGGCGCTCGGCGAGCGGGACCACTTCATCGTCGTGCGGGTCGAGCACATCTCCGGGCGGCGGATCACGGCGGGACGGCCCAGCCCGATCGTCGCGTCCCCGGACGAGCGGCTCGAGACTCCCGAGTGCCGGGCCGGCTAGCCCGATCGGCCACGTCTCCCCCGGGATGTCCCCGGGATGTCCCCGGGGCGGGCGAGGCCGACCACCGGGGACGCCGACCACCGGGGACACCATCGGGGACGCCACCGGTGACGCCGCTACCGGGACGCCATCGGGGACACCGCTACCGGGGACGCCGTCGGCCGCGCGCCGTTGGACACGCGCCGGTGGGCACGCGCCCGCCTGCCGGTCGCGTGCGCCTGCGTCCCGTTCAGTCCAGGACTTCCGACAGCGGGCGGCGCACGCCGCGGCTGTCCTCGAAGGTGATGCCGAGCCGCATGATCATCTGTGGGTACTCGTCCGAGCACAGCTCGTGCCGCAGGAACTCGCGCAGCTGGTACATCTCCAGCGCCTGCGTGTGGAAGGCGGCGCTGACGCCGTAGGCGGAGGCGTGCAGCAGCACCCGCTGCAGTGCCTGGCCGGTGGCGATCCAGTCGTGGTGGCCGTCCCCGGGTGTCGTCATGATCGCCACGATGCCGGTGGAGGTCGACGTGCTCTGGTCCGTGGTGGTGCCCCAGTCGTGGCCGTGGGCGTAGTCACGCTGCGGGAAGCGCTCCTGACCGCTCTTGCGGGGGTAGGCGTCGGCGGGCACGCCGTCGCGGCGTGAGCTGCCCGGCGGGCGCGCCCAGCGGATCACCTCCAGGCTGAAGGCCCGGTCCCCGCTCTGCACGCGCTGGGCGGCCTGGGTGAGGGCGGCCACGACGTCGACCGCTTCGGGCATCCGGATCGGGGTCAGCGTGGCCTTCTCCGCCGCCGCCTGCCCGACCAGCCGCTCGATCAGGCGGTCGGGAACCGGCAGGTCGGTGAACCCGGCCCGGTGGGTGCGCCGCCGTTTGATCTCGCCGGCCAGGATCCCCGTGATCTCGTCCGGGGTCAGCGGGGAGCCGAGCCGTACGGTGGCCAGCAGCGCCGGGCGGTCGGGGTCGGGCAGCACCCGCACGATCGGCTCGTAGCCCTCTGCCCGCAGCGCGGTGCGCAGGGTGAACAGTGCCGCGCCGCAGCTGATGAACAGCTCGCGGGCCTGCGGGTCGCTCACCCGGAGCTTGCGCTCGACGTCGGCGCGGACCCTGATCTCCTCCCCGGACACCGCGAAGGTCCAGGGCTGGGTGTTGTGGACCGAGGGGGCCCAGGTCGCGGCCTCGATCGCCGCGTGGATCGCCTTGTCCTTCATGGCGGTTGCACCTCCTGCGCATTACCACCAGCGCATCACGCGGCGGACCGCCGGGTGAGGGCCGAAAGTCCCATCGTGGGGTGCCATCGGCCCCGTGCGCCGCCGCGGGGATGCCGTGGATGGGACAGGGCCGTCCGCCCCCCGGATCCTCTGCCCTGCCGGGAGCGGTCCACCGCCTCGCGCCGCATGTCAGGAGGCCTCCCAGCCGCGCCGTGGCGCGGGCGCCTGCCTGCTGCGGTAGACGATGTAGGGGCGGGTCAGGTACCCGACCGGCGCGGTCAGCATGTGCACCAGCCGGGTGAAGGGCCAGATGGCGAACAGCAGCATGGCGCTCAGCGCGTGGAACTGGAACAGCGGCGGCGCGCCTGCCATCAGCGACGGGTCGGGGCGCAGCACGAAGATGGAGCGGAACCACGGGGAGACGGTGGTGCGGTAGTCGTAGCCGCCGCCCAGGATGTTGGCGGCGACGGTGGCGGCCAGGCCGAGGACGATCGTCACCGCGAGCACGGCGTACATGGCCTTGTCGTTGCGCGTGGTGGCGCTGAAGACGGGGCCGACGGTGCGGCGCCGGTAGATGAGGATGGCCAGCCCGCCCAGGGTGCACACGCCCGCGACCGTGCCCAGGCCGACGGCGGCGACGTGGTAGGCCGCCTCGGTGACGCCGACGGCCGCCGTCCAGCTCTTCGGGATCACCAGGCCCCCGATGTGGCCCAGCATCACGACGAGGATGCCGAAGTGGAACAGCGGGCTGCCGACGCGCAGCAGGCGCGACTCGTACAGCTGCGAGGAGCGGGTCGTCCAGCCGACCTGTCGTAACGGTAGCGCCACACGTGACCCAGGACGAACACCGTCAAGGCCACGTACGGTGCCACGACCCCGAGCAGGACGCTCATGGGCGTTCTCCGATCGGGTAGGGCTCCAGCCCGACCGCCTCGGCCGGCGGCCCGTCGGCGGCCAGGCCGCGGGCGGCGCGCAGGTCGCGCGCGGTCGGCGGCGGCAGCGTGGCGATGACGGCGTCCACGACGCGGGCGTACGGCGAGCCCTCCGCCGCCAGCCCCTGGGCCAGCACCTCCAGCCCGGCGCGATGCTCGCGCAGCAGCCGTACGGCCTGCTCCGTGCCGCCTCGCGCCGACAGCTCGCACACCACGGCCAGGTGGTCGGGCAGCTCGCCGTCGGCCGGCTCGAACCCCGCCTCCCGGAAGGCCTGCTTGAAGCGGAGCAGGGCCATGCCGCGCTTCCGCGTGTCGCCGTAGGCGTAGGACGTCAGGTAGGGGCAGCAGCGGCGCTTGAAGTCGAACACGGCCACGTAGTGCTCGGCCAGCTCCTGGGGGCGCACCGTCGCGAGGTGGTCGAGGAAGCCGGTCAGCGGCGTGGACGGCACGGTCGCGACCGCTTTGCGCAGCAAGGGGACGGCCTCGAACAGCCTCGCGTCCGGGTAGCCGAGCAGGACGGAGGCCACCAGGTGGACGGTGCGTACGTGGTTTTCGGTCATGAGTCCTTCTTGGGTGGGAAGAGTCCGTCGGGCAGGCCGGTGCCGTCCCAGTTGAGGAGGTTCACGCGGCCGCGCAGGTCGCTGGTCTGGCGGCTGCGCAGGGCGTGGAAGTTCTCCACCGCGACCGGGTCGGGCTCTCCGGGTCCGTGGTGACCTCCGCCCAGGCGGCAACCGGGTCCAGACCGCCGCGCCGGGCCTCGCCGTACATGGCGACCAGGACGCCGCGGGCGTACGGGTAGCGGACCCGGGTCGGCGAATAGGTGTACCAGGAGAAGGCCGCTCCGCGCGGGCAGCCGCGCGGCTCGTACTCCGGCCGGTCGCCGCCCACGCTGGGGTAGTCGGTCTGCTGCGCCTCCCAGGTGATGATGCCGTCCCTGACGTACACCTTCCACGAGCAGGAGCCGGTGCAGTTCACGCCGTGCGTGGAGCGCACCACCTTGTCGTGGCTCCACCGGTCGCGGTAGAACACGTCGCCCTCGCGCCCGCCGACCAGGTGCAGGCTCCGGCCGTCGGCCGACACCTTCCCCGGCCGCAGGTGGGTGGCCAGCCTGAGCAGGGCGTCCATCGTCATGCCGCGCTCTCCCGCCGAACCGGCTCCAGCCGTCCGGTCGGGGTCGGCCGCGCCCGGGCCCGGCGGTTCACCGCGAACGCCCGCGTGAGAGCCGTCACCCGCTGGGCCGTGGTCGGCGTCGCCGCAGAGGAATCGGACGTCATGCTCCTGCCCTCGCCTTCAGGTCCCATGGCCAGAATCCACGGCGCGCACTGCCCCCGGTAAGGGTCTTTAGTCCCTTCTGTGCTCGCGGCCGGGTCCGCGGATCACGCCACCAGCGCCGATGCCAGCAGGATCACGCCCACCGAGCCGATGAGCGAGGCGATGGCCATGACGCGGGCGGCGGTGGGTCTGCCGGATCCGGAGGCCCAGCCGTGCAGGCCCGCGGTGGCCAGCACCGCGCAGAAGAGGACCAGCTTGGCGGCGAGTGTCCGGCCGTAGCCGGGCTCGGCCAGCGAGGCCCAGGTCACACCGGAGTGCCAGGCCAGCGCCAGGCCGGTGGCGATCTGGACCGGCAGGAAGCCGGCGAGCGTGATCAGCCCGAAGCGGCGTCCCACCGCGCGCAGCAGGGCGGCCCGCTGTCCCTCCGGCAGGCCGCGGCGGGCCAGCGGGAGCACCACCAGGGAGACGGCGAGCTGCCCGCCGACCCACAGCGCGGCTCCCAGGATGTGCAGGAAGCGCACGATCGTCCACCACGTCATCGGCTCGGCCACGTCCAGTCGCGGGTCTCCGTCGCGGCGTGCCAGTACGCATCGATCCTGTCCATGGTTGCGAGCCTTCCGTGCGCCCGATCGATCGGATAGAGACCTTGGTCCCTATCCGATGAGGACGACGGACCACCGGGCGATTTCACGACTTTTCCGGTACTGCGCAGCGCGCCGGCCGCGTCGCCGGACAGGCGTCACTCCGCGGCCGGTGAGCCATGACGCCGGCGGTTGCGCGGATCGTCCGGGGGGTCGAGGGCGACGATCACCTCGAGCCCCCCGTCGCGAAGCGGACGGACCGCCAGCGTGCCGTGGTGTGCCTCGACGATGGCGGCCACGATCGACAGGCCCAGCCCCAGGCCGTCGCCGTCGGCCTTCCTGGCGCTGTCCAGACGCTGGAAGGGCTGCAGGAGCAGGGGCAGCCGGTCGGCCGGAATCACCGGACCGCTGTTGGAGACTCGGAGAGTGGCGCGTCCGGACCGGACGCTGGTTTCCACCCTGACCCACCCGCCGGGCACGTTGTGCCGCAGCGCGTTGTCCAGCAGGTTGGCGACCAGCCGTTCGGCCAGTGCGTGGTCACCGAAGGCGGGTGCCGGCCGCAGAGAGGACTCGACGCGCGGCTCAGCGTCGGCACGGTGGCCGAGCGCCTGCGCGGTGATCTCGGCCAGGTCGAAGGGCCGGCGGTGCCGCAGGCCCTGCTGGCCCCGGGCCAGCGTGAGCAGCGCCTCGACGAGCCGCTCCTGGTGCCTGCCCGCGGCCACCACGCGTTCCAGCACCTCCCGCAGGGACGCCGTGTCGGCCGCCGGATCGGCGAGCGCCACCTCGGCCATGGCCCGCTGCAACGTCATCGGGGTCCGCAGTTCGTGGGAGGCGTTGGCGACGAACCGCCGCTGGGCGGTGAACGCGGCCTCCAGCCGGTCCAGCAGCTCGTCGAAGGTGTCGGCCAGCTCTTTGAGCTCGTCGTCCGGCCCGGTGGCGGCCAGCCGCCGGTCGAGCCGGTCGGCCGTGATGCGCCGGACGGTGGCGGTCATCTCGGCCAGCGGCCGCAGCACGCGCCCGGCCATGAGCCGGCCCAGCAGCAGCGCGGCGAACGCCATGGCCGCCAGCGCGATCAACGAGTTGACCAGCAACCGGCGCAGGTGCTCGGTGGAGGCCGCCAGGGGCGCCGGAGCGGGAGGGGCCGATCCGCCCGGCGCCGCGGGAGCGGCCGGTGGCGCCGGGAAGGGCGAGTACTCGACCAGAAGGTAGATGAGGGCGACCAGCAGCACCGCGGCCACCAGGAACAGGCCGCCGTAGAGCAGGGTCAGCCGCGACCGTATGGGCTGTCTCATATCCGGTATCCGGCCTGCGGGACCGTCTCGATGAGCGGCGGGTCGCCGAGCTTCCGCCGTAACCGGCTGATCGTCACCTTCACGGTCTGCGTGAACGGATCGGCGAACTCGTCCCAGCCCCGCTCCAGCAACTGCTCGGCGGAGACCACCGCGCCCTTGGCGGCCATCAGCAGCTCCAGCACGGCGAACTCCTTGGGACTCAGCGGCAGCCGGCGCCCGTCACGGGTGGCGATCCGGGTGGCCGGATCCAGCCGCAGGTCGCCGTGGACGAGCACCGGAGGCAGGGCCCGGCTGGGTCGCCTGGCCAGTGCCCGGATCCGGGCGACCAGCTCGGCGAAGGCGAACGGCTTGGGCAGGTAGTCGTCGGCGCCGATGCCCAGTCCGGTCACCCTGTCATCGATGGTCACGGCGGCGGTGAGCATCAGCACCCGCGCCGGGTGGCCGGCGCCGACCAGCGACCGGCACACCTCGTCACCGTGCAGGCCGGGCAGGTCCCGGTCGAGGACGACCACGTCGTAGTGGTTGACCGAGGCCCGCTCGATCGCGGCCAGACCGTCCAGCACCACGTCGACGGCCATGCCCTCGCGGCGCAGCCCCGCGGCCACCGTCACGGCCAGCTCCTCGTGGTCTTCGACGATCAGCACTCTCACGATCTCCAGCATGCCCCGTCTCCCGGTTACAGCGGGGTAACCGCCGCCGTTGCGGCCCGGTAACCGGCCCTCGGCTTGTCTGGGCGCATCGACAGCAACGAAAGGAGCCATCATGGCCGGCTCGACGATCCGAAGAGTGGTCCTCACCGTCGCGGTCCTCACCGCCGCCGCCTTCGCCGCGGGCGGGGGCTGGGTGACGAGCGCCTCGTCCGCGGCGCCCGACGACGACGGCAGGGCGTTCACCACTTGCATGCGCGCGCAGGGACTGCCCGGCTTCCCCGAGGTCGCGCTCTCCTCGGACGGGCTGATCAACTTCGACATCAGGGGAGAGCGCGTCGACGTCCTGTCCGACAAGTACGGGGCGGCGGTGCGGGCCTGCGGGTCGCTGCTCCCCGCTGGTTCCCGGCTGCCCGGCGCGCCCGCGGCGCCGTCCGCCCCATCACTGCCCTCCTGAGAACCACGGCTGACAACCATGGCCCCGGCGGTCAGCGCGGGCGGGCGTCCTCGCCCGGGCTGCCGGGCCGTCCGGGGGCCCGGCCGCCGGGCGCTCAGGCCGTGCTCGCAGACGCCATGGTGGGGCGGACCACCGCGACGGGACAGCGCGACTCGTGCAGGACGCCGCGGCTGACCGAGCCCAGCAGCGCCGAGCCGAACAGGCCGCGTCCCCGCGAGCCCACCACGACCAGGTCGGCCGACGCGGAGGCGCGGCAGATGGCCGCCACGGCTCCGCCCGGCACGATCTCCTCGACCACCCGCACCTGCGGGTGCCGGTCCCGCCACCGCTGCAGCACCAGCACCGCGCGGTGCCGCGCGGCCGCGAAGAGCTCCTCGAAGATCGGATCGGCACCGAGCACGAACGGCGAGACCGTCGGCGGCTGCCAGGCGTGGACGGCCCGCAGCCGGGCGCCGCGCCGGGCCGCCTCCTCGAAGGCGAACCGCAGCGCGGCAGCGGAGTGGTCGTCGAATCCGACGACGATCTCGCCGCGCTCCCGGGCGGGCGGGTCGCGCACGATCACCACCGGGCACGGGGACCGTCCGGCCAGCCCGGCGCTGACCGAGCCGAGGCGGGCCGGGGAGAAGCGGCCGTACCCGCGGCTGCCCACGACCAGCGCCGTCGCCTCCGTGGCCGCCTGCCTGAGCACGTCGGCGATGACGCCCTCGCCCAGGACGGCGCCGATCGGCAGGTCCGGGTGCCGCCTGCGGGCCAGGGCCCCGGCGTCGTCCAGCACGGCCCGGCCGTAGTCCTCCGGGGTCGCGAAAGCCTGGACGACCTCGCGCGGCGGGATGTCATAGGCGTAGACGCCGGTGACGTGCACGATCTGCAGCGGGCAGGCCCGCCTCATCGCCTCGTCGGCCGCCCACCGCACCGCGTTCAGCGCCTCGGGCGAGCCGTCCACGCCGACGACGATGTGTCCGTTCATGGCGCGCTCCCTTCCCGTCCAGGAAAGCCCATGACGCGCGGTGATCGCCGCGGTCGAACGGCCCCGGTGCGTGGGACCAACGGCCCGCCAGCGGGACACCCGCGCGCACCGGGAAGCCTCGGCCGGGGTGAGCGGCTACTGCGCCGAGACCACCGGCGGGCCCTCGCTGGCCTGCACGAGCACGAACCCCTGCCCCTGGAAGGCGAGCTGGACGGCCTCGCCGCTGCCGCGGCCGATCAGCGCGCCCGCCTTCATCGTGCGGTTGACGCCCACGTGCAGGTCGGCGCTCCAGCACACCGCGGACTGGCCGTCGGCGAAGGTCGGCATCCGCGAGGTGTCGAGGAGCACGGGGGAGCCGTGGGCGGTGACCGCCACCCAGCCGGTGCCCTTGACCGTCATGTTGAACAGCCCGCCCGCGGCGATGCCCGCGCCCTGCACGCGCCTGATGTCCCAGGTGAGCGCGGAGTCGAAGGCCAGCAGGTTGCGGCCGTTGACGGTGATGGCCTCGTTCTCCAGGTAGAACAGGTGGATGTCGTCGGCGTTGTCGGCGAGGAACAGCAGGCCCTGCCCCCTGACGCGCATGAGCGGCGCGCCCTCGCCGGTGACCATCTTCTTGAACAGCTTGCCGACGCCGCCGGCGCCCTCGTAGTCGAAGTCCATCTGGCCCTGGAAGGCCACCATCGACCCCTGCCTGGCCAGCACCTCGTGCGGGAGTTGGACGCGGAGCATCTTGGCGTTCTGGAGAGCGAAGTTGGCGGGCACCTGTGAGCTGTCCAGGTTCCCGAAAAGCGCGCTGCGCATGATGGCCCTTTCCGCGACGTGATCGACACGATGATGACGAACGAGCCGATGCTACGGGTTCCCAGGTCAGCGGACGGCTTTCGCGTCGGGCGCGGGATCGGCGGCCAGGACGCGCGCGGGCGGATCCCTCTGGCGGGGGAGGCCTCTCCCCCATGCTTGGGAGTCGCCGCCCGGGGCGCCGTGGCTACGGTCGCGGTCATGACTGGTTCTGTTCGTGTGCGACGCTGGCCGGCGTACGCGCTGGCCGTGCTGTTCCTCGGTTACGCCGTGGGGAAGGCCGGCTACGCCATGCAGGCCCGGCTCGGGTTCCCGAGCGGCCCGCCCGTGTCAGCCGCCGAGGCCGCGGATTACTTCCTCGACCCGAGCACGGCGCAGTGGCTCGCGACCCTGTCCGGCGTGCTGGGCGCGTGCCTCGCCCTCGCCACCGTCACGCCGCTGGGCCGCAGGGTGCCGCGAAGAGTGATGCTGCTCCTGCTGGCCGCGATGCTGCTGGCCGTCGGCGGCGGCGCGGGCATCATGATCGTGGACGGGTTCGTCGGTATCGGCGTGGGCTGGCACTGGTACCACGGGGTGCTCGGCGTCGTCGTGATCGGGCTGCTCGCGGAGATGATCCGCTCCTACGC
Organism: Nonomuraea sp. NPDC003727; assembly: GCF_053586935.1. Taxonomy (NCBI): domain Bacteria; kingdom Bacillati; phylum Actinomycetota; class Actinomycetes; order Streptosporangiales; family Streptosporangiaceae; genus Nonomuraea; species Nonomuraea sp. NPDC003727. The sequence goes on from NZ_JBSFNE010000009.1 coordinate 382,652, forward strand.
CGTGGCGCCGAGACATGCCGCGCGCTGACCGGGCGCGGCTGGGCGCGTACGGCGCGGCGGCCTGCGCGGCCGTCTACGGGTCGATGAAGCTGGCGCAGGCGCTGGGGGCCAACGCGCTGGCCGACAAGGACCCGCTGCCCCCGGAGATGCGCGAACGGCTGCTCGCCCGTGATCCGCTGTTCGTGGCGAGCCACTGGCTGCTGGCCGGCGCCGCGGTGATCGGTGTCATCGTGGCGCTGGCCACCGTACGGCCGTGGGGCGCGGTGCTGCCGCGCCGGCTGGCGGCCGTCGTCGCCTGGACGCTGGGCATCTTCATGATCGCCCGCGCCGCCGGCGCGCTCGGGTTCGGCTTCGCCGGCGACGCGCTGCTGCTGACCGGGGTCCGCCCGGCCTCCGGCGAGCACGCCGAGCTGGCTCGCACCCTGGCGCGCTGGGACCTGCTGCTGTGGTCGCCGTTCTTCCTGCTCTGGGGGGTGTGCTGGACGGCGGCCGGATGGCGGCTGACCAGCGGCAGGGCCGTACGGGCGCGCGGTGGGTGAGGCGTCAGTCGGTGCCTGACTCCATCGCGGCGTGGTCGAGCAGCTCGTCGTCGCCGGTGACCTCGCCGCGGGAGGCGATCGCCTCGGCCCCGCCCTCCGGCATCGCGCCGATCAGGCCGGTCGGGGTCACCTGCGTGACGCCGATCAACGTCGGGTGCGGGCTGCCGACCATGCCGAGCCTGGCGTACTGCTCCAGCTTGGCGCGAGAGTCGGCGATGTCGAGGTTGCGCATGGTGAGCTGGCCGATGCGATCGACCGGCCCGAAGGCGGAGTCCTCGGTCCGCTCCATGGACAGCTTGTCCGGGTGGTAGCTGAACGCCGGCCCGGTGGTGTCCAGGACGGAGTAGTCCTCGCCGCGCCGCAGTCGCAGGGTCACCTCGCCGGTGACCGCCGCGCCGACCCAGCGCTGCAGCGACTCGCGCAGCATCAGCGACTGCGGGTCCAGCCAGCGGCCCTCGTACAGCAGCCTGCCCAGCCGCCGCCCGTCACTGTGGTAGCTGGCCAGAGTGTCCTCGTTGTGGATGGCGTTGACCAGCCGCTCGTAGGCCGCGTGCAGCAACGCCATTCCCGGCGCCTCGTAGATGCCCCGGCTCTTGGCCTCGATGATCCGGTTCTCGATCTGGTCGGACATGCCCATGCCGTGGCGGCCGCCGATGGCGTTGGCCTCCAGCACCAGGTCGACGGCGGAGGCGAACTCCTTGCCGTTGATCGTCACCGGCCGTCCCCGCTCGAAGCCGATCGTGACGTCCTCGGCGGCGATCTCCACGGCGGGGTCCCAGAACCGCACGCCCATGATCGGCTCGACGATCTCGATGCCCGTGTCGAGGTGCTCGAGGGACTTGGCCTCGTGGGTGGCGCCCCAGATGTTGGCGTCGGTGGAGTACGCCTTCTCGGTGCTGTCGCGGTACGGCAGGTCGCGGGCGAGCAGCCACTCGGACATCTCGGTACGGCCGCCGAGCTCGCTGACGAAGTCGGCGTCGAGCCACGGCTTGTAGATCCGCAGGGAGGGGTTGGCCAGCAGACCGTAGCGGTAGAACCGCTCGATGTCGTTGCCCTTGAAGGTGGAGCCGTCACCCCAGATCAGCACGCCGTCCTCGAGCATCGCGCGCACGAGCAGGGTGCCCGTGACGGCCCGCCCGAGCGGGGTGGTGTTGAAGTAGGTACGGCCGCCGGAGCGGATGTGGAAGGCCCCGCACGCCAGCGCCGCGAGCCCCTCTTCGACGAGGGCGGCCCGGCAGTCGACCAGCCGGGCGATCTCAGCGCCGTACGCCGTGGCGCGCCCGGGCACCGAGGCGATGTCGGGCTCGTCGTACTGGCCGACGTCGGCGGTGTAGGTGCACGGCACCGCACCTTTCTCGCGCATCCACGCGACCGCTACCGAGGTGTCGAGGCCGCCAGAGAAAGCGATCCCGACACGTTCGCCGACAGGCAGGGAGGTGAGTACCTTAGACACGAGTAGAAATATATACACACCACCGCATGAACATGCAAGACCATGACGGCGTGGCGCGACACGCCTCTCAGGTCTCCCCGCGCGGCGATCACTCCTCGTAGCCTGTTGACCAGGCACGATGTCGACCCGAGGAGCCCGAGAGATGACCAGCACGCCTTCACCCGCGCCCGCCGGAGGCGGCCTCCGCTCGGGACTGTGGTTGCCGCTTTTCGACGAGCTCGCCGACCCCCTCGTCGTCACCAGCCTGGCCGCCGAGGCCGAGGAGGCCGGATGGCACGGGGTGTTCGTGTGGGATCACCTGCGCTGGGGCGAGCCGGTCGAGGAGGTGGCGGATCCGTGGATCACACTGGCGGCGATCGCCATGGCCACCGAACGCGTGCGCATCGGCCCGATGGTGACCGCGCTCCCCCGCCGCCGGCCGGTGAAGGTGGTCAAGGAGACCGTGACGCTCGACCAGCTCAGCGGCGGGCGCCTGACCCTCGGCGTCGGCCTCGGCAGCGACCGGTTCGGCAGCGAGCTGTCCACGACCGGCGAGGAGCTGGACGACCGGGTCCGGGCCCGGATGCTCGACGAGTCTCTCGACGTGCTGGCCGCGGCGTGGTCCGGCGAGGCCGTACACCATCGGGGCGAGCACTACACGCTCGACGGGGTACGGCTGCTGCCCAGGCCCGTGCAGCGGCCGGGGATCCCCGTGTGGGGCGCGGCGCTGCCGGGTAAGCAGGGACCGTTGCGGCGCGCCGCCCGCCTCGACGGCTTCTTCCCGGTGGCGTTCGCCGGTCTCGACGAGTTCGCGGAGCTGGTGGCCGCCGTCATGCGGCTACGCGCGGCCGAGGGGAAGGATCAGGCGGGCTACGACGTCGCGGCGTCCCTGCCGCCCGGCACCGATCCCGCGCCCTACGCCGGAGTGGGGGCGACGTGGTGGATGGTGGAGTTCCCGTGGGGCGCGGTGTCCGTGGACACGGTGCGCGGCGTCCTGCGCGAGGGCCCGGCGCCGTCCTGACCGGAAGACGCCACGTCCCCTGCAAGTGGTACGAAAGGGACTGACAACCACGAAAGCCTACAAATGGTCACAAGTCGCCCAGAGGGGGCGCCATCTGGAGTGACCCATAATGATCAATCTCGAGCACGCCACCGAGGGAACGGAATGCCGGGGGCTGTCGCTGGCCCGCCTGGTCGCCGACGAGGTCCGGCGAGCGGGAAAGCACTTCCTGCCAGAACGCCTGCTCGTCGAGCTGAGTGACGTCCGCCGCCGGCGCGGCGCGCGGGAACCGCTTCTCGACGCGTTCCTCGACTGCGTCCTGGACAAGCACGAAGGGCGCTTCTGGAACCGCACTTACCTGGCGCTCCCCCTGCTCGAGCTGCTGCTGGACGAACGGCACGCCGGGCTGAGCCCGGCCAGGCTGGCCACCCTGCTCGTCTCCGACGTCGTCCGCTTCGAGATCGAAGCGGCGAACGGTTCCCCGCACGCGCCGGGCGTGGACCGGCCCGACCCGATGACGCTGCGCAAGCGGCTGCGGCACGCCATGCGGTTCGTGGCCGACGACCTCGACGGCGGGCCTTCCCTGCCCGCGCGCACGACGGCCGGGTCCAGGCCGGAGGATCTGCTCGACCGCCTGCCGAGGCCGCCGGCGACCGGGGCCGCCCGGTGGTTCGACCTCACCGTCCAGCCGGTCTACGTCCTGCACGACGAGTACTTCTTCATCCGCGTGCTGCAGACCCACGAGATGATCTTCACCACGATCGTGTCGGACCTGCGCGCGGCGATCGCGGCGTTGCGCGACGGGCGGATGGACGCCTGCGTGGCGCGAGTGGATCACGCGGTCGCGGTGTTCGAGCGCGCGGCGTCGCTGTTCCGGATGGTCGCCACCCTGCGGCCGGCGCACTTCCACGGGTTCCGCCGGTTCACCCAGGGCGCCAGCGCCATCCAGTCCGAGCAGTACAAGCGGTTCGAGATCCTGTGCGGCCCCCCGCCGGCCGCGCGGCTGGGGTCGGCGGCCTTCACGAGCGTGCCGGTCGTGCGGGCCGAGGCGGAAAGCGGCCAGGACAGCCTCGCCGGAGCGTGCCGCGAGCTGCGCGCCGAGGGGCGGTTCAGCCCGGCGGAGTGGACGGCGCTCGAGGCCGCGCTCGGCCGGCTGGAGGCCATCCATCAGCGCTGGAAGTCGACGCACCGCACGCTCGCGGTCCGCATGCTCGGCCAGGCGCGGGGCTCGGGCGACACGGCCGGCGTGCCGTACCTCGACCAGTGCGTGGGCAACCGCCTGTTCCGGCAGCTGGGCGCGGCCTCCTGAGCCGGCCGCAGGGCCGTCTCGGCGCGCGGGCCACCCTCCCGCGGTGAGCCCCTACCGTGGAAGCATGCGCCTGACCGCTTTCACCGACATCTCGCTCCGCATCGTGATGCGGCTGGCCGTGGCGGACGAGGGCGAGCTGCCGACGACCCGCTCGGTCGCGGAGGCGCTCGCGGTGCCGTACACCCACGCCGCGAAGGCGGTCGCGCGTCTCGGCGAGCTGGGCCTCGTGGAGACCAGGAGGGGAAGAGGCGGCGGCCTGCGGCTCACCGAGGCGGGGCACCACGCGTCGGTCGGCCGGATCGTCCGCGAGCTGGAGGCCGCGGGCGACGTGGTGGGCTGCGAGGACGACCCGCCGTGCCCGCTGCGGTCCGCCTGCCGCCTGCGGGGGGCGCTGCGCCAGGCGCAGGAGGCGTTCTTCGCCGCGCTCGACCCCGTGACGGTCGACTCCCTGGTGACCGCCCCCACGGGACCGGTGTTGCTGTCGCTGTCCGTGCGCTGATCCGGGGCCGGGTGCGAGGGCACTCGGCGCGGTCCTTAATATGAATTTGAGATTCCAATTTGTTTCCCCTGGGATCTCGTCCCACCGTCGTTGCCAGGAGGCCCCATGCTGTCCCCGGAATCCGCCGGGATCATCCGCGCCACGCTCCCCGTCGTCGGCGCGTCGCTCGACGCCATCACCACGCGGTTCTACGGCACGATGTTCGCCGAGCGCCCCGAACTGCTCGACGGGATGTTCAACCGCGGCAACCAGGCCAACGGCGAGCAGCGCAAGGCCCTCGCCGGCTCCATCGCCGCGTTCGCCGCCGCGCTGGTCGAGCACCCCGACGAGCGGCCCGACCGGCTGCTGGCGCGCATCGCCCACAAGCACACCGCGGTCGGCGTCGCCTCCGAGCACTACATCATCGTGCACAAGTACCTGTTCGGCGCGATCGCCGAGGTGCTCGGCGAAGCGGTCACCCCCGAGGTCGCCGCGGCATGGGACGAGGTGTACTGGCTGATGGCCGGCGCGCTGATCGCCCTGGAGGCGCAGATCTACGCCGCGGCCGGCGCGCGCGACGCGAGCACCTGGCGCCGGTGGCACGTCGTCGAGCGCCGCGAGGAGACCCCTGACGTGGCCTCCTTCCTGCTGCGCCCCGTCGGCGACGACCCGGTGCCGCCCGGCCGTCCCGGCCAGTACGTCAGCGTCCGCACGCGCATGCCGGACGGCGTGCACCAGCTGCGCCAGTACTCCCTGTCGGGCGCGGGCCAGGACGGGCTGCGCCGGATCACGGTCAAGCGGGTGAGCGGCGGCGGCGCCCCGGACGGCGAGGTGTCCACCCTGCTGCACGCCACCGTCGGCGCCGGCGACGAGCTCACCCTGTCGGCGCCGTTCGGCGACGTGTGCCTGGAGGAGGGCGACGCCCCGCTCGTCCTGGTCTCGGCCGGCATCGGCTGCACCCCGATGGCCGCGATGCTGGAGCACCTCGCCGCCACCGGCTCCACCCGCCGGGTCCTGCTGCTGCACGCCGACCGGACCAGGAAGGACCACGCGCTGCGGGAGGACATGGAACGGCTCGCCGACGCGCTGCCCGGCGCCGAGCGGATCTTCTGGTACGAGGAGGCCGACGGCGACGCCCGCACCGGCCTGATGGACCTGACCGGCGTGGCGATCCCCGAGGGGGCCGTCACCTACATGTGCGGGCCGCTGCCGTTCATGCGCGACGTGCGCGCCCAGCTCGTCACGGCGGGCGTGGCACCCCGCGACATCCACTACGAGGTCTTCGGCCCCGACCTGTGGCTGGGCGCCGACGACTGACCGGGCGCCGCGGCCGTCCCGCCGCGCCGGCCGTCGTGAGAGGATTGAGGTGCCATGCCGACGAACATCACCGTTGTACTGGATGATCGGCCGGGAGAGCTGGCCCGCCTGGGGGAGGTCACCGGCGAGTCCGGCGTGAACATCTGCGGCCTCGCGGCCTTCACCGGAGACGGCAAGGGCATCGTCCATGTGCTGGTCGACGACGAGGACGCCGACCGGTGCCGGCAGGCGCTCGAAGCGGCGGGGATGGGGATCGCGGACGAGCGGACCGTGCTGGTGGTGGACGTCGCGGACCGGCCGGGGACGCTCGGCGAGCTGACCCGGCAGCTCGCCGAGGCGAACGTCAACATCGACCTGGCCTACACCACCTTCGGCGGCGTGAAGCTCGTCGTCGCCACCGACGACCTCGAGAACGCGCGCGCGGCGCTCGAGTGGTCCGCGGACCGGCCCTGGGCCGCCGGCCGCGCGCCGGAGGTCCCGAGCATCTGGGATCAGCCGGAGTAGGCCGGCGGCCCTCAGCGGACGAAGTCGCGCGCGGGCCGTCCTGACCGTCAGGGTGTCTGCTGGCGGTTCAGCTCGGAGTGGCGGTAGCTGTAGGTGAAGTAGATGATCAGGCCGATCAGGAACCAGACCGCGAAGCGCAGCCAGGTCAGCGGGTCGAGGAACGTGATCAGCCACACCGAGAAGACGATGCCGACGGCCGGGGTCACCGGCATGCCGGGCGTGCGGAAGGTCCGCGGCAGGTCGGGCCGCCGGTACCGCAGGACGATGACGGCGATGCACACCACGACGAAGGCCAGCAGGATGCCGATGTTGGTCAGCTCGGCCGCCTCCCTGATCGGCAGGAATCCGGCGATGAGCGCGGAGACCGCCCCGACGATCCAGGTGATGCGGGTCGGCACCCGGCGCACCGGGTGGAGCTTGGCGAACCAGTGCGGCAGCAGCCCGTCACGGCTCATCGAGAACCACACGCGGGTGACGCCGAGCATGAAGGTGAACATCACGGTGAGGATGCCGATGATCGCGCCGACCGCGATGACACCGGCCAGCTTGGTCAGCCCGACGGAGGCGAACGCCGAGGCGAACCCGCTCTCCGGGTCGATCTCCTTGTAGTTCTGCATGCCGGTGAGCACCAGCGTGGCCAGGACGTACAGCACCATCGAGATGGCCAGCGAGTAGATGATCGCCTTGGGCATGTGGCGCTGGGCGTCCTTGGACTCCTCGGCGGCGGTGCTCATCGCGTCGTAGCCGAAGACGGCGAAGAACACCGTGGCCGCGCCGGTGATCGCGCCCGCCACGCCGTACGGGAAGAACGGGGTGTAGTTGGCGGGGTTGATGAAGAAGAAGCCGACCACGATCACCACCAGCACCACCACGACCTTCACGGCGACGACGGTGGTCTCGAACCGCGCGGCGGTCTTGATGCCCAGGTTGAGCAGGAACGCGATGAGCAGGCACAGGATCACCGCGAACAGGTCCACCGCTCGGCCCGGCCCGGTGCCCGGCGCGCCCAGCATCCATGCGGGCAGCTCGATGCCCAGAGCGCCGACGAGGAAGCCGAAGTAGCCCGAGATGCCGATCGCCACGACCGCGACGATGGCGGTGTACTCCAGCAGCAGGTCCCAGCCGATGAACCACCCGGTCAACTCGCCGAGGACGGCGTAGCCGTAGGTGTAGGCGGATCCGGCCTTCGGGATGAGCCCGGCGAACTCCGCGTAGGAGAACGCCGCGGCCGCGCTGGCGACACCGGCGATGAGGAAGGAGACGAGCACGGCGGGCCCGGCCGTCTGGTTGGCGACCGCGCCGGCCAGCGCGAAGATCCCCGCGCCGATGATGCCGCCGATGCCGATCGCGGTGAGCTGCCACAGGCCCAGCTCCCGTTTCAGTTCGCCTTCGTGCTCGCCGGCGATCTGCTCCACCGGCTTGCGCCGGAACACTCCCGAGCCGCCTCCGAACAGATGCTGATGCGACATCGTCTCGCCTCCCTCGTCACGATCGCTGTCATTTGTGAGGGGGAATGGTGCGAAGTATCTGCTGTGGAGGCGATGGGCCTGGGCCGGGGTGTCAGCGCAGCTCGATCGCCATGGGCTGGTGCGGGAGGCCGGCGTAGACCTCCACCTCACCGGCGCGGTGCCAGCCCAGATGCTCGAAGTAGCCGACGTTCCGCAGCTGGATGTGGGCGACCATGAGCAGGCCGCCGCGGCGCGCCGCGGCGGCGACGGCGTACCTCACCAGCGGGGCGCCGAGTCCGTGGGCGCGGTACTCGGCGAGGACGGCGAGGCGGTCGCCCTGCCAGAGCTCGCCGGCCCCGTCGAGGGGGTAGAGACGGACCGCCCCCGCGACCACCTGGTCGGCGTAGGCGACCACGTGGATGGTCAGCGGGTCGTCGTCGCGGGCGTCGCGGTCGGTGCCGGGGAACAGGCGCTGCTCGTCGACGAAGACGCGGTGCCGTACCGCGTGGTGGGCCGCGAGCTCCTCCGGCGTGGCGGCCGGGTGGCAGTCGGTGCCGAGCGTGCGCAGCATGACCGGCTCAGGCGGCGGGACGCGGGCCGATGCGGAGCAGGCGTTCCATCGAGCTCAGCCCTGAGCACGCCTGGCAGCGGGCGCAGCCCGCCCTGGAGGTGGCCGACGTCATGCCGCGCCTGGCCATGTAGGCGAGGACCTTGGCGTAGATCGGCCGCGTGTAGGACCGCGGCGGCGGCTGCCAGCCGGCCATGGGCGTGCCGACGACCGGGCGCAGCGGCACGATGAACGGGTAGACGCCGGCGTCGACGGCCCGCTTGCAGCCGTCGATCGTCAGCTGGGGGCTCTCCCCCATGCCGAGGATGACGTAGGTGGACACCTGTCCGGCGCCGAAGACGGCCACCGCCCGTTCCCACGCCCTGAAGTAGCCCTCGATCCCGGTGCGCGCCTTGGCCGGGGCGACGCGCGCCAGCACGGCGGGGTCGAAGGTCTCGATGTGGATGCCGACGGAGTCGACGCCCATCGCGCCCACCTCGTCGATCACGTCCAGGTCCGCCGGCGGCTCGAACTGCGCCTCGACGGGGAGTCCGCTGGCCTGCTTGACCGCCTGGCCGCAGCGCCCCACGTACAGGGCGCCGCGGTCGGGGCCGCGCGTGCTGCCGGTCGTCAGCGTGGCGTCGACGGCGCCGTCGAGGTCACGCGCCGCCACCGCGACCTCGGCGAGCTGCTCGGGCGTCTTGCGCGCGACGGTACGGCCGGACGACAGCGAGAGACCGATGCCGCAGAACCTGCACTGGTCGTCGTTGCCCCAGTAGGCGCAGTGCTGCACGACGGTGCTCGCCACGGAGTCCAGGTGCAGGAGGGCGATCTGCCAGTACGGCACGCCGTCGGCGGTGCTCAGGTCGTAGAAGCGCGGACGGCGCTGGGCGGAGGCGTCGGCGAGCCGTACGCCGTCGCGGTAGATGCCGTACCCGTCGTCCTCGGCGCGCAGGACGTACGGGGAGTCCTTGGCGATGCCCTCGGTGGGCGCCGTGACGGGAAGCCCGTCCACCCAGAGCATCCCGCAGTCGGTGGGCCCTGCGCCGCCGGTGCGTCGCTCCATCTGCGCCTCGAGCCGCAGACCCCGGGCCTGGAGGTCGAGGATGAGCTCGCTGACATCGGTAGCCGTCACGACAGGCACCTCCCGTGCCGTACGACCGGACGCCCCGATTCTACCAAGATGGGATCGGCGTTAACTTTCCGATGCGAGCGCCTGCCGTACCTGGTCGATCGCGGCGAGCCAGGCATCGCGCGAGGTGAACTCCTCCACGCGGACCGCCTCGCCGGTGACCTCCAGCCGGTAGGTGATGACCGGCACGGCGACCACCGAGCGGACCATGACGGTGCCGGTCGGGACGTGCACCTCCACCCACCGCGCCGAACCGCCGCGCCAGGCCGCGTCGTCGGGCTCCTCGAGGACCGCCCAGTCCAGGCCGGCGGCGCGGGCGCGCTCCACGGCCTGCGATCGGTAGGCGGTGAGCAGCTCGCGGAACCGCTGGGACATCGCGGCCTCGATCACCAGCTGGGCGTCGAGCCCCTCCACGGAGACGCCCACCTCGTCGAGCCAGCCGCGCATCTCGCCCTCCGCGGCGGCCAGGGCCGCGTAGTCGCCGGCCAGGGACAGGCGCCGGGCGAGCGCGCCCACCAGCTGCAACGCCCGCTGGTAGCGTTCGGCGTCGATCATCGCGAGCGGGAAGAGCCGGTCCTCGGCCGCGCGCAGCCGCCGGGCGAGCTCGGCGTACTCCGCGGGGATGGGACTGCTTGGCAAGAGCTTCACTCGTTCACTATCGTCAGTGTGACAAGTCGGATCCTAGACGGCATTCGGGTGATTCGCCAGGACGGCGAAGGGTGGACCCCGTGAACAGGACTGCGGTCGTCACGCTGGGGGGCGACGCCTCCACGCGCCGGGGACGGGCGGGGGCGGCGTGAAGCCGGCCGTGCGCGTGCTGCGCGACACCTACCTGGACTCGGTCCTGCAGCTCCTCGGCGCCCGGGCGATGCGCGGCGCCGACGGCGTGGAATGGGCGACGGCCGTGATGGCGACCGCGGCCAACCTCGACGCGCTGCGGCGGGAGGGGTTCGACCCGCCGGAGGCGTCGCCGTACGACCTGGTGCTCGCGGTGCGGGCGAGCGACCCGGAGGCCGCCTTCGCGGAAGGTGAGCGGGCGATGTCCGGCCCCCGCGAGAGCGGGCCGGCCGAGCAGCACCCGCGCTCGCTGGCGGAGGCCCTGGAGCGCCGGCCTGGCAGCACCGTGGCGGTCGTCTCCGTTCCCGGCGACTACGCCGCCCTGCACGCGCACAAGGCGCTCGGTCGCGGCCTGGACGTGCTGCTGTTCAGTGACAACATCTCCGTCGCCGACGAGATCGCGCTGAAGGACCACGCGGTACGGCGGGGCCGCCTGCTCATGGGCCCCGGCGCGGGCACGGCCGTGATCGACGGCGTGGGGCTGGGGTTCGCCAACGTGGTGCGGCCCGGGCCGGTGGGGATCGTCGCGGCGGCGGGCACCGGGGCGCAGGAGGTCATGTGCCTGCTCGACCGCGCCGGTGTCGGCGTGTCGCAGGTCGTCGGCCTGGGCGGGCGCGACCTGACCGCCGAGGTGGGCGGGCGCATGGCGGCGCAGGCCGTCAGGAGGCTCGACGAGGACCCTTCGACGGAGCTGATCCTCCTGGTGTCCAAGCCGCCCGACGAGCGGGTGATGCGGCGTGTGATGGCGGCCGCGCGCACGACGGCGATGGTCACGGCCCTGCTCGGGGTGGCGGGCGAGACGCTCGAAGGCGGCGTGGTCAGGGCGCTCGAGCTGCTGGGCAGGCCGGTGCCGTCCTTCGACCGGCGGCACGGCCCGAGCGTGGACGTGGCCGCCTCCCGGCGGGCACCGGGGCGCACCACGGTGCGCGGGCTGTTCTCCGGCGGATCGCTCTGCTACGAGACCATCGCGGTGCTGAGCGGCATCCTCGGCCCCATCTGGTCCAACACCCCGATCGACCCGGAATGCCGCCTGCCGGCGCCACCGGGTTCCCACGTCTGCCTGGACCTGGGCGAGGAGGAGTACACCAGGGGCCGGCCGCATCCGATGATCGACCCGGGGGCGCGCCTCGAACTGCTCCACGAGAGCGGGCCCGACGTCGCCGTGGTGCTGCTCGACGTGGTGCTCGGCCATGGCGCGCATCCCGACCCGGCGGGGATCCTGGCACCGGAGCTGGCCCGCCTGGACGGCCCGCAGGTCGTCGCCCACGTCCTGGGCACCGCGCGCGATCCGCAGGGATACGACGAGCAGGTACGCGCGCTCGCCGAAGCCGGATGCGTCGTCACCGAGACCGCCGCGGGCGCGGCCCGCGCCGCGGCGGCGATCGCCCGCGGCGGGAGCGCCTCATGAGGCGTGTCGCGCTCCTCACCTACTCCACCAAGCCCCGCGGTGGGGTCGTCCACACCCTCGCGCTGGCCGAGGCGCTGGCGGACCTGGGGGTCGACGTGCACGTCTTCGCCCTGGGCAGCGAGGGCTTCTTCCGCCCGCTGAGGGTGCCGTTCACGCTGTTCCCTGTCACGGTCGCCGGCGACTCCCTGGAGGAGAAGGTCTTCGCCTCGGTGCAGGCGATGGTCTCGGGGCTGGCGAAGGTGGCCGGCGACTTCGACGTCCTGCACGCCCAGGACTGCATCACCGGCCGGGCCGCGCCGCAGGTGCACCAGCGGGTGGTGCGCACCGTCCACCACGTCGACGACTTCACCACGCCGGCCCTCGTCGACTGCCAGCGCCGGGCGATCCTGGAGCCGGACCACGTTCTGGTCGTCAGCGAGCACTGGCGCCGCGTGCTGCTCCAGGAGTTCGGGGTCCGCGCCCAGGTCGTGCGCAACGGCGTCGACCCTGCCAGGTTCCCGCCGGTCAGCGCGCGGCGGCGGGCCGGCCTGCGCGCCTCCGTCGGCGCGGCGGACCGGTTCCTGCTGCTGGCCGTCGGCGGCATCGAGCCGCGCAAGGGCAGCACGACGCTGTTCCGCGCGCTGGCCCTGCTGCGGGAGAAGCGGCCGGTGCTGGCGATCCTGGGCGGCCAGTCCTTCCGCGACTACGAGACCTACCGCCGCGACGCGCTGGCGCTGCTGGACGGCCTCGGCCTGGACGTGGTCCAGGTGGGGACGGTCTCCGAGGAACTGCTGGCGGCGTGGTACGGCAGCGCCGACGCCCTGGTGTACCCCTCGATCGAGGAGGGGTTCGGCCTGGTCCCGCTGGAGGCGCAGGCCTGCGGCCTGCCGGTCGTGGCCAGCGACCTGCCGGTGTTCCGCGAGTTCCTCACCGACGGCGTGGACGCCCTGCTGCCCGCCGTGGGCGACCCCGAGGCCCTCGCGGCGGCGCTGGAGCGGATCATGGCCGACGAGGCGCTGCGCGCCGTGCTGGTCGCCGGTGGCCGCCGGGTCGTGCCGCGTTTCACCTGGGCGGCCACCGCCGCCCGGCACGCCGAGATCTATCGGTCCATCGCGTGATCGTGGCCGGCGGGGCGGGCGGCGAGGAGCGCCGCCCGCTCGCGGACCTGCCCCTCGACCGCGAGCACCCGTTCCAGCGCCTCGAACCAGCAGACGTAGTACGGGGCCTGCGGCCGGGCCGCGATCCGCGCGATCAGCGCCTGGCGGAAGTCCTCCCAGGTGAAGGCGCCCGCCTCGCAGGACGCCACGGCCAGGCCGAACGCCCGGCCCTCCCACGGCTCGGCGAACACCAGCTCGCCGTTCGAGCGCGGCGGCGCCGCCGGGCTGCCGACGTCCAGCTGAATGGGGAGCGTCATGGCGTCACCTGCGCCACGCCCACCATCGCGTCGCGCGTGACGAGCGGCACGAGCTGGTCCTCCGGGAGCCCTTCGGTCCCGGCCGGCCGGGCGGGGAGCACGAAGTAGCGCACCTCCGAGCTGCTGTCCCACACCCGGACCTCGACGTCCTCCGGCAGCCGCAGCCCCATCTCGGCCAGGACGGCGCGCGGCTCGCGGACCATCCTGGACCGGTAGGCGGGGTCCTTGTACCAGGAGGGCGGCAGCCCGAGCAGCGGCCAGGGATAGCAGGAGCACAGCGTGCAGACGACCACGTTGTGGACGGCGGGCGTGTTCTCCAGGACCACGATGTGCTCGCCCTGCGGCCCCTTGTAGCCGAGCTCGGCGACGGCGGCGGTGCCGTCGGCCAGCAGCCGCTCCTTGTATCCGGGATCCGTCCACGCCCTGGCCACCACGTGCGCGCCGTTCAGCGGCCCGACGTCCCTCTCGTACATCGCGATGTACTTGTCCATGACCGCGGAATCGACCAGGCCGCGCTCGACCAGCAGCTGTTCCAGCGCCTCGACGCGCAGCTCGATCGGCACCCGTTCGTCCGTCATGGCGCCTCCTCCAGGTAGTCCTCGTAGAGGTCGACGTTGAGCGCGGACGGCTCGGCGTCCGCGCCGAACAGCTCGGCCGAGGTGAAGCGCACCGTGTACACCCACTGCGGGTTCTCGCCCTGGAAGTGGGCGTTGGTGTCGGGCAGGACCTGCGCGGGCTGGACGATCACCACGGTGCCCGTGTGCCCCATCACGTACCGCGGCAGCCGCGTGTGCCCCGGCGGGTCGAAGGCCCTGGCCCGTACGGCGGCGCCCACCGCGAACCGGGGCGCCGACGACACCTCCCGCAGGGAGCCCGCGGCGGTCGGTGCGTAGTCCGGCCTGGTCGGCTCCGGCGGACCCGGCTCCTCGGCCGTGCCCCCCGACAGGTTGGCGGCCCGCGCCTCCACGGTCCCCGGCGCGATGATCGAACTGTCGAGGAGCAGGTTCTCCGCGCCGTGCAGCCACCGGCCGTAGTAGCCGTCGTCCAGGTAGTCCGGCCGGTCGAGCCGGTTCATCGCGTGCCGGAAGGCGTCGAGGTTCGTCCCCGACAGCCGCATCGACAGCAGGGCCAGCGCGAAGGCCCTGGCCTGCCAGGGCTCGGCGAAGACCGGCTCGTCCGGGGCGGGGACGGGCGCCCGTCCCCAGCCCTCGGTGCCCCCCATGTCGTGGATCCCGGTGGCCTTGCTGATGCCGGTGGCCTTGTTCATCGTCGCCTCCCAGCCGCCCCGCCGGGTGGGGCGCGCCCGCACCCCGGCAGCGGGCGGGTGCTAGACCGTCCAGGTGTTCAGCTGAAACGCGCCTTCCTTCCACGCGGTGAGCGCGGCGTCGAGCACGTCGAGCGGGTTGAACGGCGTCACGCCGGGGATCAGGTCGTCCTCGCGGAAGCCGTACAGGGCGCCCATCGCGAACCGGCAGGCGTAGATCGTGGCGCCTTCCTTGATGAGGGTCTTGATCTGGTTGTTGATCGCGAGGTGCCCGGGGAAGGCTTCCTGGCCGACGCCGGGGTAACCCCGCGTGCCCGACGCCAGCAGCACGCCCGGGCCGTACAGGATGATGCGCACGTCGAAGCCCTTGCGTACCAGGCGCGTCGAGGTGAGCAGGTTGACCAGGGCCACCGAACCCTCGTACGGGACGGTGTGGATGAAGACGTAGGCCTTCTGCCCCGCCTCGGCCCTGACGTCGGTGAACACCTTCTCTTCGGTGTCGTACAGGGTCTCGCCTTCGGCTGGCAGCTCGGTGGTGACGGTCTTCGGCATGGTGACCTCCTTGACTAGACGGCCTTGACTAGACGGCGGGGCCGGCCGGCGTCGTCGGCCCGGGCCAGTGGCGGCGGTGGCTGCCGGGCATGGCGGCCAGCACCCTGCGGCGGACCGGCCACGGCGTGAGCCGGTAGACCGGGACGAAGATCCTGCGCCAGAAGAAGGAGCCGCGGGCCGGCGGCGGGGCGGTGCCGTGGGCGCGCGCCACCCGTGCCTGCGCGTCCCTGAGGAGGCACTGCTGGGCGTTCTCGCGCAGCCATCGGCTGATCACGTCGCCACCCCGGCTTGCGCGGCCGTCACGATGGGCTCGTTGAGCGCGCCGATCGGCGGCGAGTAGACGTTCTCCATCGACGCCAGGTCGCGCAGGGTGATGCCCTTCCTGACGGCCAGCGCCAGGAAGTCGGCCCGCTCCTTGATCCCCTCGCCGCCGACCATCTGCGCGCCGATCAGGCGCAGCGTCCGCGGCTCGGCCAGGAGCTTGACCGTGACCGGCCGGACACCGGGGAAGTAGCGCGCCCGCGAGATGCCGGTCGCCTTGCCGACCACGTGCGGGACGCCCAGCGCGGTGGCCGTCACCTCGCCCAGCGCGGCCCCGCCGATCATCCACGTGCCCGCGACCATCCCCCACGGCACGTAGACCGGCTGGTAGGCGCGGTCCCCGCCCGCGGCGTTGGTGCCCGCCACCTTGCCCTGGGCGTAGGCGTGGCTGCCGGTCAGGCCCTGCAGGGGCAGCCCGCCCAGCCCGTGCGGGATCTCGCAGACGTCGCCCGCGGCCCAGACGTCCGGCGCCGACGTGCGCATGTGGTCGTCGACGACCAGCCCTCCCGTCATGCCCGTCCTGAGCCCTGCGGCCACGGCCAGCGCGGTGTTGGCCACCTTGTGCGTGGCCACCACGACCAGTTCGGCGGGCAGCTCGCCGTCGCTGGTCGCCACGGCTCTGACGTGCCCCTCGCGGTCGCCTGCGAAGCCGCGGAGCGTGGTGTTCCAGTGCATCGTCACGCCCATGTCGGCCCAGGACTCCTGCACGGGGGCGACGATGTCGGGATCGCACAGCTCGCCGAGCGCCCACGGATGCGGGTCGACGACGTGCGTGTCGATGCCGCGGTGGGCCAGGGCGGTCACCATCTCCAGGCCGAGCGGGGAGGCTTCGACGACGACCGCGTGCCGTACGCTGTCGAGGATCTTGTCCCACTCCATGGCCCTGCGGATGTTCTTGACGTAGTACAGGCCGCTGAGATCCTCGCCTGGCACGCCGGGGGGTTCGTAGTCGAAGCCGGTGGCGATGACCAGCGCGTCGTAGCCGACCTCGACCGGGCTCGCGTCCGGGCCCTCGACCTGGACGGTCCGGGCCGCCGGGTCGAAGCCCAGCACCGTCGTCTCGTACCTGACGTCGATGCCCGCGTCGACGTAGGCCTGCTTCTCGGCCAGGAACAGCGACGCGAAGTCGGGGATCTCCCTGCCGTGCACGTACGGGATGCCGCACGGGCTGTATCCCACGTCCTCGAACGCGGTGTAGACGATCACTTCCGCCGCCGGCGCAGCGGCCTTCGCCGCCCCCGCCGCACCGATGCCGGCGGCGCCCCCGCCTATGACAACCGTCCTCCGTGCCATGGACTCGACTCCCGCCCGTACGGCACAATATTCGTACATTATAGAGGACTTCACGTTGACTATCCTGCATGGCGCTTCGTGATGGCAATGACGAGGGGATTTCATGACCGAGGGTCACCAGGTCGACGAGATCGTCAGCCAGATCGGCCCCAAACTGCGCGCGCTCCGTACGGCGCAGCGCCAATCCCTGCAACAGCTGGCCGCCGTCAGCGACGTGTCCGCCGCCGCCATCCACAAGATCGAGCGCAACGGGATGGTTCCGACGATCACCACGCTGCTCAAGCTCGGAGCGGCGCTCGGCGTCCCCGTCCGGTACTTCGTGGAGGAGGACGAGCAGCCGTCGGAGCCGGTGCACTACACCCCGCGCGATCGGCGCCCCACCGTCTACACGCCGCACGAGGGCCTGGCGCTGGCCGGGATCACCGGCTCCTACCGGCAGTTCCAGACGGCGGCGGCCATGGCGACGGTCACGCCCGGCGCCTCCAGCGGCGCCAAGCTCATGCAGCATCCGGGCGAGGAGCTGGTCCACGTCACCGAGGGCACGCTGACCTTCCGCGTGGGCGATCACACCTTCCCGCTGTCCGAGGGTGACTCCCTGCACTTCTCCGGCGAGGTGCCGCACCGCTGGGCCAACGACGGCGACCAGCCGGCCAGGGCGATCTGGATCGCGCTGCGCAACGGCTAGCCGGCCGTGGTGTGGCGGACGGTGATCCGCGGCGGTACGCGCAGCGTGTTGGTGACGTAGCAGACCCGCTGCGCGGCCTCGACGAAGCGCTCGGCCTGCTCGTCGGTGAGAGAGGAGACGACGTCGATCGCGATGTCGCTGTAGCGGGTCCCCTCGTAGGTCCCGGTGACGCTGACGTCGAGCACGGCCGGCTCCTCGCCGACCTTCCTGGCGCTGTGCACCAGCGCCAGCGCGAAGCACGACGCGACGGCCGCCAGCAGGTAGTCGGTGGGCTGCGGGCCGGTGTCGGTGCCGCCCGCGCTCTCCGGCTCGTCGACCAGCAGCCGGAAGGAGCCGGCGGTGACGTCGACCCGGTAGCCGCCCCGCCACCGGGCCTCGACCGTGCGCGTGCTCATCGCGCCTCCGCCAGCGCCAGCAGCGCCGCCCGGAACGCCGCCGCGGGCGCCGTCGCCACGCCCGCGCCGATCTGGCCCGACCCGTCGCGGGCGTGCAGGATGCCGGTGTTGACGCGTGGCGTGATCCCGGTCTCGACCACCTCGCGAACGTCCACGCCCAGGGGCGTGCCGCGGAAGTCCGTCACGGGCAGCTTGAACCTGGTGCTCTCGGCCACGCAGATCCGGCGCATGTCGCCGGTGACGCGGGCGGCGTCGGCCATCGAGCCGCCGAGGAAGGCCGCCACCGCGGGCGCGCCCGCCGTCGCCGCGCCGCCGAGCCCCACCAGTTCGAGCACCGCGCTGTCGCCGATGTCGGGCGCGCCGTCCCGCGGCCCGTACCCGGCGTGGAACAGCGCGGCCTCGACCGGCGGGCTGCCGGCGACGAACCATCGCCGGTCCCCCGCCAGCTTCACGCCGTACGTCGTGCCGTTGCGCGCCATCGTCGTGACGACGCTGGATCCCTCGACGCGCTCGGCCGACAGCGTCAGCGCCTTCGCGCCGCCCATCGCCAGCGTGAGGAAGAACAGGTGGTTGGCCGACAGGTACGCGGCCAGCGGCACCGCGTCGTCGAGCGCGGCGATCTGCGGCAGCATCGAGCGCAGCAGCAGGTTGGTCGACGCCTGCACGCGCATGTGCACGTCGTCGCCCATCTGCACGCCCTGGGCGGCGATCGCGAACACGTCGATCGGCCCCATCCGCGCCACGATCTCCCTGAGCAGCGGACCGGCCACCGTACGGAGGAAGACGAGCCGCTCGACGGCCGCGGCCGACTCCCTGCCGAGCCAGGCCGTGTCGCCCGGCCCCTGACCCAGGGGGGCGAAGGCGCGCGTGCCGCCCGCGGGATCGTCCACCACCCAGACCGGCATGCTCGGCCCGAGCGCCGTCGCCAGCGGCACCACGGTGTCGTGCTCGTTGGCCGAGGCCGGCTCGACCTGCCCACCGGCCAGCAGCCGCTCGGCTCCGGCCAGGTCGGCGGCCCAGCCCTCCGCCACGACCGCGGCCCGCATCGACCGCCGCAGCGGATCGCACACCGCCTCCCAGGCGATCGGCGGCCCGGCGTGCAGGATCATGCGGTCGCCCATCCCGGGCACGACCTGCCCCGCCGGGCGGACGTCTACCGCGTAGGGAACCTCCCTGTCGAGCCTGCGCGCCACCTCGGCGTTCGCGCTGTCCAGATCGGCGGCGTACAGGCCGGTCAACGCCCGCACCAGCACCGGATCGCCGCCCGCCGGCGGCCCGGCGTCGACGTGGACCACCGTCGCGCCCTGCGCCGCCACCGCGTCGGCGAACACCCGCAGCCCCAGGTTGACGACCTCCATCGTGGCCACCTCCTCAGCGTCCGGCCAGGCGCGCGGCGCGGGCCAGGACCGCCTCCTCCGCCGCGCGGAGCGCCGCGCGGCGGGCCCCCGCCTCCTGGGACAGCTCGGCGGCCCGGTCGCGAACCCCTTCGATCATCGGCATCATGGCCGGCGGCGCGGCTCCGCCCAGAGCGGTGCGCGAGGCGACCAGCGCCTCGGGCGTGAGCCGCACCCGCAGCTCCGCGTCGTCGAGCGGCCAGGGACGACCCACGACCTCCCCGGCCGCACGCGCGATCGCCGCGGCGTCCAGCGCCCCGCTCTGCCGTACGGCGTGCCGGACGACCCGGTGGGCGGTGCGGTAGTCGGCGCCGAAGCACCGCATGAGCAGTTCCGCCAGGTCGGTGGCCTGGGTGAACCCGAGGTCCAAGGCCTCGCGCATGCGTGCGGCGTCGGCCTCGAGCGTGCGGATCACTCCCGTGGTGAGGCGGGTGGCCCGGTGGGCGACGTCGAGGGCGCGCGGCAGCTCGCCGTACAGGTAGATGAGGTTGTCGCTGCGGGCCGACGGCGTCTTGACGACGGCGGTCAGGCCGGTCAGGCGGCCGAGCATGACGCCCGCCGTGCCGCGGATGACCGTGAGGGCGTACGGGTTGCGCTTCTGCGGCATGACGACGCTCGGCCGGCCGTACTCCTCGGCGAGCTCGACGAAGCCGAACTCGGCGCTGGCGAAGATCTCCAGGTCTTCGGCCAGCTTGTCCTGGGTGAGGAGAAGGCTGGTGGCCGCGGCCATGACGTGCGTGAACGGGTCGGTCTGCCACATGGCGTCGCGGGTGTGCGTGATCGCGCGGTCGAAGCCGAGCGCCCGGGCGGTCGCGTCACGGTCGTCGAGGATGCTCGAGCCGTTGGCCGCCCCCGACCCGGCCGGGCCGGCGTTGACGTGGCCGAACTCGGCGAGCAGACGGGCGGCGTCGCGCAGCGCGGGGTCGGCGAAGGAGAGCAGGTAGTGCCCGAACGTGGTCGGCTGGGCCTGCTGGAGGTAGGTGTAGTCGGGCATCAGGGTGGACAGGTGCCGTTCCGCCTGGCCGGCGAGGGTGGCGGCCAGGTCGGCGGCGGCGGTGACCAGTTCGAGGACCTGCCCGCGCACCCGGATGCGGAAGGCGGTGCGCACGGCCTCGCGCCGGGTCCGCCCGGCCCGCAGCCACCCCGCGTCGTCGCCGATCCGCTCGGTGAGGTGCCGTTCGCGGGAGATGTACGGCTCGCCCCTGCGGGGGTCGTAGCCGACGGCCTCGGCGGGCATCGCGGCCAGGTCGAGGAGCGCGCCCAGCAGCGGGCCGCGGACCCGCTCCGGCAGGATGCCCCGGTCGGCGAGCTCGACGCCGTGAGCCAGGTCGGCGAGACCCAGCGCGGCGTGCAGCCAGGGGGCGTCGGCCGCCTCCCAGGCATGGCCCGCCGCCACCAGTTCCTCCGCGGGCCCGCCGGTCATGTCGCCGCCCTCCCCAGCAGGTCGAGCGCGGCGGGAAGGCCACCGGTGTGCCAGAGCACGACGGGGGCGTGCGTGTCGGGCCGCAGCCGCGCCACGGCGGCCAGCGCCTTCGTGCCGTACTTGGCGTCGAACAGCACGCCGTCGGCGCGCAGGGCGGCCAGCATGATGGGCCCGTCCCGATCGCCCGCCGCCCCGGTGGCGTCGATCAGCTTCCAGTTCGTGACCGCTTCGTGGCCCATGCGGGCGACCAGGCCGAGGATCTCGTCCCGGATCCGGGGCAGCGGCCGGCTGACCGACACGCCGTAGACACGCCATCCGGCGCCGATGGCGGCCCTTCCGGCCAGCAACCCGGCGATCGACGCCCCCGATCCCACCGGCAGCACGACGGCCGCCTCGTCGAAGGGCAGCTGCGCGGCCAGTTCCTCGGCGGCAGTGGCGAAGCCGAGCGCGCCGACCGGCGTGGCACCGCCGCGGGGGACGGCGTACGGGGCGCGCCCGTGCTCGCGCAGGTGCGCGGCGCGCTCCTCGATCAGCATGTCGAGCGCGTCCCGGTCGGCGCCGGTGTAGTGCACCGTCGCCCCGGCGCACCGTGCCATCCGCACGGTGGCGGTCGGCTGCTCCCCTGCCGTCCCGGCGACCAGCACCTCGCAGTCCAGGCCGCAGACCGACGCCGCCAGCGCCGCCCCCGCGACGAAGTTGGACGCCGGCGAACCGCCCGTGACCAGCACGTCCGCCCCGCGCGCCAGGGCGTCGCCGAGCAGATACTCCAGGGCGCGCGCCTTGGCGCCGGCCAGCCCGAACCCGCACAGGTCGTCCCGCTTGAGGTACATGCCGGGCAGCCGCTGGAGCGGCGTAGGCAGCAGGGCCAGGGGCCGGCGCGGAGGGCTCATCGCGTCGCCTCCGGCGTACCCCGGGCGACCACCGCGTCGACCATGGCCGCCGCGGTGGCGAGTTCCGGGTGCGCGGTCCAGCGAGCGAGGTCGGCCGGGTCGGCCACGCCGCGGGAGGCCAGCGCCGTCGCCAGGTCGGCGTCCGCGCGCAGCGCCTCGTGCAGCAGGTCCTGGGCCCGGTGCTTGCCCAGCCGCCGCGACAGCTCGGCCAGGACGCGTTCCGACGCCCAGCCCGTCCTTGCGAGGTTGTCCGCCATGCGCCCGGCGTCGACGACGAGACCGTCGACGAGGTCGGCGGCCAGGGCGGCGGCCGTGCCCGCCGCGAGCGCGACGTCGGGCAGCGCCGCCCATTCCGCCTTCCAGGCGCGCCCGTCCCGCTCGTGGCCGCCGGCCATCCCTTCGACCAGGACGCTCGCCGCCGCCCTGGCGAGCCTGGCCAGGGTGTCGAGATGCTCGCTGGTCTCGGGGTTGCGCTTGTGCGGCATGGTGATGCTGCCGACGGTGGCCTCCGCCGTACGCTCCGACAGCTCCGCGATCTCGGCTCGCTGCAGCTCGTAGACCTCGTTCCCGATGCGGGCGAGCGTGGCCGCGACCATGCTCAGCACCGTCCCGAACTCCGCGACGCGGTCGCGCGCCGAGGTCCACGAGACGAGCGGATCGCGCAGCCCGAGCCTGGCGCAGAACCGCTCGCGCAGCTCCTGGCCGTGCGGCTCGAAGAAGCCCAGCACGCCGACCGCCCCGGCCAGCTGGCCCACCGACCACCGCCCGGCGCCCTCGGAGAGCCGGACGATGTGGCGTGCCACCTCGTCCGCCCAGGTCGCCGCCTTGAACCCGAAGGTGATCGGGGCGCCGGGCTGGCCGTGCGTGCGTCCGCTCATGACGGTGTCGCGGTGCCGGGCCGCCAGCCGCAGCAGCGACCCGTGCGTCCTGACCAGGTCGTCCTGGACGAGCCTGCCGACATCCCGCATCACCAGCCCGAACCAGGTGTCGGTGAGGTCCTGGACGGTGGCTCCGTAGTAGACGTACTCCCGCGCGGGCTCGGGCAGCAGCCGTTGCAGGCCGCGGATGAGTCCCAGCGTGGAGTGCGAGGTCCGCCGGGTCTCGGCGGCGACGAACGCCAGGTCGAGGCGCTCCGCCCGGGCGTGTTCGGCGATCTGCCCGGCCGCCTGCGCCGGGATCAGGCCGAGCTCGGCCTGCGCGGCGGCCAGCGCCGCCAGGATGTCCAGCCAGGTCTGCAGCCGCTGGTCGAAGACGGCCCGGAGCCGCGGCGTGCTCCACAGGTGGGCGTACTCCGGCGATTCGGTCAGACGGGTTGCCATGACGGCTCCCACCCGCGCGCCACGTGCTCCAGCGCCGCGCGCACCTGACCGAGCGTGGCGCCCCATGGCACGACGGCCAGCCCGTCGGACCGCTCGATCCGGTCCTCGAGCAGGCAGCACTTGGCCAACGCCGGGACGCCGGGGTCGCCGGCGCGCGCCCTGGGACAGATGTCGACCGTGGCCGCCGCGGGCTCGCCGTAGAACCACTGGTGGATCTCGCGCGACCTGGCGCAGCCGAGCAGGGTCCATTTCGCGAGGTCGGGCCGCCGGTCCAGGTACGCGGTCGGCGTGCCGGCGACCGTCACGCCGGACCCGCCGCACGGCAGCAGGTAGCGTCCGGCCGGGGCCCGCGCCGCGAGCTCCTCGAAGGTGACCGTGTCGGCCACCGGCACGATCGGCGGCAGGTCCTCCGCCACCTCGAGCAGGCGCCGCACCTGGTCGAGCAGCTTGGGCGGCTCCGGCGGAACGATCTCCCGTACGGCCAGCCGCAACGGGACCGGGTTCACGATGAAGCTGACGTGCGCGTACCTGCCCTCGACCACCACGGCCCGCGCGCCCGGTGCCCGCGCCAGCGCGACCCGCGCCAGCGTGGACGGCACCGCCGTATCGGCCTCCGGAGCCACGACGTAGGCGCACTCCTCCGGCGCCGCGAGCACCTCGACCCTCGTGACGGGCGAGAAGAGGGGCTCGTCCGACTCCTTCTCGACCCGCAGCAGCGCCGTGCCGCCCCGGGCGTCGCGGACCACCAGGAAGCGCGTGCGCCGGTATGCCTCCCGGCCGAGGAAGAACCGCTCGTCCAGCCTGTCGACCTGGGCCACGGAGACGCCCCGGTAGGCGCTCGGGACCATGTTGGGGGTCCCGTCGGGCGTCACGTGGGGGCTCCCGTCGGGCGTCTCGTGGGGCGTCATGGCAGGCGTCACGGCGGGTGTCAGGTGACGGAGAGCGCGGCGGTGTCCGCCCGCAGCCCCCGCCGCAGGGTGGCCAGCGGGAGCACGTCGTCGGGCGCGATGTTGGCGAGGTTCACCCCGGGGCCGAACCGGTTGATCAGCCACGCCTGCTGCGCCATGCGGGGCGCCTCGAACATCACCCGCTCGACACCGGCGGCGCCGACGGCGGCCTCGACGATGTCCTGCCGGGGACGGCCCGAGCCGTCGTAGATGCCGACCGTGCCGCTCTCCCGGCCCTCGGTGATCACCCACGTGGCACCGGCGGCCAGGTCCTCGGCGATCTCCTCCTGCCATTCGGCGGCCGACGCGGCGGCCCCGGCGTCCTTGCGGCCCGTCTCGGCGAACACGGTGAAGGCCTGGCAGGCGGTCTTGATGAGCTCGCGCTTGTCGTCCAGGCTCATCTCGACGACCCCGCGGGAGACCTCCACGGCGTCGAGCCCGGCACGCTCGGCCCAGGCCAGGCACTCCTCCGCCCTGCCCTGAGCCCAGGCGATCTCGAGCAGGGTGCCGCCGAGGCAGCTGACGACCCGGTGCTCGCGCAGCAGCCGCAGCTTCCGGTCGAGGCCGCGATCGAGGTAGGCGATGCCCCAGCCGAACTTCCAGACGTCGACGTGCTCGCCGGTGAACTCCAGCAGACCGGCAACGGCATCGGGGGCCAGGCCCCTGTCCAGGACGTGGGTACGGCCCGCCACGGTGGGTAGCTCGAGAAAACCAGGTCCCACGTTGTCTATGTTACGATTTGCGTTTACTTTCCGACAAGAGGCGGCCCGTTCCGGCAAGAGGTGGCCCGTCATGGCCGAGCTCGACGACGTCATCGCGGCAGTGGCGACAAGCCCGGCCATCCACGCCAAACGTGCGATCGGGCTGGTGTCCGAGGTGCTGGGCGCCTCCGGCTGGGTGGACGGGCCCGGCGACGACGGCGCCGCCGTCGACGTGAACGGCCGCACGGTCATCGCCTGCGGCGAGGCGCTGTGGCCGCCGTTCGTCCGCGCCGACCCCCATGGCGCGGGTGTGGCGGCCGTGCTGACCAACGTCAACGACGTGGCCGCGATGGGCGGGCTGCCCCTGGGGATCGTGGACACGATCGTCGCGGACGAGACCACCGCGCGCACGGCCCTGGAGGGCATGCGCTACGCCGCGCGCCTGTACGACGTCCCGATCGTCGGCGGCCATCTCACGATCTCCGCCGAGGCCGCCCCGTCGATCTCCGCCTTCGCCGTCGGCTCCGCGGACGCCCTGCTCTCCGCCACGCGCGTCCGGGCCGGCCAGGACCTGGTCATGGCCGCCTGCACCGAGGGTGTCATGCGGGAGGACTTCCCGTTCTTCCCCTCCTTCGACGAGCGCGGACCGGAACTCGCCGGCGACGTCCGGCTCCTTGCCGGCATCGCGCGCGAGGGCCTGGCAGCGGCGGCCAAGGACATCAGCATGGCCGGGCTGGTCGGCTCCCTCGCGATGCTCCTCGAATGGGGCGGGTTCGGCGCGGACGTGAGCCTGGAGGCGCTCCCCGCGCCCCGCGGCGTGCCGCTGGCGTGGTGGTGCACGTGCTTTCCCTGCTACGGCTTCCTGCTGACCTGCGAGCCCGGCCGGACCGACGCCTGCGTGCGCGCCTTCACCTCCCGCGGCCTGTCCGCCGCCAGGGTCGGCGCCGTCGACGCGACGGGCGTGATCAGCCTCACGGCGGGCGGGCGCCGCCTCCCGGCCTTCGACCTGACCAAGGATCGCGTGACCGGCCTCCGGACGGCCTCCCCCGAACCGGGCCGGGACCTCGGACGAACTCCTCCGGGCCGGGGTCTCCGGGCGAGCCCGCCCGCGCCCGGAACAGCACGGTCCTAAACTGGGCCTCACCGGGCACGGGGCACCTGCGCGGTCTTCCTCGCCCGGCGGCTCTGGCGCCGTCCGACCCGGACGCGTGCGCGGGCGGGGGGTGCCTGGTGGACATGCCGGCGATCTTGATCGTCACCGTGGCGATCTTCCTGTGGGGCGTCGTGTCGGCCCGCCTCCAGCGCGCTGATCTCACCGCGCCGATCGTCTTCGTCGCGATCGGCTGGCTGTTCGCCGCCGTCGGCCTGGTCGCCCCGCCGATCGAGGCAGCGCGGATGTTCAAGCCCCTGGTCGAGTTCACCCTGGTGTGGGTGCTGTTCTCCGACGCGGCCGGCGTCCCCCTCGCGCAGGTGCGTCGCGACCTCGGCCGGTATCTGCGCCTCCTGGCGGTCGGGCTGCCGCTGTCCATCCTCGCCGGCTGGGCGCTGGCGAACTGGTTCTTCCCCGGCCTTGGCATCTGGCTCGCCCTCCTGGTGGGCGCCGCCCTGGCGCCGACCGACGCCGCCCTGGGGCTGCCGGTCGTCACCAACCCGGCCGTGCCGGTGGACGTCCGCCGGCTGATCACCGTCGAGAGCGGCCTCAACGACGGCATGGTCACGCCCGTGGTCATGTTCGCGATCGCCGGCGCGGCGTCGGCGGAGGGCGTCGAAGGCGCGCCCGGCCTGTGGGGGGCGCTCGCCGAGCTGGGCGTCGGACTGGCCGTGGGTGCCGGCGTGGGCCTGGCCGGCGGCTGGGCGCTGCGGTGGACGCGACGCCGGGGATGGGCCGCCGAGGACTTCGCCGGCATCGCCGTGCTCGCCCTGGCACTGGTCGCCTACGCCGCCTCCCTCGTGGTCCACGGCAACGGGTTCGTCGCGGCCTTCTGCGCGGGTCTCGCCTTCGGCGCGGTGGCGGGCCGGCGCGGCCCCGAGGAGCTGGTGTTCGTCGAGCAGACCAGCAGCCTGGTGTCCCTGCTGGTCTGGCTGGCGTTCGGCGCGTTCGCCGTGCCGACCATGATCGACCGTGCCGACCTCGTCCTCGTGGCGTACGCGATCGCGAGCCTCACGCTCGTGCGGATGGTGCCCGTCGCCCTGGCCTGCGCCGGCTCCGGCCTCGACCGCAACACCGTGCTGTTCGTCGGCTGGTTCGGCCCGCGGGGGCTCGCCTCGCTGGTCTTCGCGCTCCTCGCCGTCGAGGAGCTCGGGCCCGCCGCCGACCAGGCCGTCGCCATCATCGGAGGGACGGTGCTCATGAGCGTCCTGGTGCACGGCCTCAGCGCCGGACCGCTGGCGTCGCGGTACTCCAGAGCCCTCACACGCGGAGGCGACGGACCGGCGCCGGAGGAGAGGCAAGTCCTGGGCTGACCCGCGACCCCGACCGGCCGCCTCCTACCGCGTGCCCGGCACGACGCCGCACGCGCCCCTCTGCCCGCGCGCGCACGCCCGGCCGCCAGGGCTGGTCGGCACGACCGGACACCCGGCAGCCGGCCCTGGTCGGCACGACCGGACACCCGACCGCCGAGCCTGGTCGGCACGACCGGACGCCCGACCGCCGAGCCTGGTCGGCACGACCGGACACCCGACCGCCGGCCCTGGTCGGCACGGCTGGCGGGCGGCGCCCCGTCAGGCACGCGTAGGGATTCGCGGATCGTCCGTCAACATCCCGTAGCGGCGGCACCCGCCATCCGCGCCGCGCCGGATAGTGGGAGTGATCCCACACCAGGAGGAGACCGTGACGGTGCGGAACCCCGAGCGCAGCCGACCCCCGGATACGCGGGCATCGCTGGGACGCGGAATGGAGCAGTTCCACCACCCCCGGCCGGTCTGCACCGGCTACCACGACCAGCTCCGGCCGACGCCGGAACGGCAGTTCTTGATGACCGGGCTGAGCGGAACCGTGCTCGAGATCGGGGCGGGCGACGGGGTGAAGCTGGCCGGCTACCCGCCGAGCGTCGACGAGATCATCCTGGTGGAGCCGGACGCCTTCCTCCGCGCCGCGGCGGCCCGGACGGCGGCCCCCGTACCGGTGCTCATCCTGGACGGTGACCTGGACCGGCTGCCCGTCCCCGACGCCTCCTGCGACAGCGTCGTCTGCTCGCTGGTCCTGTGCTGCGCGTCCCGTCCGGAGCGAACCCTCGCGGAGATCAGGCGGGTGCTGCGCCCGGGCTGACAGCTGCGCTTCTACGAGCACCAGCGGTCGGCCAGCCCGATCCTGGCGTTCGCCGAGGGCCTGGCCACGCCCCTCTGGTCACGCGCGGCCGGTGGCTGCCATCCCGCCCGCGACACCGTGAGCACCGTCGACGGGGCAGGTTTCGTCATCGAGCGGCTGGACCGCTTCACCTTCCGCCGCGTCTGCCACGTGCTCGGAAGCACCCGCCCACGCCGGTGACGGGCTGGATGCCCGCGCAGTGACGAGCTGGACGCCCGCGCAGGTGACGGGCGCATTGCCCGCGCCGGTGACGAGCTGGACGCTCGCGCCGGTGACGGGCTCGATGCCCGCGGCGATGCGGCCCGTGGCCGAGCACGGCCGCCAAGCAGGCACTGTTAAGTTTCTTTGCAAAGATCTTGATTGCCTGCTTGACATGCCAGGCCCTCCCCACTGAAATATCACATATCCGTAACGCGTGCTATGCGCCTCGCCCATGCCTGGCGTATCCGCGCCGATGTCAGTGGTTCCGCTGAATCTACCGCTGCCCGGCGCCTGCACCGAACCGCAACCCAGGCGGCCACGGCCGCCCCCTTCGGCGCCTGCGAAGCACGACCGAAGACGAATGGAGGCTCACCCATGACAACGACGCCAGGAATGGATCGCATCAGCATCGCCGGTCGTCGCCGTACGGGTGATCCTCGTCCTGACCTCACGGGCCTGCGGGTCGTCTATCGCGCCATGCGCGAGGATCTGCACAGGCTCACCGATCTCGTCACGGAACTGAAGGACGGCAGAGCGGCGATCCCGGCGGAGCGGGCTGTCGCGATCCACGAGTACATCGCGATCCTCACCGAGGAGATCGCCCGGTTCCACGACTACGAGTCCGGCAGCCTGTGGCCGGTCGTCGCCACGTCCGCGGGCGGGGCCATCAGCCTGGAGCCGTACCTCGCCCACCAGGTGGCGCTGGCCCCGCTGCTGGAGGAGGCGCGGGCGGCCGCGGCGAGGTTCGCGCACTCCCCCGCCGCGGGTGTGGCGCCGCTCGCCTCGGTCCTCAGGGTGCTCGGCGACCGGATCGAGGAGCACACGCTGCACAAGGAGCAGGACATCCTGCCGGTCATCGCGACCTACGTCTCCGTGGCCGACTACCGGATCCCGGGCAATCGCTGGCGGGAGGGCATCAGCCGGCGCCGGCTCAACTGGATCTCCTCCTGGGCCGAACGCTTCGCGACGGCGCAGGAGCGACGCCACCTCCACCAGACGGCCGGCGCCGTGAGCACCCAGCTCATCCCGGCGGTGCTGCGCCGGCGCGCCTTCAACGCCCTCGAACGCCGCGTCTTCGGCACGCGGGCGGAGGGCCCGCCCCGGCCGTCGCGGATCTGACAGCTCACGACGGCCCGTTCGATCAGGACTGCCCCAGGACCGCCGCCGCCGACCGGATGACGCCGATCGGGTGTCTCCCCGCGGCCTGGTGGCCGGCCGGTGCCCGGAACGGATCCGTTGTCGGCGCGGCGGGGCGGAGGATGCCCGCCAGGTCGGCCACGCGCCCGTTCCGCCGGCGTGCCGGGTCCGCGCGCGCGTGCTAAGGTGTCGATCACTGATGTCAGGTACCGGATGAAGGGGAGGTGAGGTTTGATGACCGCGGTGAAGACCGCTGCGCTGCGCAGCGCCCGGACAATCCTCACGTCCCGGGCCCCGGTCTGACCCATTCCTGCCCTCCTGCCGTGAGCCGTCCGGCTCGTTCAGGCGGGTGACACCTGAGTCGCGCCGGGGTCCCTTCCCGCAAGGTGTCTCACGTTGACTTCTTCTTTCTCGAACTCATCCACCCTGTCCCGGTACGGCTGGACGCGAGCGCTCGACGATGCCTTCGCCGGCCACCGCGAGGCAGGCCTGGTTCCCGCGCGGATCCTGCGCGTGCATCGCGGCTCGTGCGACGCGATCGCCGAGCACGGCCTGGTCCGAGCCACGATCCCGGCGTCCAGGTCCGCAGATCCCGTGGACGCGCCGTGCACCGGCGACTGGGCCGCGCTGCGCCCCGACCGGGATCCCGAACTGGTGGCGCTGCTTGCGCGGCGCAGTTCGGTCGTGCGCGCGTCGGCGGCCCGTTCCTCCCACGGGCAGGTGCTGGCCGCCAACGTCGACACCGTCGTCGTCGCGGTCTCCCTGGCCGCCCCGTTGAACGCCGCCCGCCTGGAGCGGTTCCTCGCTCTGGGCTGGGCCGGCGGCGCCCGGCCGGTGATCGCCCTGACCAAGGCCGATCTCGCCGCGGACGCCGCCGCCGTGGAGAGCGAGGTCCGCTCGCTCGCGCCCGGCGTGGACATCGTGGTGACCAGCGTGGCCACCGGCCAGGGGATGGATGTCCTGGCCGCGCTGCTGGGCGAGGGCACCACGGTGCTGCTCGGGCCCTCCGGGGTCGGCAAGTCCAGCATCGGCAACGCCCTGCTGGGCGAGGAACTGCTGGCCACCGGCGCGGTGCGCGCGCAGGACGGCAAGGGCCGCCACACCACCGTCCGCCGCGAGCTGGTCCCCCTTCGGGCTGGCGGCGTGCTCATCGACACCCCGGGCCTGCGCGCGGTGAGCCTCCATGACGCGGCCGACGGCCTCGAGCAGGTCTTCGCCGAGATCGAACGGCTCGCCGAGTCCTGCCGCTTCGGCGACTGCGCCCACGACACCGAGCCAGGCTGCGCCGTACAGGCCGCCATCCGGGCGGGCGAGCTGGCCGAGCGCCGCCTGGACGGCTACCGCAAGCTGCAACGGGAGGCCGCCTGGGAGGCCGCGCGCACCGACGCGAGGCTCCGCGGCGACCGCGTCAACCGGCAGAAGGCCATCACCAGCCATCTGCGCGCGACCTACAAGTTCAGGGACCAGCAGCTGTGAACGGCGACGGCATCGTCCCGCCGCTTCCCCCGACTCACACCGAAACGGATACCACCGCCATGACCATCACCTGGTTCACCCGCTCCGAGACCGGCGCCGACCTCGGCCCGATCCGCGAGGTCAACCTCGCCGCCTTCCCCACCCCGCAGGAGGCCGACCTGGTCGAGGCGCTGCGCGCCGACCAGGGGGCCTGGATTCCCGGCCTGTCGTGGGTGGCGGAGGAGCCCGGCGGCGACGTCGCCGCGTTCGCGCTGCTCACCCGCTGCCACGTCGGCGACGCCCCCGCGCTCACCCTGGGCCCGTGCGCCGTACGGCCGGAACACCAGCGGCGGGGCGCCGGGTCCGCGGCCATCCGCGCGGCCCTGCAGGCCGCCCGCGAGCAGGGTGAGAGCCTCGTGCTCGTGCTCGGCCACGCCGAGTACTACCCGCGCTTCGGTTTCGTCCCGGCCTCCCGGTACGGCATCCGCCCGCCCTTCGACGTCGAGGACCGGTACATGATGGCGCTCGTCCTCGACGCCGCCCGGCCCGTGCCGGCCGGCACCATCAGGTATCCGGCCGCGTTCGGGGTCTGATCATGATCGCCCCGCGCACGTGCCCTGCCCTGGGCCCGTGCGCGGGGTGGCACCGTCTATATGCCTTGACGGGTGTCCGCGCTCGACGCGTGGCTCGAGCCGTACCGGAAGCTGTGGAACTCCGGCCTCGACGCCCTGGGCAGCCGCCTCGACGCGACGGCCGGCCCGCGGCACGCCGACCCCGCGAAGGACTGAGCCACCATGACCGAAGCCACCGGATGCTGGACGGCCGCGGCCCGGGGCGGGCGCCACGAGGGCGCGCACACGGGCATGACACCGCCCTGGAAGGTCTACTACGACGGATATGTCGCGGCCGGCGTCCCGTCAGGGGCGCCCGTCCCCAGCCTGGACGACGCCGGCTGATCTGGGCGCGCGGCGCGGCTCCCCACCGGTGCGGGCCGGTCGTAGGAGCGTGCTCCCAGCCGCTGATCGTGCGGGCGCAGGAGGTCGCCCGGCGTCCGCGGGCGCAGCCTGGAGGGGTGAGAATCCTTCTTGCCGCCGCGCTGCTGTGGCCCGCACCGCCCCCGGCCGCCCCACCCCCGGCCGCCCCGCCTGACCTGCATCCGTGCGCCGCCGCGAGCACCCGATGCGAGGGCGAGATCTCCGTCCCGCTGAACTGGAGCGACCCGGGAGGCGAGCGGATCCGGGTGGCGTTCGCCTGGCTTCCGGCCGCGCGGGCCAAGGGCACCGTCCTCGCCGACCCCGGCGGCCCGCTGCCCGCTCTGCCAGCGTTACCGATCATCGAGGAGACGCTCGGTCCGGTGCTGCGCGACCACAACCTCCTGGCGGTCGAGCCGCGCGGGCAGGGCAGATCCAGCCCGCTGCGGTGCCAGGGGCTCGACCTCGCCCGGCCGTCCACCGTCGCGTCGTGCGCGGCCCAGCTCGGCCCGCGCGCGCAGTACTTCGCCACCGACCAGGCCGTGTCGGACCTCGACGCCGTACGGCAGGCGCTCGGCGTGCCGAAGGTGAGCTTCTACGGAAACTCCTACGGCACGCTGTTCGCCCAGGCCTACGCCGCCCGCTTCCCCGACCGCACGGCCGCGGTGTTCCTCGACAGCGTCGTCACCCCGTCCCCGGCGGGCCGCGCGACCTGGCCGATCAGGTTCCGCCTGGACAACCTGGACCTGGTGTGCCGGTCGTCGTCCGCGTGCGCGCGGCTGCCCGGCGAGGCCGGCCGGACGTTCGCCCGCCTGGTGAAGCGGGTCCGCGCGCACCCCGACCCCGAGCTTCCCATGCGTGCCCTCGTCGCCTTGAGCCGGTCGCCGCAGGAGGCGACCGTCGGACGCGAGCTGGCCGCCGCGACCGTCTCCTACCTGCGCGGCGATCGGGCGCCCCTGCACCGGCTGGCCGAGGTCGTCAGGGCGATGCCCATGCCGCCGACCGCGGGAGCCGAGTGGGCCGGCTACGTCGCCTATCTCTGCAACGACGGCGCCTTCGCCTTCGACCGGACGGCCGGCGCGGCGCGGCGGGCCGCGCAGCTGGCCGCCTACCACGCCGGCGAGCGGCCGACCTACCCGTTCACGCTGGCCGAGCTCGGGGGCATGACGCCCGCCCACCTGTGCGTCGACTGGCCCACCCCGCGCGACGAGCCGCCCGTGCCACCGGCCGCCGCCTTCCCCGCCGTCCCCGCGCTGGCGGTCGCCGGCGACTTCGACACGCACGGTCCCGCCGAGGTCTCCCCGGTGATCAGGCGCTTCCCGCGCGGCACCCTGCTGCCCGTCCGCTACGGCGCGCACAGCATGGCCTGGAGCGAGGGCTGCGCCCGTACCGTCCTGCGCGCCTTCCTGTCCGACCCCGGCCGAGCGCCGGCCGTCACCGGGTGCGACCTGGCGAACTACACCGCGATCGGGTCCTTCCCGCTGTCCGGCGCGGACGTGAAGCCCATGCCCGCCCGCACCCTCCCGGCGCGGGACCGGCGGCCGGCCGCCGTCGGCTACGCCACCGCGGCCGACGTCCTGTCACGCCGCAACCCGCTGTCCTTCCTCCACGCCGGTCTCACCGAGCAGGCGGGGCTGCGCGGCGGCCGTGTCACGTTCGCCGGCGACGGCCGCGTCATCCGCCTCGACCAGGTGCGTTACACCGCCGACGTCGCCGTGAGCGGCACGCTGACGCTGGGCGAGACCGTGAGCGCCGACCTGACCGTGGACGGGCGGGCGGTGAAACTGTCGTGGAAGCCTTTCCAGGCCACCGAGCGGACGGCGATCAGCGGCTCCGTGGACGGTCGGCCGTTCACCTCCCTCTCCTGAGAAGCCGGGTCGGAGTGGCCTCACGCCTTGAAATTAGAGCATTTCTCCAGAAAAATGCTCTGGCATGACGTCCACAGTGGTGGTGACCGGCGGCAACCGGGGCATCGGGTACGCGGTGTGCGAGCGGCTGGCGGCCGACGGGTTCAAGGTGCTGCTGGTCGCCAGGGATCCGGAGCGCGGCGCGCAGGCCGCGGCGGGCATCAGGGGCGATGTGGAGTGCGTGTCCGGCGACCTCACGACGGTCGCGTCCGTGCGGTCGCTGGCCGAGGAACTGCGCGCCCGATGCCCGCGCGTCGACGTGCTCGTGCACAACGCCGGGCTGTGGCCCAGCCGTCGCACGCTGACCGGCGACGGCCTGGAGGAGTCGTTCGCGGTCAACCACCTGGCCCCGTTCCTGCTCAACCACCTGCTCGAGGACAGGCTCGGCCGCGTGGTCCAGGTCAGCGCGGGACTCTACGTCAAGGGCAAGGCCGAGGTTGGCCGCACCTCCGTGGGCGCCGGCTTCCACCCGATCCGCACCTACGCCGACACCAAGCTGTGCAACGTGCTGATGCTGCCGCTGTTCGCCGAGCGCTGGCGCGAGTCCGGCATCACGATCGACGCCGTGCATCCCGGCGTGATCCGTACCGGTCTCGGCGACCGGCACGGACCCCTCGGATGGCTGCTCAAGCTCGCCAAACGCCGGTGGGCCACGCCAGAGGAGGGCGCCGCCCCCGTCGTACGGCTGGCGCGCGAGAGCGGCACCGGCCGCTACTTCAACCTGACCGAGGAGATCCCGCTGCAGGGTCCGGCGCGGGACGGCGAGCTGGCCGAAGGTCTGTGGAAGGAGGCCGAGGCGCTAACGTCGGCGGGGTGACCAGGCACAGGCGCAGCGAGGAGACGGTCCGGCGGCTGCTCGACACGGCGCTCGAGGTCCACCCCGGCGACTTCACCCTGCGGGCCGTGACCACGCGCAGCGGCGTGAGCATGGGCAGCCTCTACCACCACTTCGGCAGCCTGGAGGGGCTGGCGGCGGCGCTGTACAGCCGGTGCATGGACGACCTCCTCGACACCCTGATCGCCGCCGTCGAGCAGTCCGCGAGCGCCCGCGACGGTGTACGGCAGGCGGTGCTGGCCTACCTGGGGTTCACCGCCGGCCACCCCGACAAGGCCCGCTTCATCCACGCCGCGCCGTACGCGATCGACCTCGGCCCGCACGCCGAGCGGATCGCGGCAGGCAAGGCGGCGCGCCTGAACAGGCTGGTCGCCTGGATACGCCCCCACATGGACGCGGGCACGGTCGCGAGCCTGCCGATGGCGCAGGTGGAGATGCTCCTGATCGGGCCGGTGGCCGAGGTGACCAGGCGGTGGCTGGCCGGCGCCCCGGAGATCGACCTGGCCGAGTCGGCCCGGCTGCTGCCCGACCGGATCTGGGCGTCGCTGTGCGCCGGGAGCGACACCAGTCGGCGCTGACGGCCGTCCAGATCGTCACCTCGGCCGGTGTCGTCGCGGGGTTCAGCGAGGCTCAGCGGGATTCAGCGGGATTCAGCGGGATTCAGCTGGGTTCAGCGGAGTTCCGCGGGGTTCGGCGGGGTTCAGCGGTGGAAGCGCCAACGGGTCGCGCCGTGAGGCTCGGCGGTGGCGACCCCGATGGCGGTCTCGACCGCGAAACGGTAGACGTACCAGGGCGGCGGCCCCGCGCTCGGCGCGCTGTAGGGAGCGGTCAACGCCTCGCCCTCCACTTCGGCGGGCCACCCGCCCGCGCGGTAGCCGCCGGCGACCTTTTCCAGCGTCGCGCTGTCGGTGACCCTGGCCGCCTCACCGTCGAGGACCAGGTCGAGCCCCTCGAGCCGGACGGAGATCGTGCAGGCCGGGTTGGCCGCCAGATTGCGCGACTTGCGGGTGCCGGGTCCGCTGGTGAAGTAGATGTCCTCGTCGAGCCACAGGGCGCCGATCCCGGCAGAGTGGGGGCGGCCTTCGGGCCTGGTCGTCGCGAGGAACGCCGGGGTACCCATCTTGGGCAGGTCGGCCTCGAGGCGCTCGCGGGCCCTGCTCCAGGGCAGCGGCTTGTCGCCGTAGCGGTCGAGGTTGGCGGTCTCGATGGGCTCGCGGTGGGTCATCTCGTCCCTCCAGGTTCATCGCGGCCTTCCTCTTGGACTACCGCGTTTCCTCTTGGACTACCGCGCGACCGGAACTCATCCGTCGCACTGGTCCCACCATGACATGCCCGCTCGTCCACCGTACGGCCGGCGCGAGTTCGTTCCCTCGCACCCGTTGAAACACCATGTTTGCCATGGTGAGAGGGGGTACTCCTCGCGGAAACGGGGTGAGGAGGCGACGGTGACGCAGAGCAGCGGATTGCCCGCCACGGAACACCGTTCCCAGGTGAGAAAGGCGGCCACGGCCAGCGTCGTGGGCACCGCCATCGAATGGTACGACTTCTTCCTGTACGGCACGGCCGCGGCGACGGTCTTCGCCGACGTCTTCTTCCCGAAGTCCACCCCCTACGCCGGTACCCTGTCCGCCTTCGCCACCTACGCGGTGGGTTTCGTCGCCAGGCCGGTCGGTGCCGCGATCTTCGGACACTGGGGTGACCGGATCGGCCGCAAGGCCACGCTGATCATCACCCTGGTCATGATGGGCGTGTCCAGCGCGCTGATCGGGGTGCTGCCCGGCACCAACAGCATCGGGGTGATCGCACCCATCCTGCTCGTCGTGCTCCGCATCCTGCAGGGTATCGCGGTCGGCGGCGAATGGAGCGGCTCGGTGCTGTTGTCGATGGAGTGGGGCAACCAGCGCAGGCGTGGCCTGATGGCCAGCTGGCCGCAGATCGGCGTGCCCATCGGCCTCATCCTCGGCACCGGGGCGATGTCGCTGTTCGCGGCCGCCGCGGGTCCCGCCTTCAAGGACTGGGGCTGGCGCGTGCCGTTCCTGCTCAGCCTGGTGCTGGTCGCCGTGGGCCTGTGGGTGCGGCTGCGGGTTCTGGAGACTCCGATCTTCGCCCAGCTGCTCGAGAAGCGGCAGGTCGCCAAGCTGCCCGTCGTCGAGGTGCTCAAGAGGCACCCGAAGGAGGTCATCCTGAGCGCGCTGCTGCGGGTTTCGGAGCAGATGCCGTTCTACCTCTACACGACGTTCGTCATCACCTACATCACCGCCGAGCAGATCGGGATGAGCAAGACGTTCGCGTTCGCCGCTGTCACCTGCGCGGCGGCCGTCGAGCTCGTCGCCATCCCGTACTTCGGGCATCTCAGCGACCGCGTCGGCCGCCGGCGCGTCTACGCGCTCGGCGCCATCCTGCTGGCGGTGATCGCCTTCCCCTACTACGCGCTGCTCAACACCGCCAACGCGACGGTGATCCTGCTGACGGTCATGATCGTGCAGCTCCAGCACTCCATGGAGTACGGCCCGCAGGCCTCCCTGATCGCCGAGAGCTTCCCCACCGGACTGCGCTACGGCGGAGCCGGGCTGGGCTACCAGCTCGCCTCGATCATCGCGGGCGGCCCGGCACCGCTGATCGCCACCTGGCTGCTGCATGACTACGGCTGGCAGGCGATCTCCATTTTCATGATCATCGGTGCGGTCATCGGCCTCGCCGCCACCCTGGCCCTGCCCGACCGCTCCAAGATCGACATCTCCGACGATCGCGCCTACGGCGTCAGCCATGCGTGATCCGAGGTCCGCCCGGTGCGGTCCGGGTGCCGCCGTGTCGCCGTGTCGCCGTGTCGCCGGCCGGCCCGGCGTGGTTCGGTTTCGGGTACCCAGCGGCCGGGCCGGCCGGTCCAGGCCGTCGCGGCACACC
The DNA here is from genome assembly GCF_053586935.1 of Nonomuraea sp. NPDC003727. NCBI lineage: Bacteria > Bacillati > Actinomycetota > Actinomycetes > Streptosporangiales > Streptosporangiaceae > Nonomuraea > Nonomuraea sp. NPDC003727. The sequence continues at coordinate 419,897 of NZ_JBSFNE010000009.1, forward strand.
CGCCGAACCCTGGAGATCTCTTCTCTCGTCGCGCGGATGGACGACCTGAGCGTTGGCGCGGCTTTCGTCGCGGCGGCCGCCGGCGGGCGAAGGACCCGCCGGCGATGCGAGCGGTCGCCAGGCCGGACGCCCCGCGGGTCACGATCGCGGGGCTTTGCCCACGGCCTTGGTCCTGGTGATGCGAGCGGTCGTCAGGCCGGACGCCCCGCGGGTCACGATCGCGGGGCTTTGCCCGCGGCCTTGGTCCTGGTGACGATGGCGCCGAACAGGGCGAGGCCGCTGATCACGATGCGCGGCGCGCCCGGCTTGCCGCGCCGGGTACCGCGCTTGCCGAACAGGCCGAACAGGCCGAAACCCCTGACCCTGACCTCGATGTCGTCGGGGATGACGATCTCGGTGCCGCCCCACAGGGCCAGGGCGTTGATCCGGGTCTCGTGGGCGGTGAAGACGGCCTCGGTCAGGTCGATCACGCCGCCGCCGAACATCGACAACACGGAGAAGGTGCGCGGGACCACCCACTGCCCCTCGTGCTCGAACCCGCCGAACACGCCCAGCGCGACGCGGGAGGTGGGCTGCTGGTCCACCACGAGCAGGTCGGTGCGGCCGGGTTCGGGCAGATCGCGGCTCACGCGTTCGAGCTCGGCGTGGGTCTTGGCCGTGTAGACCTGGGTGAGCCGCTGGTCCAGCTCGGCCAGGTCGATCCGGCCCTCGGCGGCGGCCACCCGCACGCGGTCGGCGGCGCGGTCGCGCTCGTGGTCGGAGGCCCGCACCTGCTGGTCCTCCGTGCGCCCGGGATGCTCCGTCATCTTCAGTCCTGTCATGTCCGATCCGCACCTCGACCCACGCGAGGGCACTGCCCGGTTCGGGGCGGCTGAGGGCATCTTATTAGCCAACTGGAGAATAAGGCGGACCGGCCGGGTCAGCCGGCGGGCTCGAGCCCCGACTCCTCGACCATGTGCGCCGCCAGCATCGCGGTGAGCTGGGCCCGGAACTCACTCTCGTGCGCCGGGTCGTCCGGGTCGTGCCCCATGCCGGCCAGCCACGATCGCTTGCCGATCGCGAAGCCGTAGGCCGCGGACACGCCCATCAGCGCCACCGCCTCGACGCGCGCCCGGCTCGGCGCCGGCCGTCCGGCCAGCGCGGAGCGGATGCCCGCCTCGATCGCGTCGATGAGCTGTCGCAGGTCCGGCCGTACGGCCCCCTGGTAGTCGGCGTGCATCTCGGCCCAGACGAACAACCGCAGGTAACGCTCGTCCGCCAGGGTGTCGAAGAGCACGCCCATGATCCCCGCCGCGGTGGGCACTCCTTCTTCGGCTCGGATGCGCTCGTGTATCCGCTGCTGGATGCGCGCCTCCTCGGCCATCAGCACCTCGCGGACGAGCGCGGCGTAGGTGCCGAAGTAGTGGGTCACCAGCCCATGGGCCACCCCGGCGGCCTCGGCGACCTGTCTCAGCCTGACGTTGTCGGGGCCCCGCTCCTCGATCAGCCCGGCGGCCGCCGCCAGCAGTTCCGCACGCGCTTCCTCGGGGGCTCTCCTGCGCCGTCTGGGCTTCACACCCCCACCCTATTGGCCGGCGTCCGACAGCCCGACCGGCCGACGCACCCGGCTGCGCCTGCGGCGCGCGGGCACGAGGCGAGGACGGGCGCCCGAACCGGCCGGCGGCCCGGCTCAGCGGATCCTCCTCGAACAGCGGCCCACCCGGGCCCGGGCCGGCGTCGAGCCGGACACGCGTCTCGCGGCGGTCGCGGTCCCGCTCAGGAGGCCACCGGCAGCCCGGCGTTCCGCCATTCGGGCAGGCCGTCCTCGAGCGTCCTGGCGTCGTACCCGAACCCGCGAAGCCGGCGCACCGCGTCAGGGGCCATCACGCAGAAGCGTCCTCGGCAGTAGGCCACGATCGTCTTCTCCCGCGGCAGCTCGGACAGCCGGGTGGCGATCTGGTCGTGCGGGATCGACAGCGCGCCCGGGATGTGTCCCGCCGCGAACTCGGCCTCCGGGCGGACGTCGATGACGACGACCTCGCCCGTCTCCAGCATCTCGGCCAGCCGCGGACGGCTCACCGGCTCCAGGTCCCGATCATCTCCCAGGTACTCGCGCGCGGCGCGCTCGACGTCGGCCAGCGAGGAGGCCGCCAGGACCTTCATCGTCTCGACGAAGGCGTGGACCGAGTCGTCGGAGAGCCGGTAGAAGACGCGGGTGCCTGCCCGCCTGGTCTTCAGCAGGCCGGTCGAGTAGAGCACCTTGAGCTGCGCGGAGGTGTTGCTGAGCTTGAGGCCGCACGCCGTGGCCAGGTCCTCGACGCTTCGCTCCCCCTGCGCCAGCACGTCGATCAGCTCGAGACGCAGCGGGTTCGCCAAGGCTTTGCCCAGGCGGGCGAACTGCTCGTAGAGCTGGGACTTGCGTGCCCGGTCACCCATCCAAAGTCCTCCAAATAGTTTTGGAATATTGTAGCAGTGAGACCCAGGGAGGAAACATCATGGGCTTCTCACCATCGCAGGTGATCCCGCTCGTCGACGAAGGGCTCGGCAACACCGCGTACCTGGTGGACCTGGGCGACGGGCGCGCCCTGACCGTGGACGTACCCAGGGACCTGCGGGCCGTGCACCGTACCGCCGGCCGGCTCGGCCTGACCGTCGCGTTCGCGGCCGACACCCATCTGCACGCCGACTACCTGTCCGGCTCGCTCCAGCTGGCCCACGACGCCGGGGCGACGGTGCTCGCCTCCGCCGCCGGCCGGCGGGACTTCCCGCACAGGCCACTGCGCGACGGGGACGAGGTCGACCTGGGCGGCTTGACGCTGCGCACCCTGGCGACGCCGGGCCACACGGCGGAGCATCTGTCCTTCCTTCTCCTGGACGGCAACGCGCCGCTGGGCGTGTTCACCGGGGGGTCGCTGATCGTCGGCTCCGCCGCGCGGACGGACCTCGTCTCACCCGATCAGACCGAGGCGCTGACCCGGGCCCAGCACGCCTCCCTGCAACGGCTGAGCCGGCTGCCCGACGAGGCCGCCGTGTGGCCGACGCACGGCGCGGGCTCGTACTGCTCGGCGCCTCCCCGCGCCGAGCGCACCTCCACGATCGGCGACGAGAAGCGCGCCAACCCCTTGCTGCGGATCGCGGATCCGGAGGTCTTCGCGCGTCGGCTCGTCGAGGGGCTGGGCAGCTATCCGGCCTATTTCTCCCGGCTGCCGGAGATCAACCGGCGCGGCCCCGGCATCATCACCTCGCGCCCGTCGCTGCGCCCGATCGACCTCGGCACGGCGCTCGGCGCCAAGGCCATGGTCGTCGACGTGCGCCCCGTCCTGGACTTCGCCCGGGGCCACCTCGAGGGATCGGTCTCGATCCCGTTGCGCGCGCAGTTCGCCACCTGGCTCGGCTGGATCGTGCCCGCCGCCCAGCCGTTCGTCGTCGTGCGCGGTCCCGAACAGGACCCGGAGGAGATCGTCTGGCAGTCCTTGAAGATCGGCCACGAGAACCTGATGGGCGAGGTCGTCGACGCCCCGCGCGGCGCGGCCGACACGATCGACGTCGTCGGCGCCGACCAGGTCGGTGACAGCCAGGTCCTGGACGTGCGCCAGGCCGCCGAGTTCCGCGACGGGCACCTTCCCGGCGCCCGCCATGTGGAGCTCGGCGCGCTGTCCGGCGCCGACATCGGCGACGAGCCGCTGGTGGTCATGTGCGGCCACGGTGAGCGGGCGGCGACGGCGGCGAGCCTGCTGCGCCGTACCGGGCATCGGCACGTGGCGATCCTTTCGGGCGGAGCGGACGACTGGGCGCGGATCACCCGCCTGCCCCTGGAGCGCGATCGATGAGCGGGACGACCCGGCTCGGGCTGCGCGCCAACCTCGCCCAGTTCGTCCTGCTGGTGGCCGTGAACGCGCTGGTCGGCGGCATGCTCGGGCAGGAGCGGACGGTCCTGCCGTTGCTGGCCGAGCAGGCGTTCGCCGTCCAGGCGTACACCGCGATCCTCACCTACATCGTCGCCTTCGGCACCACGAAGGCGGCGAGCAACTTCTTCGCCGGCACGCTCTCTGATCGCTTCGGCAGGAAGCCCGTCCTGGTCGCGGGCTGGCTGATCGGGCTGCCCGTCCCGCTCCTGCTGATCTGGGCGCCCGCGTGGGAGTGGGTCGTCGCCGCCAACGTGCTGCTCGGCGTCAACCAGGGGCTGACCTGGTCGACGACAGTGATCATGAAGATCGATCTCGTCGGCCCGCGGCGTCGCGGCCTGGCCATGGGGCTGAACGAGGCGGCCGGCTATGTCGCGGTCGCCCTCACCGCGCTCGTCACCGGCTACCTCGCCGAGCGGTACGGCCTGCGCCCGGCGCCCTTCCTGCTCGGGCTCGCCTACGCGGCCCTCGGCCTCGGCCTGTCCGCCCTTCTGGTGAAGGAGACGCATGGGCACGCGCGTCTCGAGGCGAGCCACGCCCACGGCCATGAGATGCGAACGTGGCAGATCTTCCTCACGACGAGCTTCAAGGACCCGTCCCTGTCGGCCGCCAGCCAGGCAGGTCTGGTGAACAACCTCAACGACGGCCTGGCCTGGGGGCTGTTCCCCCTGCTGTTCGCCGCGGGCGGTCTCGGCCTGTCGCAGATCGGCGTGCTCACCGCCGTGCTGCCGGCCGTCTGGGGCGCCGGGCAGATGCTCACGGGCGCGCTGTCCGACCGCGTCGGCCGTAAGCACCTCATCACCGCCGGCATGCTCGTTCAGGCGCTGGCGCTGGGCATCGTCGCCTCGGTGAACGACTTCACCGGATGGCTGCTCGCCGTCGCGTTGATCGGCGCGGGCACCGCGATGGTGTACCCCACCCTGCTCGCCGCGGTGGGCGATGTCGCCCATCCCTCGTGGCGCGCCAGGTCCGTGGGCGTCTACCGGCTGTGGCGGGACGGGGGCTTCGCCGTGGGCGCCCTGCTCGCCGGGGTGCTCGCCGACCTGTACGGCGTCCGCGCGGCCGTCTGGGTGATCGCCGCCATCACGGCCGCCTCCGGCGTGGTGGTGGCGGTGCGCATGCGGGAGACCCTGCCACGGTGAGACGCCCAGAGTGAGGACCTTTGGCACTACCGCGTGACCGCCGCCGGGCCGTCTCATGGAGAAGGTCATCTTACGGACAGACGTGTCAGGGAGTCGTCATGATCGTGGTCGGTGTCGATGGTTCGCGCGCCGGTCTGGAGGCCGTGGCCTGGGCGGCGCGGGAGGCCGCGCTGCGCGGTGTGCCGCTGCGCGTGGCGCACGCCATCTACGCATGGGCGTGCGAGACCGACCATGGCCGCTACTCGGAGATCGCCCAGTGGATGCGCCAGGGCGCCGAGGCGGTGCTGGAGGCGGGTGCCGACCGGGCACGCCGGCTGGAGCCGACGCTGACGGTGGAGACGGCGATCCTGCCGGGCGACCCGCGGGAAGCGCTGATCCGTGAGGGCGCGCAGGCGGAGCTGCTCGTGGTGGGCAACCACGGGCTGAGCGCCGTGCGCGGGCTGCTGGTCGGCTCGGTCGCGTACGGCGTCGCGGGCCACGCCTCCTGCGATGTCGTGGTGGTGCGGGAGTCTCCCGCCGTGACCAACGGGGAGATCGTCGTCGGCATCGACGGCACCGCGCAGTCCGGACACGTGCTGGAGTTCGCCTTCGCGGAGGCGGCGCTGCGCCAGGCCGATCTGCGCGCCGTCCACGTCTGGAACCGGTACGAGACCGGCGGCGGCATCCAGCCCGTGCCGGGCGACTGGCGCGAGACCGAGCAGCACGAGTTCAGGCAGCTCAAGGAGGCGCTGGCGGGCTGGTGCGAGCGCTACCCGGACGTCAAGGTGATCGAGGAGATCGTGCAGGGCCACCCGGTGGACGCGCTGCGGGCGGCGGCGCGAGCCGCCGATCTGCTGGTGGTCGGATCGCGTGGACGTGGCGGGCTGGCGGGAATGGCGCTCGGCTCGGTCAGCCACGCCATGCTGCATCACGCCCCGGGGCCGCTGGCGGTCATCCGTCAAACGCGGTGACCGGGGCCGCTCGGGGCTTCCGGCCTCGGGCCGTGCGGACCTGTGGGCGATCGGGAACCGGTGCGCCGGGACGGGCCCGACGGGTCGCGCGGGCGGCGGGTCCGGCCGGGCCTGTCGGGGTTCGGTACTGAAGGAGAGGCGGACATGAAGGTCAGGACGATCCTGCTCGCCGCCGCGGCGGCCGCCGTGCTCGCGGCCCGTCCGTGGCTGCGGCGCTGGGGAGCCACCATCGTCGAGGAGTACGCGCCGATGCCCGGCGACGACCTGGGTACGGCCGCGCCGCGCGCCACCAGGGCCGTGACGCTGCAGGCGCCGCCGAAGGCGGTGTGGCCTGAGCTGCTGCGGGTGACCGGGTTCGCGGCGAGCGCCCGGCCCGAGCGGGAACCGGCGCGGGTGACCGGGTTCACGGCGGGCGCCCGGCCCGAGCCGGGGCTGATGCCGGTGACCGGGTTCGCGGCCGATTCCTTCCCCGAGCCGGAGGTCGGCGTGACGGTGCCCGGACGGCTGGCGCGGATCGGCTGCACCGTGGCCCGGGTCGAGCCGGGGCGGGCGCTGGTGCTCACCCGTGACACCGGCGGCACCACGGTCATCCGCTCGGCCGTGCTGCGCGACCTCGGCGACGGCCGTACCAGGCTGATCGCCCGCACGTCCCTGCGGACGGCGGCGGGCGCGACCGGGTGGCTGTCCGGCCTCCGGGCCAAGGCGGCGGACCTGGTGACGACGTCCGGGCAGCTCCTGCTGATCAGCAGGCGCGCGGGCCGATCGGAACACCGTGCCGCCGGCGGCGACAGGGCCGGAGGTTCCCTCGCGACGGGTCCAACGCCCGTGTGCGGACCGCCGGCGCGCACGTAGCGTCGTGCCATGGCCGTCATCGACCTCACCAGGATCCGCGCTGCCGTCTTCGACACCGACGGGGTCGTCACCGACACCGCGCGCCTGCACGCGGCGGCGTGGAAGCACGTCTTCGACGGCTTCCTGCGCGGACGTTCCGCGCCCTTCCGCCGTGCTTCTGCGGGAGCTGCGGCGGCGCGGCTGCCTCACCGCCGTCGTCTCCGCGAGCCGGCACGGCAGGGCCGTGGTCACGTCCGCGGGTCTGATGCACCTGTTCGACGTGGTGGTCGACGGCGAGGACCTCGCCAGGTTCGCGCTGCCCGGCAAGCCGGATCCCGCCATGTTCCTGCGGGCGGCGAAACTCCTCCACGTGCCCGCGGCGCAGGCCGCGGCACCGCGCGCGGCCGGGGCACGCCCTCGGCCACCGGTCCCGGCCGAGGAACCGCTGTTCAACCCCGCGGGTTAGGCTATGAGGCGAAGCCGGAGCTGATCCCGCGGACCAGCCACCACGACGTGGAGCGGACCGGCCACGGCTCGACTCGAGCGCCGTGGTGCCCGCCCGGGGTGCTCGCCTGATCGACCGGGCCGCCACGGGGAGCCGGGGCCGACGGCCACGTGCCTTCTTCGTGGCGCACGCCGTACCTTCACCTTCCGACAAGGAGTGGCCATGACCGCGGGAAGCGACCTCGGACGCCGCATCGCACACCACCGCGAACGCCTCGGGCTCAGCTACGAACAGCTCGCCGACCGGACGATGCTGACGGCCGGCTACCTCCGCTACCTGGAGGAGTCCGCAGGCACACCCACGAGGGAGACGCTCATCCGCCTGGCCGAAGCCCTCGGGACCAGCGTGGACGAGCTGCTCGGCGGCGGCACGGACCGCCCGCCGGGGAAGGGCCCGGCGACGGCCCGTCCGACGGTGGAGGTCCTGGACGAGGAGGAGTGCAAGCGGCTCATCGCGCCGGGCGGCATCGGCCGCGTCGCCTTCAGCGGGCTGCGCGGGCCCACCGTGCTGCCGGTGAACTACCAGTTCGTGGACGACTCGGTGATCTTCAGAACCCGGTACGGCGGGCCGATGGACGAGGACCTCCGCACCGGGCTCGAAGGGGTGGACATCAAGATCGGCTTCGAGGTGGACAGGATCGACGAGGCCAGGCGCGAGGGATGGAGCGTGCTCATCCAGGGAGCCGCCCACCACCTCAGCCCCGACCAGGTCCCGCAGGTCGACGTGACGCCGTGGGCCGGCGGCGAGCGGGAGCTCTACATCCGCGTCGTCCCGGCGCAGATCACCGGGCGGCGCATCCACGCGCTCTGAACGGCCTCGGCCCCACGGACGGCTGAATGCCCGTGACGCCCGGAAGGTCGGGACTTTCGCCTCTGCACCGGCCGGCGCCCCAGCGGCCAGGCTGGATGTCATGCAGACAGACGACTCCGGCCTTCAAGTCCTCTCCACGGAGGAGTGTCTCGAGCTGCTGGCGTCGGCCGACATCGGGCGCATCGTCTTCACCGACCACGCGCTGCCGGCGGTGCAGCCGGTCAACTTCTACCTCGACGACGCCTCCATCGTGATCAGGACCAACCTCGGGTCGAAGCTGGCGGCGGCCACCAGGCAGGCCGTGGTGGCATTCGAGGCCGACGAGTTCGACAGCGACACGCACACCGGCTGGTCGGTCACCGCGGTGGGGCGGGCGCGGGCCGTACAGGACGACGACGAGCGGGCTCGGCTTTCGCGGCTGCCGCTCCGCCCCTGGACGCCGGGCGACAGGAGCCACTTCATCGTGGTCCGCATCGAACAGGTGTCGGGGCGCAGGATCATCGCGGAGCCGGCGGGCGCGGCGAACGCCCACCCGTGACAGCCGGGGCTACGGGGCCATCGCGTTGCGCACCCTGGCGCCGAGCCACAGCGCCATGGTGGCGGCGAAGAGCGCCGCGAGGGCCAGCTCGCTGGCGGTGACCAGCACCATGGCGGTCGACACGAGCGCGACGACTCCCAGCACGCGGGCCAGGACCGTGTAGAACAGCGTGGCGGGCGAGCGGGGCCTGGCGTCGCGGTCGGCCCTGCCCAGCGCGCAACCCCCGACCAGGCCCACCAGCACGATCGTCGCGGCGGCCCCGCCCACGGTGCGGACCACGGGCACCTGCGCCCCGCAGAGAAAGGCGGCGTAGACGGCCACGTTCGCCCCGGCCAGCGCTGTGGCTCCGGCGTCTTTCCAGGTCAGCCCCATGCTCTTGCCCACCTCCCGCTCCGCAACGACATTCTCAGGGCGAGGCCGGAGGCGGTAGGGCCATAAGACCTCTTCCCTCCGAACCCGCACCACCGGCACCTGCGCGAACCCTCCCGACAGGTCGGCCGGCGGACGTCGAGGGACTTTCGGCCCTGCCGTTCATGTCACCGAGCCAGCACGCTTGAACGAGGGGGGCAGGAAAACCCTGTGACGCCCGACACGCACCCGAGAGGCCACCACGCCATGGCACGATCGATCGGCACCTACGCCGCCAGCCCGTTCGAAGCGGAGCTGGCCGCCCTGAGAAGACGCGTGAGAACGCTGGAGGAGCAGGTGGAGACGCTCAGACGTGAGCTGGAAACCGCCGCCCTCCAGCGGAACCTGACCGGTTCCTGATGTGGCCGGCGTCCCACGAGCGCACGCCGCCGAGGACTCAGATGAGGACCGACCCCGCCGGGCAGCACCGGCGGCACGCCCCGTTCGAGCTGTCGTACCGGCCTGACGGCGGGAGCACGACGGTCACCTGCCGTGGCGAGGTGGACATCGCCACGGCGGGCCGGCTGGAGGGCCTGCTGGCCGACGTGCTGAGCCGGTCACGTCCCGACGTCGTCCTCGATCTGCACGACGTCACCTTCCTGGACGCCAGCGGGCTGACCGCGCTGATCCGCGGCGATGACCGGGCGCGCGGCGTGGGTGGCCGCCTGCGACTGGCCAACGTTCCCGGCCACGTCGCGCGGATCATCCGGATCACCGGTCTCGACCGGCGCTTCGACACCGGGTGACCGGCCTGCGCTGTGGGCGTCGAGGTGGGCGTCGAGCGCTATCCCGGCGCGGGCACCATGACCACCGGGCACGGCGCCCATCGCAGGCAGTCGAGCGCCGTCGCGCCGATCCTGCCGCCGCCGCCCGCCGGCTGCGCCCTTCCCCCGCCCAGGACCAGCAGATCCGCGCCCGCGGCGTACTCCAGCAGGGCCTTCGCCGCAGGCAGCTCGACCAGGTACCGCTCTACCCGCAAGAACGGCAGATCCCTCCGCGCGTCGGTCGCCGCCCGGTCGAGCAGGGCGCCGCCCTCCTGCCGCGCCCACTCCCGGTCGACGCGCCCGGACGCGGGGGCATAGGGAGCCTGGTACGGCGGGACGCCTTCCAGGGCGTGCACGACGACCAGGGTGGCTCCTCGCCTGCCGGCCTCCGCCGCGGCCCAGATCAGCGCCTGCCCGGCCGCCGTCGAGCCGTCCACGCCCGCCACCACCCGTCGCGTGCCGACGCCGCCGGTCTGCACCGCTGCCGGCCGGCGGCCCGGCGTCGTCATCGACGCGCCGCTCACGACGTGGCCTCTCGCGTCACCGGGACGACGGCGACCGGGCAGCGGGCGTCGCGCAGCAGCGTGCCGGCGAGACGGCCGAGCTCTCCACGCCGGGGCCGGCCCACCACCAGCAGGCTGGCGTCCCGCGGCGTCTCGGTCCCGGTGTGCGCCGGGACCTCGGGGTATCGCTCCCGCCATGTCGCGGGAAGCGGTGCGAGGGCGAGCACGGACAGCCGCTGCAGCGACGCCTCCCTGAAGGCGAACTCCAGGACGGCCTCCTCGGCCTCGGTCGCCACGACGGGGCCGGGATGCGCGATCGACGGCAGCGGGCCCGGACCGCGGACCACGACGACGGGACAGCTCGCGTACGTCGCCACCTGGGTGGCCACCGAGCCCAGGACGGCGAGCGGGAGCCCGCCCAGGCCGCGCGAGCCGACGACGACCAGGTCGGCCTCGCCGGACAGCGTGACGAGCCGCTCAGCCGCCTTCCCCTCGTACAGGTCGGTCTCGACCTTGCCGACCGAGCTGACGTGCCTGGCGCAGTCGGCGCCGTGCCACAGCACGTGCTCGGCGGCCTTGCGCAGGTGGAGCTTGGCCTCCTCGTCGGCCTCGCCGTACGGCCACTGCCAGGCGTGGGCGACGGTGAGCGGCAGCCTGCGCAGCTCGGCCTCGTCCATGGCCCAGTCCAGGGCCTGCATGGAGTAGTCGGACCCGTCATAGCCCACGACGACGTTCATGGCCGTGCCCTCACTCTGTGCGTCATACCGCCAGCCTCGTCGGCGCCGGGCCCCGGCGACTAGGGACTTTCGCCCCCTGCGCGCAGGTACTCCGGCACTCCCGGCCGGCTCCGGCCTGCGGAAGTGTCGTCAGCGGGAGGTGCGCCACGCACCATGCCGAGCCCTGGGAGAGGTTCACGATGACTGACGGTTATGACGTGCTGCTGCGTGACGGCGACATCGCCCATGTGCGCCCGCTCGCGCCCTCCGACCGGCAGGCGTTGCACGAGCTGGTCGACCGGTCCTCCCCGCGCTCGGCCTACCTGCGATTCTTCTCCAGCGGCCGGACCACGGCCCACGCCTACATGGACACGGTCACCGACGACGGCTACGGCGGCCACGCTCTGGTGGCGACCCTGCGGGGGCGGCTGGTGGCGGTGGTCGAGTGCATTCCTCTCACCGACGGCCTCGCCGACCTGGCCATCCTGATCGACGACGCCGCCCAGGGCAACGGGCTGGGCACGCTGCTCCTGGAGCACGCCGCCCTCGACGCCGCCGACCACGGTGTCAAGGAGCTGAGCGCGGAGGTCCTGTCGGAGAACGTGCGGATGCTGCGGGTCCTGAACGACCTCGGGCTCGACGTCAGGCGGCACGTCGACGGCAACGTCACGCAGATCCGCATCTCCCTCGCGCCGACCGGCAGGCTGGCGGCCACCATCGAGGCGCGGGACCACGCCGCCGAGCGCGCCTCGATCACCCGGGTGCTCGAACCCCGTTCGGTGGCGGTGATCGGCGCCAGCCGTGATCCCCGCGCGATCGGGCGCCGCGTGCTGGACAACCTGGTCAAAGGCGGCTTCGAAGGACCGGTCTACCCGGTCAATCCGCGAGACCCCGGCTGCTACCCCAGCGTGCTGGCCATCCCGGGTGAGGTGGACGTGGCCGTCGTGGCCGTGCCCGCGGCGCGCGTGCCGGAGGTCGCCCGCGAGTGTGCGGAGGCCCAGGTCGCCGGGCTGGTGGTGCTGACCGCGGGCTTCGCAGAGAGCGGCGACCGCGAGGCCGAGCAGGACCTGCTGAAGGTCTGCCGTACGGCGGGCATGCGCCTGATCGGCCCCAACTGCCTGGGCATCGCGAACACCGCCATCGGCCTGCACGCCACCTTCATGGACCGCCGGCCAGAGAAGGGACCCGTGGGCCTGATGTCGCAGTCGGGCGCGATCGGCGCGGCCCTGCTGGACCAGCTCGGCGTCTCGACCTTCGTCTCGGTCGGCAACAAGGCGGACGTGAGCGGTAACGACCTGCTGGAGTACTGGGCCGACGACGCCGCCACCTCGGTGATCGCGCTGTACCTGGAGTCGTTCGGCAACCCGCGCAGGTTCACCCGCATCGCCCGCAGGGTGTCGGCCGCCAAGCCGATCCTGCTGGTCAAGAGCGGCCGGTCCGACTCGGGCGGCAGGGCGGTGCGCTCGCACACCGCGGCCGCCGCCACCCCGGACATCGCGGTCGACGCCCTGGTCCGCGCCTCCGGCGTCATCCGGCTCGACACGCTGCAGGACCTGGTCGACACCGCCAGGCTGCTGTCCCACCAGCCGCTGCCGCGGGGCAGGCGCGTGGCGATCGTCGGCAACAGCGGCGGCCCCGAGGCCATGGCGGCCGACGCCTGCGAGCGGTACGGGCTGGTCGTCCCCGAGCTGCCGGCCGGGCTGGTGGACGGACCGCCGGCCGCCGCGCTGGGCAATCCCGTGGATCTCACCGCCGAGGCGAGCGCGCGGCAGCTCGGCGCGGCCGTGGCGGCCCTGGCGACCAGCCCCGAGGTGGACACCGTTCTCGTCGTCTACACCCCTCCCTTCGGATCCGGCCTGGAGGCCACCCGCGAGGCCATCGCGGCCGCCACCCGATCGGCGACCAACACCGTCCTGGCCTGTGTCATGGGGCACGGCGGGCTGATCGACGGGCGCGTGCCCGCCTACGCCTTCCCCGAGCAGGCCCTGGCCGCGCTCACCCACGCCGTTCACTACGCCGAGTGGAAGCCCGAACCGGTCGGCGAGCTGCCGGCCGCCGACGTCGAGACCGCCCGGAAGATCGTGCGCGGCGAGCCCGAGGGGTGGCTCTCCCCCGCGGCCGCCGCCCGGCTGCTCGGCTGCTACGGCATCAGCGTGTGCGAGTCGCTGCCCGCCGACGGTCCGCAGGCCGCCGCCGATGCGGCCGGCCGAACCGGCCTGCCCGCCGTGCTCAAGGCCGTGGGGCCGGTGCACAAGAGCGACGCCGGCGGCGTCCGGCTGAACCTGCGGACCCGGCAGGAGGTACGGCAGGCCTACCTCGAGATGGCCGCCACCGTCGAGGGCATGACCGGCGCGATCGTCCAGCGCCAGCTGCCGGCCGGAGTGGAGATCATCGTCGGCGGCGTCAGCTATCCCGCGTTCGGGCCGCTGGTCATGGTCGGCATGGGCGGGATCGCCGCCGACCTGCTGGCCGACCGCGCCTTCAGGGTGCCGCCGCTGAGCGCGGCCGCGGCCGCGGAGCTGGTCGGCGAGCTGCGCTGCGCGCCCCTCCTGTACGGCTACCGCGGCGCCGCGCCGGTGGACGTCGCCGCCCTGACCGACCAGATCGCCCGCGTGAGCCGGCTGCTGGACGACCTGCCCGAGGTGGCCGAGCTCGACCTCAACCCGGTCATCGTGACCGAGCGGGGCGCGGCCACGGTCGACGCCCGGATCAGGCTGGCCCCGCCCGAGGACCGGCCCTCGCCGTTGCGCCGCCGCCTGCGCTGACCAACGGCGGACACGCAGGGACTTCGGACCCTACAGCACCCGCCCTTCCGGGCCTGGGATGGAGATGGGGAGGAGCCATCATGCGCACCAGAGTGAACGACATGGTCGACGCGGTCGACGACCTGGCCTCGGCCGAGGACGACAGCCCTGCCCGGGGTGGCCGGTAGCCATGTTCGTCCGCGAGGTCATGACCAGTCCCGTGGTCACCGTCCGCCGCACCGACCTGGTGCGGCGGGCCATCCGTCTCCTCCACGGGCACGACATCACCGCCGCTCCCGTCGTAGACGAGGCGGGCCGGGTGATCGGCATCGTCAGCGAGCTGGATCTGCTTCGCGGCGAGTTCGACCCCGACCCGCGAGCGCACGCCCTGCCCGTCCACGGGTCGGCCGAGCCCCCGCCGTCGACCGTCGGCGAGGTGATGACCGGCAAGGTGATCACCGTCACGGAGAACACGGACGTCACCACCGCCATCGAGCTCATGGTCGGCCAGCGGGTCAAGAGCCTGCCGGTGATCCGCGGCGACGCGCTGGTCGGCATCGTCAGCAGGCGCGACCTGATGGCGCTGCTCGCCCGCCCCGACTCGATGCTGCGCGACGACGTGCTCGCGGCGCTGCGGGAGCAGTACCCTCGGTACCCCGGCGACGGGGTGAACGTCCAGGACGGCATCGCCGAACTGGCCGGACCCGCCGACGACGTCGCCGACGTGATCGCCAGAACCGTCCCCGGCATCGTCCGGGTCACCCGCAGGAGCGCGCCATGAGGGCCACCGTCCAGGACGTGATGACCACCGGCGTCGCCGCCGTCGAAGCCGACGCCCCCTTCCATGTGATCGCCGAGCTGCTCATCGCGCGGGGCGTCAGCGGCGTCCCGGTCGTCGACGACAGCGGCCATGTGCTCGGCGTCGTGTCGGAGGCCGATCTGCTGTGCAAGCAGGAGTTCAAGGAGCGCTACTACGGCGACGTCTACCGGCCGCCGCTGCGCGCACGGCTGCGCCACCGCACGGGCACCCCGCGCAAGGCGACCGGCGAGACCGCCCGCGAGCTGATGACCTCTCCCGCGGTCGTCACGACACCCGGATCCTCCGTGGTGAGCGCCGCCCGGCTGATGGACGCCCGCGGGGTCAAGCGGCTGCCCGTCGTGGACGCCGGCGGCCGGCTCGTCGGCGTCGTCAGCCGGCGCGACCTGCTCAAGGTGTTCGTCCGCCGGGACGAGGACATCAGGGCCGAGGTCGTCAGGGCGCTGGGGGCGCGCACCGCGGCGCGGGTCGACGTCGTCGTCGAGCAGGGCGTGGTCACGATGACCGGCACGACCGGCACGCTCAGCGAGGCGCTCCTCGCGGTTCGCGACGCCGAGAACGTCGACGGCGTGGTCGCCGTCCACGACCAGGTGACGTGGGGGCGCGACGACGTCGGGGCGGCCGACCTGCCGACATGGGACGGCGCCTGACCAGCGGCGCCTGACCAGCGGCGCCTGACCAGCGGCGTCTGGCCGGCGGACCCCAGAGACAACGAACGCCTGCTGGGCGGCGTCAGTCAGGACCAGGACGCTGACCGGGCGGCGGCGATCGCGGCCTGGCCGAAGCTGATCCCGCCGTCGTTGACCGGGATCCGCTCGCCGAAGAACGGGTCGAAGCCCGCCGGCTCCAGGCGGGCCAGCAGGGTCCGCAGGGTCGCGACGCCGTCGTACACCCACAGCCCGGCCCTGCAGTCGAGCCGCCAGGCGAGCGGCTCGGCCGTACCGGTCGCGCACTGTTCGAGCCTGAGGGCGGCCTCGCCCTCGAAGGTGGTGATGTCGCAGAGGCCGAGCAGCGCCGCGGCGGCGGCGAAGAGGTGACCCGCGCTCGAGGAGACCGGGCATCTGGCGTTGCGCGCGATGAGGTTCCTGACGATCGCCGCGTCGGTGGCCAGGTCGCCCGGCACCGGCGCAGGGCTGGCGGTCTCTCCGCCGATGAGATAGCCGAGCGCCATGCGGGCGGGCCGGCGGACGGCCGCCACGCCGCCGGGCATCGGCGCGTGCGAGAAGCGGCCCAGCCGCCGGTATCCGGTGTAGTGGGCCAGCAGCAGCTCGCCGCCCCAGAACGTGCCGTCGTCGCCGAGCCCGACTCCGTCGTAGGCGAGGCCGAGGAAGGGTCCGGGCAGCCCGTGCTCGGCCGCGACCGCCACGACGTGCGCGTGGTGGTGCTGGACGGCGACGCGGCGCGGCCACCGCTGGGCCAGCCTGGTGGACACGTATCCGGGATGCAGATCGTGCGCGGCCAGTTCGGGTTCGATGCCGTGGACGTCGCGCAGCCATGTCAGCTTCCTGTCGAAGGCGTCCAGCGTCGCGTCGTCCTCCAGGTCGCCGAGATGCGGGCCGAGCACGGGACCGGCGCCTCCCACTCGGTGGTGTCCGCCGTGCCGACGGCGTTCCTGGTGCTCACCGGGGACCTCTCACATCAGGGGCGGGACGAGGTAGAGGTCGTCGCGCGGGAAGGTCAGCTCGGGGACCACGTCCACGACGCCTTCCAGCCGCCTGATCTGCTCGACGAGCGCGATGGCCTGCGAAGCGCGTTCGACGTGGCCGCCGACCGTGACGACCCCCTTGTGGACGGTGATCGTGAAGCCGGCGCCGATCAGCTGCCTGACCTCCGCCTCCAGCTCTTCGGCCGGGCGGATGAAGACGCGCAGCACGTCGGCCTCGTGGAGGGTGCCGACCATGCGCCCGGTGACCGCGTCGATCACGGGCAGCTGCCTGATGCGGCTGTCGTGCATCATCCTGGCGGCGTCCTTGACGAGGGTGCCGGGGGTGACGGTGATCGCGGGCGTGGTCATCAGCTCGGTGGCGGTCCTGCCCGCGGCCTTCTTGTGCTCGGCCCGGGTCGTGGCGCTCTCGAAGATGGAGGTGGGGTGCCGTACCGTGTCGATCTCCTTCAGGAGCAGGTCGTCCTGCGAGACGACGCCCACCGGGCGGCGGTCGGCGTCGATGACGGTGACCGCTCCCACGGCGTAACGCTTCATCGCCGCCACGATGTCGGCGAACGTCGCGCTCTCCAGCACGGCGATGGCGACACGGCCCATGACGTCCTGGACTTGAATGGCCATGGTTTCCTCCTAGGGTCGGCTACCAGCCTGCTCGTCCGCGGTCCGCGGCGGCAGCGGCGAACGTCCCGCCAGGCCAGGCCTTAGGTCCCGGATCTCGGGCGGGTCCTCGCCGTGCTCGCGGGTGTAGGCGCGGGCGCGCAGCCTCGCCTCGGCCATGTCCTGGCGCAGATGCGCCTGGGCGGTGCCGAGGCCCTCGACGCGGTCGATGACGTCCATGACCAGGTGGTAGCGGTCGATGTCGTTGAGCATGGCCATGTCGAACGGCGTGGTCGTGGTGCCTTCCTCCTTGTAGCCGCGCACGTGCATATGGGCGTGCCCGTGCCGCCGGTAGGTGAGCCGGTGGATCAGCCACGGGTAGCCGTGGAAGTTGAAGATCACCGGCCGGTCGGTGGTGAACAGCGCGTCGAACTCGGCGTCCGACATGCCGTGCGGATGCTCCGACGGCTGCTGCAGCCGCATCAGGTCGACGACGTTGACCACCCGCACCTTCAGCCGCGGCAGCCGCTCCCGGAGGATCGCCGCCGCGGCCAGCGTCTCCATCGTCGGCACGTCGCCGGCGCAGGCCAGCACCACGTCCGGTTCGGCCCCGGCGTCGGTGGAGGCCCACGGCAGGATGCCGAGACCGCGGGTGCAGTGGACGATCGCCTCCTCCATGGTGAACAGGTCCAGCACCGGCTGCTTGCCGGCGACGACCACGTTGACGTAGTCGCGCGAGCGCAGGCAGTGGTCGGCGACCGACAGCAGCGTGTTGGCGTCCGGCGGCAGATACACGCGCACCACGTCGGCCTTCTTGTTGACCACCACGTCCAGGAACCCCGGATCCTGGTGGGAGAAACCGTTGTGGTCCTGCCGCCACACGTGCGACGACAGCAGGTAGTTCAGCGACGCCACCGGCCGCCGCCACGGGATCCGCCTGGCCGTCTGCAGCCACTTGGCGTGCTGGTTGAACATCGCGTCCACGATGTGGATGAACGCCTCGTAGCAGGTGAACAGGCCATGCCTGCCGGTCAGCAGATAGCCCTCCAGCCAGCCCTGGCACAGGTGCTCGCTCAGCACCTCCATGACACGCCCGTCGGGGGCCAGATGGTCGTCGCCGGGCAGCAGGATGGCGTTCCATGCCCGGTTCGTGGTCTCGAAGACGGCCGACAGCCGGTTGGAGGCGGTCTCGTCCGGGCCCATCAGCCGGAAGGTGCGCGGGTTGCGGGCGATGACGTCGCGCAGGAAACCGCCGAGGACGCGGGTGGGCTCGCTGGTCCGCGTGGCGGGCTCGGCCACCTCCACCGCGTAGTCCCTGAAGTCGGGCAGGCGCAGCGGGGTGAGGAGCTCGCCGCCGTTGGCGTGCGGGCTGGCGCTCATCCTGCGCTCTCCGCGCGGGACGGTCGCCAGCACCTCCGGCATCGGCCGTCCCTCGGAGTCGAACAGCTCCTCGGGCCGGTAGGAGCGCATCCACTCCTCCAGCAGCGCCAGGTGCTCGGGGTTCTCGCGCACCTGGGCGAGCGGCACCTGGTGGGCGCGCCAGGTGCCTTCGACCTGGACGCCGTCCACGACGGCGGGTCCCGTCCAGCCCTTCGGCGTCCGCAGCACGATCATCGGTGGCCTGCCGGCCTGCCCGTCCCTGAAGTCGCGGATCTGGTCGAAGACCACGTCGAGCGTCGCGGCCATCTCCTCGTGGGACGGGCCGACGACGTGCGGGCGGTAGCCGTACCCCTCCATGAGCTTCAGCAGCTCAGCCTCGGGGATCCGGGACAGCACCGTCGGGTTGGCGATCTTGTAGCCGTTCAGGTGCAGGATCGGCAGCACCACACCGTCCCGCGCCGGGTCGAGGAACTTGCCCGAGTGCCAGCTGGCCGCCAGCGGGCCGGTCTCCGCCTCGCCGTCCCCCACCACGCAGGCGACGACGAGGTCCGGGTTGTCGAAGGCGGCGCCGTAGGCGTGCGCCAGGGAGTAACCGAGCTCGCCGCCCTCGTGAATCGAGCCGGGCGTCTCCGGCGCGACGTGGCTGGGGACGCCGCCGGGGAAGGAGAACTGGCGGAACAGCCTGCGCATCCCCGCCTCGTCCTGCGAGACGTCCGGATACCGCTCGCTGTAGGAGCCCTCCAGCCAGGCGTGCGCCACCGCCGCCGGCCCCCCGTGCCCCGGGCCCACGACATAGATCATCTCCTGGTCACGCTCGGCGATGATCCGGTTGAGATGGGCGAAACAGAAGTTCAGCCCCGGTGTGGTCCCCCAGTGACCCAGCAGCCGGGGCTTGACGTGCTCCGGCCTCAACGGCTCCCGCAGCAGCGGGTTGTCCAGCAGGTAGATCTGCCCGACGGAAAGGTAGTTCGCCGCACGCCAGTAGGCGTCGATGTCCTTCATACCCGCCACACTCGTCCGGCCGCCGCCGCGTGGATAGGGACCTTGGTCCTCAACCGCGACCCTCAACCGCGAGGCATCTACGTGAATGAGAGTTGAGTACATGTACGGCCCCGCGCCCCTGCCTCCGTCGTGGATGGTGACCGGCGTCGCGCTCAGCGCGGCCAGCGGGCTGCCGATGCTCTACGCCGCCTGGCGGCTGATGAGGACACGATGAGCACCCACCCACGGCAGGATCTCGACGAGATCATCCACGCCCCCGTCCGCCTGTCGATCATGGCGGCGCTCGCCGCCGCAGACCGGGCCGACTTCCGCTTTCTCAAGGAGACGATCGAGGTCAGCGACTCCCTGCTGTCCAAGCACGTGCTCGTCCTCGAGGAGGCGGGCTACGTGAAGGTGTCCAAGGGCTTCGTGGGAAAGCGGCCCCGCACCTCGCTGTCCCTCACCGACGAGGGCAGGGCCGCGTTCGCCACCTACACCGCCGTCCTACGGAGGATCACCGGTGCCTGAACCCACCGCCGGCCACGACGCCCACAACATCATGAAGCAAGCCGTCTGATCGACGCCGGCACCCCCGTGAAGCGCTGAGCTTCACGGAGGCCGCCCTGCCGGGGGCTCTCAGGCGGTGCGGACGACGGCGACCGGGCAGGTGGCGTGGTGCAGCACGCCCCTGCTGACCGAGCCGAGCAGCGCCCGCTCCACGGGGTTCCTGCCGTGGCTGCCGACGACCACCAGATCGGCCTGTGCCGACGCCTCGGTGAGCGCCTGCACCGGGTGCGCCTGCCTGACGTCCTCGACGACCTCGACCTCCGGGTGGTTCGCCCGGCAGGCGGCGATCGTCTCGGCGACGACCTTCAGCTGCCGCTCCCTGATCTCGTCCAGGTCGTAGACGAGCCCGGGAGAGTAGACGTGCACCGGCAGCTCCCACGCGTGCAGCGCGCGCAGCCTGCTGCCGCGCAGCTTCGCCTGCTCGAACGCGTAGGCGAGCGCCGGCTCGCCGCCCGGCGCGTCGTCCACGCCCACCACGATCTCGCCCCGCGCCGGCTCCGGAGCATCGCGTACCACGACCACGGGGCAGGGCGAGTGACCGGCCACGTGCATGCTGACCGAGCCGAGCAGCATGCCCGTGAAACCGCCCAGGCCCCTGCTGCCGACCACGACCTCGGCCGCCTCGCCCGCGGCCTCGACCAGGACGGCCGAGGGAGAGCCCTGGACCAGCCGCGTGTCCACCGTCACCTCGGGCCGGCGCGCCCGTACGACCGCCTCGGCCTCGGCCAGCAGCTTCTGCCCCGCCTGGATCAGGGTGTCCGGCCACTCCTGCGCCGGGAACGCCGCGATCTGGTACGGCCAGCGGTCCACCGCGTACACGATCCGCAGCGGTACGCCCAGGCGCAGCGCGTCGTCGGCGCCCCACTCCACGGCGGCCTTCGCCGCGGCCGAACCGTCGAACCCAGCAACGATCATGGCTCCTCCTTCGTCTTCCCCATCGCACCGCCGAAGCCCCCCGCAGCGACAGAGGCGAAGGTCCTCGAACACGGAGGACCGAAGTAGGGTGATCCAGTGATCAGCGTCCTGGTGCTCAACACCGGCTCCTCGTCCTTGAAGTACGAGGTCATCGATGTCGAGAAGGGGACCCGGCTGAGGCGCGGGCTGACCGAGAACGTCGACGACCACGGGGCGGCGGTCTCGGCCATGCTGGAGTCCCTGGAGGACGTCAGGCCCAGGGCCGTCGGTCACCGCGTGGTGCACGGCGGCACCAGGTTCCGCGAGCCCGTCCTGGTCGACGAGCGGGTGACGGCGGCGATCGAGGAGCTCACCCCCCTCGCGCCGCTGCACAATCCGGCCAACCTCACCGGCATCCGCCTCGTCGCCGCCGCCTATCCCGGGGTGCCGCAGGTGGCCGTCTTCGACACCGCCTTCCACCACACGCTGCCGGCCGAGGCGCACACCTACGCCGTCCCCCGCGACTGGGGCGTGCGGCGCTTCGGGTTCCACGGCACGTCCTGCGCCTACGTCTCGCGCGAGGCGGCCCGGCTGCTCGGCCGGCCGCTCGACGAGGTCAACCTGATCGTGCTGCACCTGGGCAACGGCGCCAGCGCCACGGCCGTCGCGGGCGGGCGCAGCGTCGACACCTCGATGGGGCTGACGCCGCTGGAAGGCCTGGTGATGGGCACCCGCTCGGGCGACGTCGACCCCGCGCTGCCCGGCTACCTGTCCCGGGTCGCGGGCATGGACGTGCGCGACGTCGAGGACGCCCTCAGCCGCGACAGCGGCCTGCTGGCGCTGGCCGGAGCCGGTGACATGCGCCGCGTACGGCAGGCGGCCGACGAGGGCGATCCGGCCGCCGTGCTGGCCCGCCGGGTGTACGCCTATCGCATCCGCAAGTACGTCGGCGCCTACTACGCCGTCCTCGGCCGGGTCGACGCGATCGTCTTCACCGGCGGGATCGGCGAGCACGACGACGGCACGCGCGCGGCCGCGCTGTCCGGCCTGGACCGCCTCGGGATCGCCGTCTCACCGGAGCGCAACCAGGCCGGCGAGACCTTCGTCTCCCCGCCGGAGGCCGACGTGGCGGTCATGGTCGTGCCCACCGACGAGGAGTGGGAGATCGCCCGCCAGGTGATCGACGTGGTGGGCCGGGCCTGAGCCGGCGCTCAGCGGAAGATCGCCTGGTCCACGACGAACCAGATGAAGTCCTCGTCCTCCCATGAGCATCGCAGCTCGCCCGGGATCGTGAAGCCGCCGGACGTCGTCTCGGCCGCGCACGTGGCGGTGAACCTCTCGTAGCGATCCTCGTGCCAGCGGGAGAGGTGGACCGACTCCAGACGGCCGTCGGGCGCGACGGTCAGGGTCACGTCGTGGTCGTGGACGCGTGCGACGACCCGCCGCTCGTCGACCGGCTTCCACAGCACCGCGGGGTCGAGCGCGACGGCGGGCACCATGACGAACTCGGCCGCCAGCCTGCCGAGCGCGCTGCGGGCCACGCCGGGGCCGTCGTCCGACATCACCGGGAAGAGGCCGAGCAGCCGCCACCGCATCTGCGCCGACCCGTCGAGGTAGCGGTCGAAGCCGGTCACCAGGTGGGTGCCGGCCGCCCAGACGTAGCCGGTCAGCGGGGCGAGCGCCTGCCGGGCGTGGAAGTCGCGCCAGGAGGTGCCGAGTTTGATCGCGCCGTGGCTGCCGAGCACGACGGAGGTCCGCAGGGGCGTGCCCGACCGTACGGCGCGGGTGAGCCAGCGCCTGGCGGGGTCGGGGAGCGCGTGCGCCTCGGCGGGGTCGAACGGGCGCGGCTCGGGCGTCGGGGTCTGCAGGACGGCCCAGTCGTGTCTGGCCCGGTCGGTCAGGCCCGGCGGGGCCACGACGACGCTCATGACGGGTCCGCCACGGGCGGCACGGCGCGGTCTTCGGTCATGGCTCCATGGCACCGCGCGGACGGTGGCGCGGCTGGGGGCGAAGGTCCCCGATGGGCAGGACTTTCGTCCCGCCCGCGGGGTGCCGGGGCCGGACGCGGGGCCGGTGCCGTTGGTCCGCGCGGGTAGGGCCCTTCGACCCTGCCCTTCTCTCCCGAACGGTCGCACCGTGGAGAAGGAAAGGAGGGCGTGACATGACCGAGCAGATCGTTGTCGGGACGGACGGCTCGCCGGACGCGGCCGTCGCGGTCGCATGGGCGGCCGAGGACGCCGAGCGCAAGGGGGCTCGGCTGCATGTCGTCCATGTCGTCGACTACGCCCGCTACAGCACGCCTCGTTTCTCGTCCATGAACCTGCAGGACGAACTGACGAAGGCCGGCCAGGCACTGCTGGAGCACACCGCCAGGGACGTGCGCGACAACCGGCCCGGCCTGGCGGTGACGACCCAGCTGGCCGTCGGGCATCCCGTGGCCGAGCTGAGCGTCCTGTCCAAGGACGCGGCCGAGCTGGTGGTGGGCACCCGCGGGCTGAACGCCCTCGCGGGCGCCGTCCTCGGTTCGGTGAGCCTGGGAGTCGTCAGCCATGCGCGGGGCGTGGTGGTCGTGGCGCGCGAGGCGTCGCCGGCCGGCGACGAGGTCGTGGTGGGGGTGGACGCCTCGGAGGCCAGCAGGCCCGCGCTGGCGCACGCCTTCACCGAGGCCGCGCGGCGCCGCGTGCCGCTGCGCGTCGTGCACGCGTGGCAGGTCCCCGTCCACTTCATCTCCTTCGACAGGGACGCGGCGCTGCAGGCCCAGACCCGCGCCCTGCGTGACCTGGTCGCCCCGTGGCGCGCGGAACGGCCCGACGTGAAGGTGATCGAGGACCTGGTGTGCGCTCCGCCGATCATCGCCCTGGTCACCGCCGCCAAACGGGCCGGCTTGCTCGTGGTGGGCAGCAGGGGCCGCGGTGGCGTGAAGTCCGCCGCGCTGCTCGGCTCAGTGAGCCACGGCGTCCTGCACCGCGCGCGCTGCCCGGTGGCCGTGGCCCGGTGATCTCGTGGCCCGGTGATCTCGCGGTCCGGCGATCTCCCTGGTGGGGTGGTCCGCGGGCGGCCGTCACCGCACGAGGACCGGGACCCGCTGCACCTGGTTGTTGGCCATGCCCTGGCGGTTCCACGGCTGCTCGACCGGCTGGACGTCGCCGGCGGCGTCGCGCGCCCTGACGCACAGCTCGTGGCGTCCCGGCTCCTGCGCGTGCCACGTCCACCGCCAGGCCCGCCAGGCGTACCGGCCGGGTTGCGGATCCAGCTCGGCCGCCGACCAGGTCGCCCCGCCGTCGGCGCTGACCTCGACCCGCGTCACCGCTCCCCGCCCCGACCAGGCCCGGCCGATCAGCTCGTGGACGCCGCGGTCGACGACGCGCTCGCGGGTCTGGAAGTCGGGAAAGCCGGGAGGCCGCATGAGCGCACGCGGCCTGATCCTGGTCACCGGCTCGCCCACGTCGTCCGGTCCCTGCTTGATCCGGTACGCCGTGGCGTTCTGGAAGCCCTGGAACGGCGTGTCGAGCACCGAGACGCGCACGAGCCATTTCACCTGGGCCATGCCGTACCAGCCGGGCACCAGCAGGCGGAGCGGAGCGCCGTGCTGCGGCGGCAGCGGCTGCCCGTTCATCGTGTGCACCAGCAGCACGTCCTCGCGCAGCGCCTCGGCCAGCGGCAGGCCGCGCGTGTAGTCCTGCTCGACGCCGCGTTCGACGCCGTGGTCGGCGCCGGTGAACGCCACGTCGGCGCCGCCGTCCCGGATGCCCGCCTCGCGCAGCAGCGACGCCAGCGGGGTGCCGGTCCACTCGGCCGTGCCGACCGCCTCGTCCAGCCAGGGCTGGCTGATCGGCCGGGGGTCGAGCCGGGCCCGGCCGTTGCCGGCGCACTCCATGGTGACGCGCTGGGTGACCTGCGGCCTGGCCTGGAGCGCGGCGAGGTCGAGGGTCAGCGGGTGCCGGACGTGGCCGTCGATCCGCAGCCGCCACTCACCGGGGTCGAGGTACGGGATGTCGTAGTGGATCAGCAGGTAGTGCAGGCCCACCGGGGTGACGTCGTAGCGCAGCGCCTCCAGCGGCATGCCGTGGTTGCGCGCCGCGAGCCGGAGTTCGTCCAGCGAGATGCCCTCGCCGGGATCCGCCACTCGCGCGGGCGGGCTCACCGATGTGTCGACAGTGGCCATGTCCACCACCCCTTGTCCCGTGCTACCCCCTCGGGCAAGCGGGTGTCCAGCTCCCGGACGGCAAATTCCCGGTCGACCGCGATCGGCCCGGGCGCCGTCAGCCGGTGGGCTCCTTGCGCGGGCGGACCACCGCGACGGGGCAGTGGGCGTGGTGGAGCAGGCCGTGGCTGACCGAGCCGAGCACGGCGGAGGCGAGCCCGCCCATTCCCCGGGACCCGACCACGACCAGGGCGGCCGTCCGGGAGGCGTCGACCAGCGCGGCGACCGGATGCTCGCACAGGAACGACTCCTTGACCTCGATGTGGCCGTGCTCGTCCCGCCACCGCGCCACCCGCTTGCGCACCAGGTCGGCGGTGTCCTCGGCCACCCGGTCCGCGATGTCGCCGTAGCCGGTCGCGTACGGCGCGGTGACCGGCATCTGCCAGGCGTGCACGGTGTGCAGCCGGACGCCCCGCGCGAGCGTCTGCTCGAGCGCGTAGTCCAGGGCCGCCTCGGAGTGCTCCGACCCGTCGATGCCCACCACGACCTCGCCGTGCTCCGGCCGTTCCGGCTCGCGCACGATGACGGCCGGCACGTCCGCGTGCCCGGCGACGGCGAGCCCGACCGAGCCCAGCAGCAGCGCGCCGAACCCGCCGAGCCCCCTGCTGCCCAGCACGATCGACTCGGCGGCGGCGGCCTCGCCCAGGAGCGTCTCGACGACGTGCCCGGGCAGCAGCTCCGTCGTCACCCGCACGCCGGGAGCGGCCAGGCGCGCCCGCTCGGCGTCGGCCGCCAGCGACTCCTGGCACGACACTGTCTGCTCCGGTACGCCCCAGCGTTCGCACACGTGGACGATCCTCAGTGCGCGCTTCCTGCGGCCCGCGTCGGCCGCGGCCCACTCGACCGCTCTCGACGCCGGCTGGGATCCGTCCGTCCCTGCGACGATCGTCTTCGCGTTCGTCATGGCAGCCTCCTTCTCCTCCCCTCAGCCTGGCAGCCGCGTGGCCAGGCGGGAGGAGGCGGAGGTCCCCGAAGCGGGTGACCTTCGGCCCCTGGGAGCGGGCGGCTACAGCGGCACGCTCCAGTGGATGCGGGTGCCGCCCGTGGCCGGCGAGCCGACCTCCATGACGCCACCGCACCGGGCGGCCCGCTCCTCGAGGTTGCGCAGCCCGCTACGCCTGCCCTCCTCCTGGATGCCGACCCCGTTGTCCTCGACGACGAGGGTCAGCGTGTCGTCGGCGACGATCACGCCGACGTCCGCCCTGGTGGCCTTGGCGTGCCGTACCACGTTGGACAGGGTCTCGCGCAGGACGGCGAGCAGGTGCTCGGCCACCTGCTCGGGAATCTGGTGATCCACCTGGCCTTCCATCCGCAAGCCCGGCATGAAGCCGAGGTGGCCGCGGGCGTCCTCGACCATCTCGACGATCTGGGCGCGGAGGCTGGGCGCCTCCGGCCCCCTGGAGACCTGGAGGGCGAAGATGGTCGAGCGGATCTGCCGGATCGTCTCGTCCAGGTCGTCGACCGCCTGCTGGACGCGCGCCGCCGCCTCCGGCCGCTCGACCATCCGCAACCCGCCCATCAGGGTCATGGCCGTGGCGAACAGCCGCTGGATGACCACGTCGTGCAGGTCCTTGGCGATGCGGTCGCGGTCCTCCAGCAGGCGCAGCCGTTCGGCGTCCCTGCGGGTCTCGGCCAGTTCGAGCGCGATGGCCGCCTGTCCGGAGAAGGCCATCATCATCGCCAGGTCACCGCGGGCGAACGGCAGCCGTCCTGGCCGTTTGACCATGGCGATGACGCCCCGCAAGGACTGCGGCGCGCCGAGCGGCACGACGAGCGCCGGGCCCGCGCCCAGCCGGCTGAGCGGCGACTCCGCCGGCAGGTGCCAGCTGATCTCGATCAACGGCTCGCCGGTGGTGAAGACATGGCCGGTGACGCTGCCGTCCACGGGAACCGAGGAGACGCGGAGATCTTCGGCCTGCCGGCCTTCGGCGACCTCGATCGTCAGGTTCTGCCCGGCGTCGTCGGGCAGCATGACCAGGACGTCGTCGGCGTCGGTCATCGCCTTGGCGCTCGACGCCAGCATGCTGAGCACGTCGTGCGAGGCGGCTCCCGACAGCAGGCTGGTGGTGATCTCCGAGGAGGCCTGCAACCACGTCTCCCTGCGCCGCGTCTCCTCGTACA